>NZ_JAAXYC010000239.1 GCF_018619185.1 Streptomyces sp. McG3 | reverse complement strand
GGCCATCGGCTGACCTGACACCTGACACCGGACCGGCTCGGGCCGGTCAGGTGTCAGGTGTCAGGTCAGCCGATGGCCTTGTCGATCGTCCGCACGGCCGCGTCCCAGGCGTCGTCGGGGCTGGTGCCGCGCTGCTCCATGTTGTTGATCTGGGTGGAGATGGAGTCCTTGATCACGCCGTCCTTCGGGCCGAGGACCGCCTCGGGGATGGACTTCGCGCCGTCGGCGTAGATCTGGCCGATGGGGGCGTTGTTGAAATACGGCAGGGTCGCGTTCTTCACGTCGGGCAGGTCGTAGGCGCCCTGGTTGGACGGGAAGACGCCGATCGCCTTGAAGACGGCGGCCTGCTGCTCGGGGGCGGTCAGCCACGCGACGAGCTTGGTGGCCTCGGCGACGTTCTTCCCGGACTTCGGGACGGCGAGGAAGGAGCCGCCCCAGTTGGCGGAGGTGTTGCCGGGGGCGCTGGTGATGTCCCACTTGCCCTTGTTGGCGTCACCGGCGTAGGTGGAGATCTGGCCGGCCATCCAGGCGGGACAGACGACGGTGGCGACGGTGCTCTTGCGCAGGGCCGCCTGCCACTGGTCCTCGAACTGGGCCAGGCCCTGCGTCAGCTTCTTGGACGCGGCCTGGGCGGCGAGCTTCCAGCCCTTCTCGACGCTGGCGCTCTTCTCGTAGATCGGTTTGCCGCTCGCGTCGTAGTACTGCTCGGGGCTGGAGCTGACCACGGCGTTGAACATGGCGCTCGCGGAGTCCATGAAGTACGTGCCCTCGGGGGCCTTCTTCTTGTACTGCTCACCCAGCGCGAGGAAGTCCTCCCAGCCGCCCTCGGTCAGCTTCGCGACCTCGGCGCGGTCGGTGGGCAGTCCGGCCTTCTCGAACAGCTCACGGTTGTAGCAGAGGGACATGGGGCCGATGTCGGTGCCCGCGCCGATGACCGCGCCGTTGGGGGCGGTGGCCTGCTTCGCCTTCCACGACACCCACTCGTCCACGCCGATCGTCTTGGAGAGGTCGGCGAAGGAGTCCGCCTTGGTGTCGACGATCTCCTTGATCCGGCCGACCTCGATGCCCTGGACGTCGGCGAGGCCGCTGCCGGAGTTCAGCTGCTGGAGGAGCTTGGGGTAGTAGTTCTTCTCCTCGGCGGTGGTGTCCTCCTTGACCGTGATCTTCGGGTTCAGCTCGTGGTACTTCTCGAAGAGCCCGGCCTCCTTGTACCCGAACTGCCCGAAGTCGGCGAGGGTCAGGGTGATGTTCCCGTCCGCGTCGGCTCCCTTGTCCGAGTCGGACGAGCCGCCGCATCCGGTGAGGAGGAGGGCGGTGACCGTGAGGCCCGTGGTGGCCACGAAGGCGGTTCTCCTGCGTCGACCGGCAACGCTGCGGGTGATGCGCATTCCACTGCTCCTTGTTCCGGGGTGGTACCGGCGCTGTTCCGCGAGGCAGGGCGGAGGGCGTCGGATCTGGTGCGGGAAGAGGAAGCGCGCGAGACCTTCCCCCAGAGTGGGAGCGCTCCCATGCGCCGTTGCCGGAAGGTTGCTGCCTGAAGGGGGTGGGTGTCAAGAGTTGAAGACGATTCCGTTGCCGAGGGATGTCCGGCGCGTCACCGAGGGGGCGTTGGGCCGCCCTCCCGTCGGAAGGTGAACGGGGGCGGGCCGGGCCGGGCGAGCTGCCGGGGGACCCCACCCCTGTTAATTTCTCCCTTATGTACCTTTTGATCATCCTGGTCGCCGACACCAGCCCCGGTGAGTGAGGCGGGATGGGCGTACTGCGCGACCATCCCGAACTGGCCCTCTTCTTCTGCCTCGCGGCCGGCTATCTCGTCGGCAAGCTCCGCGTCGGCCCGATCACGCTCGGCGGCATCTGCGGCACCCTGATCGTGTCGCTGCTGCTCGGCACCCGGCACATCAGCGTCGATGACGACGTCAAGACCGTCTTCTTCGCGCTGTTCATCTTCTCGCTCGGCTACATGGCCGGACCGCAGTTCTTCGCCAACCTCAACCGCAAGAGCCTGCGCTTCTTCGCGCTCTGTCTGATCGAGCTGGTCTGCGTCCTGGGCATCGCCTACGGGCTCGCCAAGGCCTTCGACCTGGACGTGGGCACGGCATCCGGAATCCTCGCCGGAGCGGCCACCGAGTCCGCCGTCGTGGGGACGGCGACCGAGGCCATCGGCAAGCTGGAGGACCTGACCTCCGAGCAGATCACCCAGTACCAGGGGCACGTCGCCACCGCGTACACGGTCTGCTACCTGTTCGGCCTGATCACCATCGTGCTCTACACCAGCCAGATCATGCCGATGCTGATGCGCATCAACCTGGCGGACGCCTCGCGCGAGCTGTGGGAGAAGATGCGCGGCGGCCAGGGCGGGCTGGAGTCCGACGAGCGCGAGGCGCTGCCCGGCATGGTCGGCCGCACCTACCTGGTGACGCGGGCGGACGGGCGGACCGTCGGCTCTCTGGAGAGCGCCCTGGGCGGCCGGATCACCGTCGAGGGCGTCAAGCGCGGCAGCAAGCTGCTGACGCCCTCGCACGGTCTGGAGCTGACGCTCAGCGACCTGATCCAGGTGGTCGGGGAGCGGGCGGCCATCATCGAGGCGGGCCGGGAGATCGGCCCGGAGACCCCGGCCGTGCCGGGGCTCGACGCCCCGCTGGCCACCAGTCAGGTCGCGGTCACCGAGAAGGAGACGATCGGCGCGACGATCGACCGGCTGGAGAAGCGCCATCCGGAGTTCCGCAAGGACGGCGTCTACGTCACCGACGTGCTGCGCAACGACCAGCACCTGCCCGCCAGCGGGGAGACGGTCCTCGCCCGGGGCGACGTGCTCACCCTGGTCGGTGCCCGGGGCGGGCTGAACCGGCTGGTCGCGAAGCTCGGCGCGGTGGTGAAGAACGACGCCACCGACTTCATCTACCTCGGCTTCGGCATCGTGGCGGGCTCCCTGCTCGGCCAGATCGTCGTGAAGCTCGGGGACATCCCGATGTCGCTCGGCACCGGCGGCGGCTGTCTGATCTCCGGCCTGGTCTTCGGCTGGTTCCGCTCCCGCAGCCAGACGTTCGGGGCGTTCCCGCCGCAGGCCGCGAGCACGCTCAAGGACATGGGCCTGGCCGTCTTCATCGCCTGTACGGGGCTGGCGGCGGGGCCCCAGGCCTGGCCGCTGCTGAAGGAGTACGGGGCGCTGCTGCCGTTCGCGGGCATCGCCATGGTGCTGGTCCCGGCGACGATCTCCCTGATCGTCGGGCGCAAGCTGCTGAAGATCGAGAAGCCGCTGCTGATCGGCGCGATCGCCGGACAGCAGTGCTCGACCCCGGCGATCACCTCCATCACCCAGGTGGCCCAGAGCTCCGTACCGCTTCTCGGCTACACGATCACGTACACGCTCTCCAACTTCCTGCTGCCGCTGACCGGGCCCATCCTCGTCGGCGTACTGGGGGCATGACGTGATCGACTTCCTGAACCGGAACGTCTTCCAGCCCCACCCCGAGCTGCTCGTCTTCCTCGTGGTCGCGTTCGGCTTCCTGCTCGGGAAGATCCGTTACCGGGCGATCGCGCTGGGCGCGGTGACGGGCTGTCTGGTCGCCGGACTGCTGCTCGGGGCCCAGTTCAAGGTCCAGATCGACGACACGGTGAAGAACCTGTTCTTCATCATGTTCCTGTTCGCCCTGGGCTACCGGGTCGGCCCGCAGTTCTTCCGGGGGCTGAAGAAGGACGGCCTGCCGCAGGTCGTCAACGCGGTGATCGTCTGTGTGACCGGGCTGCTGGTGTCGTGGCTCTTCGCGAACCTGCTCGGTTACGGTCCCGGGCTCGGCGCCGGCCTGATGAGCGGGGCGCTGACCCAGTCGGCCGCGATCGGTGTCGCCCAGGACGCGATCGGCACCCTGCCCGGCCTCTCCCCCGCCGAGGTGAAGACCCAGGAGAACCTGGTGGCCGTCGGGTACGCGGTGACGTATCCGCTCGGCACCATCCTGTGCGCGATGCTCCTGGCCAACGTGCTGCCGAGGCTCTACCGCCGTGACCTGGCGAAGGAGAGCGCGGAGCTGGCGGCGGAGCTGGACGCGCCGGACGAGAGCCCGGACGAGGGCGAGGGCTACTACGAGGTGGTGCTGCGCGCGTACAGCGTTCAGCGGCCCGATCTGGCGGGCCGCTCGGTGGCGGACTTCGAGGAGCAGCAGAAGGCACTGGGCCGCCGGGTCTACCTCACCGGGATCCGCCGCGACGGCACGGTCCTGGAGCACGACCAGTCCCGCGTCCTGCGCCTCGGCGACACCGTCGCGGTCAGCGCGATCCGGGGCGACCTGGTGGAGTTCGACGCGGTGACGCACATCGGGTCCGAGGCCGACGACGTGACGCTGCTGGGCTACCGCACCGAGACGCTGCACGTCGTCGTCTCGGAGAAGGCGCAGCTGGGCCGGACCGTGGAGGAGGTACGGCGGGAGCCGTTCATGGTCGGCGTGTACATCGACAAGCTGTACCGGGCGGGGGCGGTCTTCCCCTACCGGCTGTCCACGAAGCTGGAGCGCGGCGACACGCTCGTCCTCACCGGCCCGGAACGCCTGGTCGGCCCGGCGGGGAAGGCGCTGGGCAAGCCCGTCCCGACGAGCTTCGCGACGGACATGGTCTGGGTCGGCCTCGGCATCTTCCTCGGCGGCTGCATCGGCATCCCGGCGCTGACGGCCGGCGGGGTGCCGATCTCCCTGTCGACCTCGGGCGGCGGCCTGATCATGGGCCTCGTCTTCGGCTGGATCCGCGGCAAGTACCCGACGTACGGGAACGTGCCGCCCGGCGCGCAGTGGTTCATGGACACGCTCGGGCTCTGCCTGTTCGTGGCCGTCGTCGGTATCAACGCCGGGCCCGGTTTCACCAGCGGGCTGTCCTCGGCCGGCTGGGGGCTGCTGCTGCTGGGCGCGGTCGCCACCGTCGTACCGCTGCTCGTCGGGTTCCTGGTCGGGCACTACGTGCAGAAGATCCGCTTCCCGATCCTGATGGGCGTCCTGGCGGGCGGCCAGACCACCACGGCGGCGATCGGCGCCGTCAACGAGACCTCGAAGTCCCAGATCCCCACCCTCGGCTACACCATCCCGTACGCCGTCGGCAACGTCCTGCTGACGGTGTGGGGCGCCGTGATCGTCCTGCTCAACCACTGACCTGCTACGGAGTGGACACCACCATGCCCAAGACCAGCATCAGCCGTGAAGAGATCCGGTCGTTCGCCCAGCTCTCCCCGTTCGAGCTGAAGGACAAGTTCATCCAGATCGCGACGGCCGCGCAGAGCGATCAGCCGGGTCAGAAGGGGAAGTCGACCCGGACGATGCTGAACGCGGGCCGCGGGAACCCGAACTGGGTCGCCACGGGGCCCCGCGAGGCGTACCACGCGCTCGGCTACTTCGCGATCTCGGAGTCCCGGCGGGTGTGGACGGCCGACAACCTGGGCGGCATGCCGGAGGAGTCGGGGTGTGCGGAGCGCTTCGAGCACTTCGTCCGTACGCACCCGGAGCTGCCGGGCATCGAGCTGCTGAAGGCGAGCGTGGACCTGGCGGTGAAGCGGTTCGGCTTCGACCGGGACGCGTTCGTGCACGAGCTGGCGGACTCCTCGATCGGCGACAACTATCCCGTCCCGGACCGGATCCTGCACCACACCGAGCAGATCGTGCGCGGCTACATCGCGGACGAGATGTTCGACCACCGGCCGCCGGAGGGGCAGACGTTGAGCCTGTTCGCGACCGAGGGCGGCACGGCGGCGATGTGTTACGTCTTCGACTCGCTGATGAAGAACGGGATCCTGAAGAAGGGCGACCGGATCGCCCTGATGGTGCCGGTGTTCACCCCGTACCTGGAGATCCCGGAACTGGACACGTACGACTTCGACGTGGTGCGGGTGGAGGCGAGCCTGTTCACGGAGACCGGGGTGCGGCAGTGGCGCTACCCGGAGGAGGAGATCGCCAAGCTGGCGGACCCGTCGGTGAAGCTGGTCTGCTGTGTGAACCCGAGCAACCCGCCCTCCCTCGCGCTCTCCACCCGGGTCGCCGAACAGATCGTGTCCATCGTCGGGGAGCGGAACCCGAACCTGATCATCGTCACCGACGACGTGTACGGGACGTTCGTGGAGGGCTTCCGCTCGCTCGCGGCCGACCTGCCGCGCAACACGCTCCTCGTCTACTCCTACTCCAAGCACTACGGGGCGACCGGCTGGCGGCTCGGGGTGATCGCGCTGCACGACGACAACGTGATCGACGCGATGCTGAAGGAACAGGACCGGGAGCAGAAGGACCGGCTCGACAAGCGTTACGGAACGCTGTCGTTGGAGCCGGAGAAGATCCGGTTCATCGACCGGCTGGTGGCGGACTCCCGGCAGGTGGCGCTGAACCACACGGCGGGTCTGTCGCTGCCGCAGCAGATGATGATGGTGCTCTTCTCCCTCTTCGACATGCTGGACGAGGGCCAGGCCTACAAGCACCGGATCCGGGCGATCGTCCAGCAGCGGCTCGAACTCCTCCTGGAGGGCGTGCACATGAAGGTCTCGGAGGACCCGAAGCGGGCGGCGTACTACATCGAGCTGGACCTGCTGGCCGAGGCGGAGCGGGTGCACGGAAAGCCGTTCGCCGACTTCCTGGAGAAGAACTACGAGCCGGTCGACCCGCTGTTCCGGCTGGCCGAGCAGACATCGGTGGTGCTGCTCAACGGCGGCGGGTTCGACGGCCCGGAGTGGTCGGTGCGGGTGTCGCTGGCCAACCTCGACGATCTGGACTACCTGAAGATCGGCCACCATCTGCGGGCGATCTTCGACGCGTACGCCGAGGAGTGGCGGGCCCAGGCCGGGTGAGATGCGCGCCCCGGCCGGAGGTGGGGTGGGGTCCGGCCGGGACGCGCGGTGGGGGGCCAGGGTGCGGTTCGGGGCCCGAGGGGGGCGTTCGGGCTGCTGGGCTGCCGGTTTCCCCACCGCCACCGGGGCGACCGGTGGCGGTGGGGGCCGGCGTGGGGGTCTGTACCGCCGACGAGGAGGTACAACGAGCACGCTAGCGGCAACGGAATGGACAAAGAGCGCGTTACGGGCCGCAGTTGATGTTCTTAGGGCGGGCTTAAGGAACCCATCGGCGCGGGTTAATGCTGGGGCCCGGGGACGGTCGTGGTCCGGGGCTCCCTGCGCCGCTGCCAGCCGGTCCGGCGGCCGACCCGGCGGCCGTGTCCGCGCCGGCCGCGCTCGGGGCGGCTGCCGTACAGGCCGATCCAGATCCGGACCTCCGTGCCGCCGAGGACGGACCGGCCGATGCGCAGGTCGCCGCCGGTGGACTCGGCGACCCGGCGCACGATGTCGAGGCCGAGTCCGGTGGAGCCGACGGACCCGCTCGCGGCGTCGCGCCCGCTGGTGCCCCGGGCGAGGGCGGCCTCCGGGTCGGAGATCCCCGGGCCGGCGTCGGAGACGAGCACGATGACCGCGTCGCCGCTGTGGTGGACGTCGACGGAGAAGGCGGTGCCCTCGGGAGTGTGGCGGAAGACATTGCCGAGCAACGCGTCGAGGGCGGCCGCCAGTTCGGGGCGGGCCACCGGGATGCGCACCGTACGGTCGACTCCCGCGAGGCGCACCTCGCGGCCCTCGTCCTCCGCGAGCGCCGACCAGAAGCCCATGCGTTCACGGATCACCTCGGAGGCGTCGCAGCCCGCCCCCGTCTGCCCGTTCTGGGGCTGCGGGCGCTGCTCGCGGGCGGTGCGGATGATCGTGTCGACCTCGTGCTCCAACTGCTGGACCGCCGCCCGGGTCTGTTCGGCCGCCGGACCCTCGCCGAGGGACGCGGCGTTCAGCCGGAGCACGGTGAGCGGGGTGCGCAGCCGGTGCGAGAGGTCGGCGGCCAGCTCGCGCTCGTTGGCCAGGAGCTGGACGACCTGGTCGGCCATGGAGTTGAACGCGACGGCGGCGGAACGCAGTTCGGTGGGGCCTTCCTCGGGGACCCGGGTGCCGAGCCGCCCCTCCCCCAGGTCCTGGGCGGCGCCCGCGAGGCGCTGGGCGGGCTGCACCATCCGCACGCCGAGCCGGTCGGCGACCGCGACCGAGCCGACGATCAGCGCGACGCCTACGCCCGCCAGCGTCAGCCAGGCGGTGGCCACCCCGTGGGAGACCTCGCCCTCGGGGACGAACACCTCGACGACGGCGATGTCCCCGGTGCCCAGCGCGGTCGGCTGGAGGAGTGCGAAGCCGCCGGTGACCTCGGTGATGGAGGCGCGCCCGGCCTTGCGCACGGTCGCCACGTCCTTGGGGGTGGCGCGTCGGGTGCCGATGTCCAGGGGCCCTCCTTCGGCGGGGACATGGACGGCGAGGCGTCCCCGGTCGCCCGGTTCGGTGGACAGGACGGCCCGGGTCAGCTCCTCGCGGTCGGTGGTGATGGAGAGCGTCGGGGCGATCATCGCGGCCTGGCGTTCGGCGTCGGAGAACGCCCGGTCGCTGGCCAGCTCCCGGATGACGAGTCCGAGCGGCACGGCGAAGGCGATGACGACCATGGCGGTGACCGCCAGGCAGACCTTGACGAGGGCCCATCTCATGCGGGCGGCTCCGCGAGCGGCCTGTCGGCCGGAGCGCCGGCCGGGGCGTCGGCCGGGGCGTCGGCCGGGGCGTCGGCCGGCGGCTGGAGCTTCACACCGACGCCGCGCAGTGTGTGCAGATAGCGCGGCCGGGCGGCGGTCTCGCCGAGCTTGCGGCGCAGCCAGGACAGATGGACGTCGATGGTCTGGTCGTCGCCGTAGGACTGCTGCCAGACCTCGGCCAGCAGCTCCTTGCGGGCGACGACCACACCGGGCCGCCCGGCCAGGAAGGTGAGCAGGTCGAACTCGCGTCGGGTCAGGTCGAGTTCGGCCCCGTCCAGCTCGGCGCTGCGGCGCAGCGGGTCGATGGAGAGCCCGCCGACGCGGATGACCCGGGGCGGCGGCGCCTGACCGCCGGCGGCGCGCGAGCGGCGCAGCACGGCGGCCATCCGGGCGGAGAGGTGCTCGACGGAGAACGGCTTCGTCAGGTAGTCGTCGGCGCCGTCGTTGAGCAGCCGGACGATCTCGCTCTCGTCGTCCCGGGCGGTGGCGATGATCACGGGCACATCGGTGATGGACCGCAGCATCTTCAGCGCCTCGGCGCCGTCCAGGTCGGGCAGCCCGAGGTCGAGGATGACCACGTCGAAGCGGAAGTGCGCGACCTCGCGCAGCGCTTCGAGCGCGGTGCCCACGCTCCGAACCGTGTGGGAGGCCTCACTGAGGTGCCGGATGAGGGCGGAACGTACGAACTGGTCGTCCTCGACCACGAGCACACTTGCCATGGGCGGCACCGTACGCCATGCCGGCGGGCCCGGTCCCGGTCCCGTCGGAAACCTCCGTAAAGGCCGGAGAAGGGCGGTTGTTCACGACCTCCGGGGGCGAGCGGGGCGGGCCGGGTGGTGCAGGATGTGCCGATGCAACGAGGACTCGTACACGCGCTGGCGTGGACGCTCGCCACCGGCGCGGCGGTCACACTCTCGTGGTGGGGTGTGCACACGGTCATGACGGGGACGGCCTACGACCCGCCCCGGGCCGTGCCGGTCTCGGTGGGTTCGGGTCCTCCTCAGCGCATCGGGCAGAGCACCGGGGCGCCGCTCGTCTCCTCGACGCACCGGACCTCGCCGCCCCCGTCCGCCTCCGCCCCGTCGCGCACCGGCGGGACCAGCCCCTCACCGTCGGCCCCGCGCCCCTCCCGTAAGCCGTCGGCCACCCCGGCGAAGCCGCCCGCGCCGTCGAACTCGGGCGAGGTGAAGAGCTATCGCACCGACGGCGGCCGGGTGGTCTTCGAGCTCGGCACGCGCTCGGCGAAGCTCGTCTCGGCGACGCCGGAGCCGGGCTGGTCGATGCAGGTGTGGACGAACGACGCCTGGATCCGGGTGGACTTCAGCGACGGGGGCGGGAAGAACGGGACGACGTACTCGGTGTTCTGCACCTGGAACGGGACTCCGCCGACGGTGCAGGTCGTCGAGCCGTGATCAGGGGCGGAGACTGAGCAGGGGGCCCGGCAAGGTCTGGTCCGGGGGTCACGGGTTCTCGAAGACGGACGGCGGCGGTGTGGGCGACGGTCTGGCCGCCGCGTCGGTGACGACGGCCGCGCCGCCGGTGAAGTCGGTGAGCGCCCGGCCGTGTTCGACGCGGCCGGGGTGCGGGTCGCTCGCCACCCGCCGGGTGAACTCCGCGACCGGGAGCGCCACGGCCGAGGCGAGCAGGACCGCGTTGCCGAAGCGGCGGCCCCGCCACACCACCGGGTCGGCGGCCAGCGCCAGTTCGGGGAAGACGGCGGCGGCGGTGGCGACCTGGCCGCGCAGGTGGGCGAGTGGCGGGCCGTCGGCGAGGTTGGCGGCGTACCGCCCTTCGGGCTTCAGGACCCGGCGCACCTCCGCGAGGAAATCGGCGGAGGTCAGGTGGGCGGGGGTGCGGGCGCCGCTGAACACGTCCGCGATGATCAGGTCGGCCCAGCCCTCCGGGAATCTGCCGAGCCCCTCGCGGGCGTCGGCGGCCCGGACCCGGACCCGGGCCTGGGGGTCCAGCGGGAGGCGGTCGCGGACGAGCTGGACGAGGGGCGCGTCGATCTCGACGATCTGCTGGGTGGAGCGGGGGCGGGTCGCGGCGGTGTACCGGGCGAGGGTGAAGGCGCCGCCGCCCAGATGCAGGACGTGCAGCGGCTGGAGCGGGGGTGCGGCGAGGTCGATGACGTGGCCGAGGCGGCGCTGGTAGGCGAACGAGAGGTGCGTGGGGTCGTCGAGGTCCACGTGGGACTGCGGGGCGCCGTCGATCAGGAGCGTCCAGGCGCCCGGGCGTTCCCGGTCGGGTATGAGCTCGGCGAGTCCGCCGCCGACCTGCTGGGAGACCGGCTCCCGTTCGGTCCGGCCGGATCCCCGGCCGCCGCCCTGACGCCCCTTCGCCCCGTCGGCTCCGCCTCTGCCCGCGGCTTTGCTCCCGCCGGCTGCCTTCCCCTTGCCCGCGGCCTTGTCCTTGCCTCGGGCCGGCGCTCCTCGACGTGCCACGTTCGCTGGTCCTTGCTGGTGGGGGCCCGGGTCGCCGGTCGCGCGGAGGTGTTCCGCCCGTCCGGCCATTATGGGCTCAGCAGCAGTTGTCGGCCGCCTTGAGGAGCCGGGCGGCCTGGTCGAGGGCGGCGCGGAGCACGGCCGGATCGGTGACCGGGGCGTCCTCGGCGGGCGGGAGCAGCCAGCCCGAGCCGGAGCCGGGCGGCTCGGCGGGGATGCGCAGCCCGCGGCCGTCGGTCCGCGTACAGGCGCTGCCCGGTACGTCCCAGGCGTCGGCGGTGCCCGGCGGCACGAGGAATCCGAGGGTGTCGCAGGCGCCGTCGTGCAGGACCGGGCCGACGGGCTCCTGGTCCCGTCCGCGGCGGAGGATGTCGACGGCCTCCAGCCCCTGCCGGGCCGGGACCGTGACGAGGTCACAGGACTGGTCCCCCTGCGCCGGGGCCATCGGATTCGTCGCGGTCGTCCGTGAGCCGGTCTCCCTGCCGAGATGCAACAAGGGAACCCCTCCTCTCATCGCCGAACGGAGCCACGCTCCGTCTCCACATGGACCAACGCCCCTGGTGCGTCAAGGGCTACGGGCCCACACCGCCGCAAAGGGTGGCAGTTCATGGCAGATCGAGGGCGGTATACCCCTTTCGCAACGAAACGCTGTGTGTGTGCTCCGTCACAGCAGGTACGTTCTTGCTCCGCCGGGGCACGGGGATCCACGGGCCCCGGCCGCACCAGAGAGGGGCCGGCCATGGTGGCGACAGCGGCAGTTCCCAACCTCGCCTTCCGTCAGCTGCGCGGACAGCGTTCCGCCGGGGAGTTCGCGGCGGCCGTCCGCAGGGCGGCGCGGGAGATCGGGGAGCAGGTCGCGTGCGACGCCCGCTACATCGGGCGCGTGGAGTCCGGGGAGATCCGCTGCCCCAACTACGCCTACGAACGCGTGTTCCTGCACATGTTCCCCGGGACGTCCCTGGCCGACCTGGGGTTCTCGGCCCGCGAGAGCGTACGGGGGCGGGGCGCCCGGGTCGTGTCCGAACCGCCGCCCGCGACGGGGGCGGCGGCTTCGGCCCCGGCCGCCACCCCCCGCGCTCCCGGTCTCCCCCACGAGTCCGGTCTCCCCCGCCCTCACCACGACACCCGTCCCGGCCGGGGCCCCCTTCTCCACCGCGACACCGAAACCGACGACATCCCCGAGGAGAGCGACGTGCTGCGTCGCGTGTTCATGACGAGCGGCACCACCACGGTGGCGGCCGCTTCCCTGGGTCTCGGCGGGGCGCCCGCCTCCGCCGCCCGGGTCTCTCTGCCCGCACAGCGCCGGGTCGGCGAGGCGGAGGTGAACGCCGTCGAGAAGGCCGTACGGCAGATCCGGCTGCTGGACGACCGGCACGGCGCGGACGGGCTCTACCGGCGGGCCGCGCAGCCGCTGCGCGCGGCGTACGAGTTGCTGGACGCCGGGACCACCGCACGGCGCGCCACCTCGGACCGGCTGCACGCGGGCGCGGGCGAGCTGGCCATCTCGGTGGGCTGGCTGGCCCACGACTCGGGCCGCTTCGACGACGCCCGCTCGCACTACGCGGAGGCGCTGGCCACGGCGCGGCTGGCCGGGGACGCGGGTCTTGAGGCGCACGCGTTCTGCAACACGTCGTTCCTGGCCCGGGACGCGGGGCGGCCCAGGGAGGCGGTACGGGCGGCGGAGGCCGGGCAGCGGGCCGCCCGCACCCTGGGGTCGCCCCGGCTGCTGGCGCTGCTCGCGCTGCGGGAGGC
>NZ_JAAXYC010000238.1 GCF_018619185.1 Streptomyces sp. McG3 | reverse complement strand
CCGCCCCACTCCCGGACCGGCCCCGCCGGCCAGAGCGCCGGACACCGTTTCGGGGCCCGCCCCGGGGGCCGGAACAGCGGACGCGACGAGTACGGAATCGCCCCGCGCCACATCGCCGGAGGCGCCCGCCGCCCTTCCCCGTCCGCGCCACGGCGCCCACCGGCGTCGCGGACGCCCGATGGCGGTCCGCGTCCCCGCCCCCGCCCTCTCCTCGGGCACCGTCGCTTTGGCCTTCGCTGCCGCTTTCGTCGGCGCCGGCGCTGTCACCGGGGGCTCGTCCGCTTCCGGTACGTCCCTGCGCCAGGCCCAGCCCGGGGTGCGCAGGCGCCACAGGCGCAGCAGCAGGACCGCCGGTACGCCGATGCCCGCCGTCCACGCCAGTGCCGCCGGCCCGGCCAGCCACCACACCGGGCCGAACTCCCGCAGCGCCCCGGTACCGAGCGGGCCGCCAGCCACCGCCATGAGCAGCCCCGTCACGGCGCCGCACGCCAGCGCGGCGAGCAGCGTCACCAGCACCGTCTCGCGCCGGCTCCACACCTGAGCACGGGGCGCGTCGGCGGGCGCGGCCCTGCGGGCGGTGAACCAGGCGAGGGCCAGCGCGGCCGCCACCGGCACCGCCAGGGCCGCCCAGTTCAGCGGGGACCCCGGCCCCTGGTCCGGCACGGCCGCCAGCAGGGGGAAGTGGGGTGCCGCCGGAGTCCCGTCGAGGCCCAGGGGGGTGGCGGAGGCTCCCGTACCGAGCGAGAAGCCGGGCCCGAGCCCGTACGAAGCTCCCCACAGTGCGGCGTTCGGCACGAGTGAAGCGGCCAGCAGGACCACGGCGAACCGTCCCGACCAGTCGCCCGCGAGCCCCAGGAACGCGTCCTGCGCCGCCCCCGCGTTCCGCCCGAGCGCCACCGCGACCAGCAGCGCGCCGCCCCCGAGCAGCACCGTCACGCCCACCGCCGCCGACCGGCCCGCCGCCTCGGCCCGGTCCCGGAAGAGCGTCCGCGCGATCGCTTCCTGAAGCACCAGGGGAGACCAGGACGGCAGGGGCCCGAGTGGCCGCCCGGCCGCCGTCCACACCCCGGCCGCCGCCGCACCGGCCACCACCAGCGCCACCGGGAACACCAGCGTGTCCGGGTCCGGGCGCAGCGAACCGCCCCGCGCAACGGCCGCCGCCCCCGCCACGACCAGCAGGTATCCCGCGGTCACCGCGCAGAACGCGCCCGCCTGCGAAGGCCTGGGCTGCCCCTCCTCCGGCTCCGCCGCATCGCGCGCCGCCCGGTGCGCCAGCCAGACCGGGCCCACCACGAGCAGCAGCGGCACCATGGAGACGGGTGCGGGAACGCCGCTCAGGGTGTCGGGCCGCACGAGTCCCGCGCCGTGCGCGAGCAGCCAGACCCCGGCCGCCGCGCGCAGCGCACCACCCGGCCCGCTGTCGGGATACGGGGAACTGATCCACAACACCATGACCAGCACCGTCAGCGCCCCGAGGCCGAGCCCGGCGGCGACGGCCCCCCGCACCAGGGCGGAGGCCAGGGCAAGGGTGCGGTTCCGCTCCACCGTCACCTTCGGGCTGCGTTGCGTCATTTGGGTCACGCCGCCCATGCTGCCAACGACACGCGCTTATTTCGCGTAACGCGCGAACAGCCGTTGTGTCGCTCAATATACGTTTATGTACTTTTTCACTCAGTGCGGTGCTGCCGGGGGTCGTCCATGACCCGGAGCACGACCGACGGGGCCGCCGCACCGCAGCTGCCCTCCCCCAAGGAGCGCCGCAGACTGCGCGAGGCGAAATCGCTGAGCGAGGAGCAGGTGGCGGCGGCGGTCGGCGTCACGCGCGCCACCGTGCGCTCCTGGGAGACGGGGCGCACGAGCCCGCGCGGACGCAAGCGCGCGCTGTACGCGAAGCTCATCGCCCCCGAACCGGAGACGCCCACGGCGACGCCACCAGCGGTCGCGGCCGTGGCAGTGGGTGTGGCGGTGGGTGTGGCCGCGGCAGCTCAGGAGCCCGCTCCCGAAGCCGCTCCGGAAGCACAGGTGCCGGTGGTGGCGGAGGCAGAGGGAAAGGGAAAGGGAGAGAGGGAGGGGGAGGGGGCCACGGAGGCGGTCGACGAGCGGCGTCTCTCCCCCGCCGAGGCGTTCGACGAGCTGTACGCCCGGACCGCCCCCGGCCTCGTCCGGCAGGCCTATCTGCTGACCGGCCGCCGCGCCCTGGCCCGCGAGTCCGTCGAGCGTGCCTTCCAACTGGCCTGGCACCGCTGGCCCGAGGTGGCCGTCGACCGCGACCCGGCCGGCTGGGTGCGCGCGGCGGCGTACGAGTTCGCGATGTCCCCCTGGCACCGGCTGCGCCGCGCGCACCGGCATCCCGACGCCCCGCCCACGGAGCCCGGGAAGCAGGCGCTGTTCGACGCGCTGCTCCACCTGCCCCCGGCCTACCGGCGCACGCTCCTCCTGTACGACGGGGTCGGCCTGGACCTCCCGGAGACCGCGGCGGAGACGGAGGCCAGCACTCCGGCGGCGGCGGGCCGTCTGATGACCGCCCGCGCCGCCGTCGCCGAGCGGCTCCCCGAACTCGCGGCCGCCGGCTCGCCCGCCGAACAGTCGGCCCTGCTGCACGACCGGCTCGGCGGGCTCGCGCGCGCCGAGCACGTCCCCGTACCGCAGCCGGCCCGTTCCGTGCGCACCGGCAGCGAGGACAAGGCGAGGCTGTGGACCCGGGCCGCCATCGCGGGCGTCGCGCTGCTCATCGCCGTGACCGGACTGACCCTGCACACCGCGCCCACCCACTACGAGCCGCCGATCGCCCCCGCCGAGCGGGTCGGGGGCGTCCCGCCCCGCGGTGGCCCGCAGAAGCTCACCGCACAGGACCTGAAGCTCCAGAAGTCGCTGCGCGAGCAGTTGGCGCACGGCCCGGAGCGGCTGATCCCGCAGCTCCGGTGAGCCGTCACCCGCACGGCAGGCGCGTACGCCAACGGCGCGGGCCCGCACTCCTGTGTCACAGGGAGTGCGGGCCCGCGCCGTTCGCAGCGTGTCTCCGCCGCCTGGCCGACTGCGTCAGGCGCCGAGGATCTCGCGCGCCAGCTTGGCGGTCTCGGTCGGCGTCTTGCCGACCTTGACGCCGGCGGCCTCGAGGGCCTCCTTCTTCGCCTGGGCGGTGCCCGAGGAGCCGGAGACGATGGCGCCGGCGTGGCCCATGGTCTTGCCCTCCGGGGCGGTGAAGCCCGCGACGTAACCGACGACCGGCTTGGTGACGCTCTTCGCGATGAAGTCGGCGGCACGCTCCTCGGCGTCGCCGCCGATCTCGCCGATCATCACGATGAGGTCGGTCTCCGGGTCCGCCTCGAACGCCGCGAGGGCGTCGATGTGCGTGGTGCCGATGACCGGGTCGCCACCGATGCCGACGGCGGACGAGAAGCCGATGTCACGGAGCTCGTACATCATCTGGTAGGTCAGCGTGCCGGACTTCGACACGAGACCGATGCGGCCGGGCTTGGTGATGTCGCCCGGGATGATGCCGGCGTTGGACTGGCCGGGGGTGATGAGACCCGGGCAGTTCGGGCCGATGATCCGGGTCTTGTTGCCCTTCGCGCCGGCGTACGCCCAGAAGGCGGCCGAGTCGTGGACGGCGATGCCCTCGGTGATCACGACGGCGAGCGGGATCTCGGCGTCGATCGCCTCGACGACGGCGGCCTTGGAGAAGGCCGGCGGCACGAAGAGGACGGACACGTTCGCGCCGGTCTTCTCCATCGCCTCGGCGACGGAGCCGAAGACCGGTACCTCGGTGCCGTCGAAGTCGACGGAGGTGCCGGCCTTGCGCGGGTTCACGCCGCCGACGATGTTGGTGCCGTCGGCGAGCATGAGCTTGGTGTGCTTCATGCCCGTCGCGCCGGTCATCCCCTGGACGATGACCTTGCTGTCCTTGGTGAGGAAGATAGCCATGGTGGTCTGAGTCCCTCTTCCTTACTTCGCAGCCGCGGCGAGCTCGGCGGCCTTGTCGGCCGCGCCGTCCATGGTGTCCACACGCTGCACGAGCGGGTGGTTGGCGTCGGAAAGGATCTTGCGACCCAGCTCCGCGTTGTTGCCGTCGAGACGCACGACCAGCGGCTTCTCGACCTTCTCGCCCTTGGACTCGAGCAGCGCGAGCGCCTGCACGATGCCGTTGGCGACCTCGTCACAGGCGGTGATGCCACCGAAGACGTTGACGAAGACGGACTTGACGTCCGGGTCGCCGAGGATGATCTCCAGGCCGTTCGCCATGACCTCCGCGGAGGCGCCGCCACCGATGTCGAGGAAGTTGGCGGGCTTCACGTTGCCGTGGTTCTCACCGGCGTACGCGACGACGTCCAGGGTCGACATGACCAGACCGGCACCGTTACCGATGATGCCGACCTCGCCGTCGAGCTTGACGTAGTTGAGGTTCTTGGCCTTGGCGGCAGCCTCGAGCGGGTTGGCTGCGTCCTTGTCCTCAAGAGCCTCGTGGTCCGGCTGACGGAAGTCGGCGTTCTCGTCGAGAGACACCTTGCCGTCCAGGGCCAGGATCCGGCCGTCCTTGGTCTTCACCAGCGGGTTGACCTCGACGAGGAGCGCGTCCTCGGCGACGAAGGTGTCCCACAGGGTCACCATGGCCTCGGCGACACCCTCGGCCACGTCGGCCGGGAAGTTCGCCTGGGCCACGATCTCGCGGGCCTTGACGATGTCGACCCCGTCGACAGCGTTGACGGGGACCTTCGCGAGGGCCTCGGGGGTCTTCTCCGCGACCTCCTCGATGTCCATGCCGCCCTGCACCGAGGCCATGGCCAGGAAGGTGCGGTTGGTGCGGTCGAGGAGGTACGAGACGTAGTACTCCGCCTCGATCTCCGGGGACAGCTCGGCGATCATCACCTTGTGGACCGTGTGGCCCTTGATGTCCATACCGAGAATGTCGGTCGCCCGGGCGACCGCCTCGTCGGGGTCGGCCGCCAGCTTGACGCCGCCGGCCTTGCCGCGGCCACCGACCTTCACCTGCGCCTTGACGACAGACTTGCCGCCCAGCTTCTCGGTCGCCTCGCGGGCTGCCTCAGGCGTGTCGATGACTTCACCGGCCAGCACCGGTACACCGTGCTTGGCGAAGAGGTCCCTCGCCTGGTACTCGAACAGGTCCACGCGCGTCCGTCCCTTTTAGTGGTATCGCGGTTCGTTCTTCTGCGTGGGCGTGCCGCGATGGGCAACGTGACTGCGCGGTCACAAGGAAGGCGTACACGGTGTCCGAGTACGCGGCATGTCCATCCGGCAGGTTATCCCCGCGCCCCGTGTGACCCTAAATCGCAGATCACACCTGAGCGGTGATAACGGTCACAGAGGGTGGCCTCTCCGGCTCCCGGGCGGGGCTCGCCGGGAGCCGGAAGAGGCTGGTCGGAACCGGGGCGCCCGGCCCGGGTCCCCTTGGGCCGAGTGCTCCGATGGGGTGAACCGTGCGGCCTCTCAGCCCCCGGGCACCGCGTCCGTCTCAGGGTGCGAGCAGGTCGCCCTTCTCCGGGTAGGAACGGTTGCGCAAGTCCCTGGTCACTGTTGCGTCTCCTTGTCCGGTACGGGCAGTGGCCTCTTCTCGATCGCCGCCGCCATGACGTCCGGGAAGAGATCCGGCGTACAGGCGAACGCCGGTGCGCCCAGTGCCCCGAGCGCCGCCGCGTGCTCGTGGTCGTACGCGGGGGCGCCCTCGTCGGAGAGCGCGAGCAGCGTCACGAACTGAACGCCGGAGGCCTTCATCGAGGCGACCCTCTTGAGCATCTCGTCGCGGATGCCGCCCTCGTAGAGGTCGCTGACGAGGACGACGACGGTGTCCGCGGGGCGGGTGATCTTCGACTGGCAGTAGGCGAGCGCCCGGTTGATGTCGGTGCCGCCGCCGAGTTGGGTGCCGAAGAGGACGTCGACCGGGTCGTCGAGCTGGTCCGTGAGGTCGACGACCGCCGTGTCGAAGACGACGAGCCGGGTCGAGAGGGTGCGCATGGAGGCGAGCACCGCCCCGAAGACCGAGGCGTAGACGACCGACGCGGCCATCGAGCCCGACTGGTCGATGCACAGGACGATGTCCTTCCTGGCGGACCGGGAGGCGCGCCCGTAGCCGATGAGGCGCTCGGGAACGATCGTGCCCGTCGGCGGCGCGCCTCCGGCCCCCGGGACGGGGAGGTAGTTCTTGAGGTTGGCCCGGATGGTGCGGTTCCAGTCGATGTCCCGGTGGCGGGGCCGGCTGATGCGCGCCGAGCGGTCCAGGGCGCCGGTCAGGGTGGCCCTGGTGCGACTCTCCAGACGCTTCTCCAGGTCATCGACGACCTTGCGGACCACAGCGCGTGCGGTCTCCTTCGTCGTCTCGGGCATCGCCTTGTTGAGGGAGAGCAGGGTGCCGACGAGGTGGACGTCCGCCTCGACCGCCTCCAGCATCTCCGGTTCGAGGAGCAGGGCCGCCAGGCCGAGCCGGTCGATCGCGTCGCGCTGCATGACCTGGACCACGGAGCTGGGGAAATAGGTCCGGATGTCGCCGAGCCAGCGGGCGACGGAGGGCGCCGACGCGCCGAGACCCGCCGAACGGCCACCGGAGCCCCGGCCGCCGGGCCTCTTCCCCGCGCCCCCGCCGTACAGCGCGTCCAACGCACCGTCCATCGCGGCGTCCTGGCCGGTGAGGGTGCGCCCGGTGCTCTCGGCACTGTCCGCGCCGAGCACCATCCGCCAGCGCCGAAGCCGTTCGGCGTCGGGCACGTGCGGGGCGGTGGGCCGCGCCGTCCCGCAGGCCTGTGCCGTCGTCCGTTCCATCGTCTCCCCCGTCGGGTCCGTCGCGCCGTGGTCCGTCGTGCCCGGGTCGGTCGTGGTCGTCGTCATCGAGCCGCCTCCCCGGGATCCGGTCGGTGGCCGATCAGCAGCCGCAGCACCGGCTCCACCGCGTCGGCCCTGGCCCGGTCGAGACCGGGTCCGAATCCCCCGGGCACCCGGCCGGCGTCGCCCCGGCGGGTGCCCTCGGGGACGGGTCCACGCCGGACCAGCTCGCCCAGAGTGCGCCGTACGCCCGGTTCGTAGGCGGAGAACGTGCGGCGCAGCAGCGGCAGCACATCGGTGAACATCTCGGCGGGGACACCGATCAACCAGGCGTCGACGAGGCCGAGCAGCCGCTCGTCGTGGACCAGCAGCATGCCGCCGCCCGACGCGCCGCCGACGAACCCCTCGATCCAGGCGGCGGCGTCGGCGGGCGGCGTTCCGGGCGAGAGCGCCAGACCCATCAGCCGGGCCGCCTCGTCCTCGGCCAGCCGCCCCTCGTCCAGGAGCAGCCGGGTGGCCCGGCCCCGGATGATCCCGGCGACCGCGTCCCGGGCCGCCAGCTTGTGCAGGACCGCGTCCCAGCGCTCCCGCAGTCCTTCGGCGGGGGCCGTCCCGGCGAGCAGGAGCCCGATCGCACCGTGCACGGCCTCCATCTGACCGCGCAGCGCCTCGGCCCCGTCGGTGTCGAGGCCGGTGCAGGCGGGTGGCAGGCCGACGCAGATCCGCTCGGCGAGCCCGGCGGCGACCTCCGCGAGCGCCGCCGTGTCCGTGGAGCGCACGTCCCCGTAGCGCAGGGAGCGGGCCAGGGCGGGCAGCGCGTCCGCGAGGTGGCCGACGTCGGCGTCGAGTGCGGCCCGGTCCGCGAGGGCCCTCATCACGACGGGCAGCGCGTCGGGCAGTCCGGCCAGGAGGCAGTGTTCGGCGAGTGCGGTGACGTCGGCCAGCGCGGTCGCCGCCACGGCCCCCGACTCGGCCTTCGCGGTGGCGGCGGTGAGCACGGTGGTGCCCCACACGCCCGCCTCCGCGACCCGGACGTGCAGTTCCGGTTCCCAGCTCAGCCGCCAGCTCTCCCGGAAGGTGCCGGTGCTGCCCCGGCCCTCGACCGGGGCGCCCCAGCCGACGTCGAGGAGGCGCAGTCGGTGCAGGAGGCGGCTGCGGGCGGCGTCGTTCTCCTTGCGCAGGTCGAGGTCCAGCTCGCGTTCCGACGCCTCCGGCTTGAGCCGGAGGGTGCGCTGGCTGCGGGTCAGGTCCCGTTGCAGCGGGACGGCAGGGGCGGTGTCCGGCACCTCGCCGAGGGTCTCGCCGACGATCAGCCGGTCCCGGACGAGGGCCAGCGGTACGTCGGACCCCTCGCACATGACGGCCCGCACCGCGTCGGTCGTCTCGCCGAGACCGGCCAGCGGGCGGCCCCGGAGGGCGGCGAGGGTCTCGGCGAGCCGGACGGCCTCGATGACATGGGCGGTGGAGACGAACCGGTCCTCCTCGCGCAGCAGTCCGGCGACCTTGGTCATCCATCGCTCGATCGGCCGGTCGGGGACGTCGAAGAGGTGCCCGTACCAGCCCGGCGAGTCGATCCCCGCCCCGTATCCGCTGTGCCGGGCGAGCCGGCGGTGGGTCCAGGGCACCCAGGTGAGGTCGGCCCTGACCTTCGGGAGGCCCTTGAGCAGGGCACGGTCGGCGGCGAGGGTGGTCCGCGCGGCGAGGGCGGGGACGTGCCAGGCGCCGCAGACGACGGCGACGTCGTCCCCGAACTGCTTGCGCGCGGTACGCAACTGGATCCGCATGTACGCCTCGCGCACCGCGTCCCGGGGCTGCCCGCCGTCCCCGTACGCCTCACGGAGAGCGCTCATGGCCTCCGCCAGCGCGACGAACGGCGCGAGCGCGTCGCCCCCGTCGCTCTCGTCCACCGTGGTTCCGGGCGGGCCGCCGGTGGACGTCGCTCGGGTGGACGTCGCTCGGGTAGGCGTCGCTCCGGTGGGTGAGCGGTGTTCGACGACGTCCTCCCACCAGCGTTCGGGATCGTCGTATCCGGCGGTCTCGGCGAGCACCCGGATCGGGTCGACGACCGGAGTGGTCTCTTCCCCGGCCCGCTCCCCCGCCGCCGGCTCGTCGCTCCCGATGCCCGGCGCGGGTTCCTTGAGCGCGAGGGAGTGGGCGGCGGGGAGGTCGATGAAGCGGACCGGGACGTCGTGGTCGAGAGCCCAGCGGATGGTCACCCACTCGGGCGAGAACGCGGCCATCGGCCAGAAGGAGGCCCGCCCCGGGTCGTCCGCGGCATGCGCGAGCAGCGCGACGGGAGGACGCATTCGCGGGTCGGCGGCGAGGGGCAGCAGCGCGTCGCCCTCGGGCGGCCCCTCGATGAGGACGGCGGCCGGACGGGCCGCCGCGAGCGCGGCGAGGACCGCGCGGGCCGACCCGGGGCCGTGGTGCCGCACCCCCAGGAGCCAGGGCCCGGCGGCCGCGCGGGCCCCCGGCCCGTCCGCTCCGGTCGCGGCCGGCGCCCCGATCGCCGCTGCCGTCCCGGTCGTGGTCGCCGCTCCGGTCGCCGCTGCCGCCCCGGTCGTGGTGGTCGGCGCCGTCCCGGCGGGGCTCGTCATGCGGATACCTCGCGGCAGGCGCGGTAGAAGTCCTTCCAGCCGTCCCGCTCGCGGACCACGGTCTCCAGATACTCCTGCCAGACCACCCGGTCCGCCGCCGGGTCCCGGACGACCGCGCCGAGGATGCCGGCCGCGACGTCGCCGGGGCGCAGGACGCCGTCGCCGAAGTGGGCGGCGAGCGCGAGACCGTTGGTGACGACGGAGATCGCCTCCGCCGTGGAGAGCGTGCCGGAGGGGGACTTGAGCTTGGTGCGCCCGTCGGTGGTCACCCCGTCGCGCAGTTCGCGGAAGACCGTCACCACGCGCCGGATCTCGGTCAGACCCTCCGGCGCGGCAGGCAGGTCGAGCGAGCGGCCGATCTGGTCGACGCGCCGGGACACGATGTCGACCTCGGCCTCCGGGGTGGCGGGCAGGGGCAGCACGACGGTGTTGAACCGGCGGCGCAGCGCGCTGGACAGCTCGTTGACCCCGCGGTCCCGGTCGTTGGCCGTGGCGATGAGATTGAACCCGCGGACGGCCTGGACCTCCTGCCCCAGCTCGGGGACGGGGAGCGTCTTCTCGGACAGGATCGTGATGAGCGAGTCCTGCACGTCGGCGGGGATACGGGTCAGCTCCTCGACCCGGGCGGTCATGCCCTCGGACATCGCCCGCATCAGCGGACTGGGCACCAGGGCGTCGCGGCTGGGGCCGTGGGCGAGCAGCTGGGCGTAGTTCCACCCGTAGCGGACGGCTTCCTCGGGAGTCCCCGCCGTGCCCTGCACGAGCAGCGTCGAGTCACCGCTGACGGCGGCGGCGAGATGCTCGGACACCCAGGTCTTGGCCGTACCGGGGACGCCGAGCAGGAGCAGCGCCCGGTCGGTGGCCAGCGTGGTCACGGCCACCTCGACCAGGCGGCGCGGGCCCACGTACTTCGGCGTGATCACCGTGCCGTCCGGCAGGGCCCCGCCCTGCAGATAGGTGGCGACGGCCCAGGGCGACAGCCGCCAACGGGCGGGCCTCGGGCGGTCGTCGGCTGCTTCGAGCGCCTTCAGCTCGTCGGCGAACGCGTCCTCGGCGTGCGGGCGGAGCGCCTCGGCGCCCGCCTCCGGCTCGACGGCCGCGGTGGTTTCGGACACGGTCATGGATCCCCCTCCAGATCGGTCGACCTGATTGGTTCCCACCGTGCACCATGCCACTGACAACGGGCCCTGACCGCAGGTCAGGACCCGTTGGGAGGAACGCGGGACCAGCTCGGTCGCCCCGCCGGACCCGCGCTCGACCAGTCGGACCCGCGCTCGACCAGTCGGGCAGGCGCTCGGCCGGACAGCCGGACAGCCGGACAGCCGGACAGCCGGTCAGCCGGTCAGCCGGTCAGCCGGTCAGCCCACGATCGGCGACACGGCGACGCAGCCGCCCGCCGTGAGCATGCCCTCCCCCTTCGCCTCCTTGATGACCTTGCCCTTGTACGTGATGGTGCAGGTGACGTCGGCGCTGCCCGCGTCCACGGCCATCGGCATGACGGCCGGCGGCATGATGCCGCGCAGCTCGACGGTCTTCTTCCACGGCAGGGTCGGCGCGGTGGCGGTCTCCAGCTTGGGCTCCATGGCCTCCCCACCGCCCCCGTGGTACGTGATCTCGTCGACGCTCTTGCCGGTGACCTCGTACGTGACCTCGTACTTCTCGTCCACGGTCGTGTCGACCGCCTTGCCGACCGCTTCGTCCACCGACTCGGCCGAGCAGGCTCCGAGGCCGAGCACGAGACCGGCGACAGCGAGGGCGTGCGCGGCGGCGCGTACGGGGCGGGTGGTTCTGGCAGTGCCTGCGGTGCGGATGGTGCGGTTCATTCCGGGATCCCCCCTGGATCGGACCGGGCACGGATTTTCCGTACGCGGAGATCGCAGAGAAACGCAAGGGAATGGCAAAGTCAAATCCCGCTCGGAGCGGCTGCTTCGCAGGTCGGAGGGGTTTGTCAGTGGTGCCCTCTACCGTCGGACGCATGCTGCTATCTCACGGGGGAGAGCCCTCGCCCACCGGTGGACCGGTGGCGCGCTGGTCGGTGGAACAGGTGCTGGCACTGGCTCCTGACGACGCGTCACGCAAGGCGGGTACGCGGCTCGGCGCGGCCGGCCCGTGGACGGGCACGGGCCGCGACGCGGCGGGCGCGGTGTGGGGCCTGTGCAAGGGGAGCGGGAGCACGCCGTACCGCACGGTGGTCGACACCACCGGCCCGGCCTACTCCTGCAGTTGTCCGAGCCGTAAGTTCCCGTGCAAGCACGCGCTGGGGCTGTTGCTGCTCCGGGCGTCCGACGAGGCCGCGTGCCGGCCGGGTGAGCCGGCCGACTGGGCCACGGTGTGGATCGAGGCCCGGCGCGGACGCGCGGCGGTGACGGGCGGGCCCGCCGCGGGCGGTGACACCGCGCGGGGTCCCGCCGACCCCGCCGCCGCCAGGAAGCGGGCGGAGCGCCGTGCCGAGCGCGTCACGGGCGGGGCCCAGGAGCTGCAACAGCGCTTGGCCGACCTCCTGCGCGGCGGACTCGCCGCGACGGACCGTTCGGGGTACGGCCTGTGGGAGGAGACCGCGGCCCGCATGGTCGACGCCCAGGCCCCAGGGCTCGCGGCCCGGGTGAGGGACCTGGGTGCGATCACCGGGTCCGGTCCGGGCTGGCCGGTCCGCCTGCTGGAGGAGTGCGGCCTGCTTCATCTGCTGGACACGGCCTGGCTCGGCCGGGAGCTGCTGCCGGACCCACTGGCCGCGACCGTGCGGACGCGAGTGGGACTGCCCATGTCCGCCGAGGGCGCCCCGGTCCGTGACCACTGGCTGGTCCTCGCGCAGTACGACACCCCGGACGGCAAGATCGTCGCCCGACGGATCTGGCTGTCCGGGCGGGAGTCGGGCCGTACGGCTCTGCTGCTCTCGTTCGGCGCGGCGGGCCGGTCCCCGGCTCAGGCGCTGCCGGTGGGCGTGACGATCGACGCCGAGCTGACGCCGTATCCGGGCGGCGGGCAGCTCCGTGCGGAGCTGGGCGAGCAGTTCGGGGTCATGGCCCCGGCCGGGCCTCCGCCGGGGATCGCCGCCGCGGCCGCGCCGGCCGTCTACGGTGACGCCCTGCGGGAGGACCCCTGGCTGGACGCCTGGCCGGTCACCCTGCGCGATGTCATACCCGTGCCGGCCAAGGACGGCTGGCAGGTGGCGGACGCGCACGCCGAATCCGCGCTGCCGATCGCCCCGGCCGCGCTGTCCCGGCCGGGGCTGTGGAAGCTCGTCGCCCTGTCCGGCGGCGGCCCGGTCACCGTGTTCGGCGAGGTCGGCCACCGCGGCTTCGACCCGTTCGCGGCCTGGGACCCGGGCGAGGCGGAGGAGGGCGGGGGCACCACGGACGGCAGGATCGTCCAACTGATCTGACGCCCCCCCGACGCCTCACCCGACGAGCTTCCACAGCCCCGGCCGGGACAGCG
>NZ_JAAXYC010000237.1 GCF_018619185.1 Streptomyces sp. McG3 | reverse complement strand
GCGCTCGTCGGGTGGGCGGGGCTGCGGATCGCCGCGCGGCGCACGGCGAACCGGCTGCCGGAGATCCTGGCGGCGGTCAGCAAGGGCTGAGGGCCGGGGGCCGGTCGGCCGGGTCCGGTCCGCCGGGTCCGCCGGGTCCGGTCGGCCGGGGACTACGGGGAGACCGGTTCGCGGTCGTCCCTGTTGTCCTCGGCGAGCTGCTCCAGGAAGGGTTCGACCGCGGCCCGCCAGCCGTCCGGCTGGTCGTAGTGGACGAGGTGGCCCGCGTCCGCCACTTCCGCGTACTGGCCGCGGGGCAGGACCCGGACCATCTCCTGGGCCTCGGCGCGGCCCAGCTCCCCGTCGAGGCCGCGCAGCACCAGCGCGGGGCACTGGACCTGGGCCAGCTCCTCCCAGTGGGCGTCGAAGACCCAGGTGGCGCGGGTGCGGAGCATCTGGTGGCGGGAGAAGACGGGGCGCCAGCCGTCTTCCCGCTCGGCCATCACCTCCGCGTAGAACTCGCCGCGCGAGGGGTTCGGCCGCTCCACCCAGGGGTCGTCCTCGCCGAACCACTTCCGTACGTCGGCGAGGGTGGCGAAGGGCAGCGGCCAGGATTCGAACCAGTCGCTCCACTCGCGCTGGGAGGCCGCCCCGAGGGCGGAGGCCCGCATGTCGCAGACGACGAGGGCGCGGACGAGGTCGGGACGCTTGGCGGCGAGCTGCCAGCCTGTGAGCGCTCCCATGGCGTGGCCGACGACGGTGACGGGGCCGAGCCCGAGCTGTTCGATCGCGGCCTCGGCGTCGGAGACGTAGGCGTCACGGGTGTACGGGCCGTCGGCGGGCTTGTCGCTGCGGCCGTGGCCCCGCTGGTCGAGGCCGACCGCGCGGTGCCGTTCGGCCAGCCAGCGGGCGGTCGGGGCCCAGTGCGAGGCCCGGCCCATCAGCCCGTGCAGCAGTAAGACCCCGGGAGCGGTGTCCGCTTCCGCGCGCCCCTTGGGCGGATCGGCGAACTCCCATGCCGCGAGGCGTACGCCGTCGGTTCCGGTCACATCGATGCGCCGCACCATAGTCCTGGCACCCCCTTCTGGTCCTCGGTCACCGTGTGGTCGCGCCCCGCCAGGCTATCGAACTCTTATTCGAAAATGAGGTTCCGCCACCGAAGACCCCACGTTCGAGTGACACCCGTCAAGGATTGATGCCGACCGGCCTGGGGAGATCTTCAGCGGGAGGCGGGCCGCTCGGGGACAGGGGCCCGCGGGAACTGACCTTGAGAGCTCGGGGCTCCGGGTCAGCACAGGGGAGGAACGGCCCCGGCGCCTTCGGACGCCGGGGCCGCCCCCTGTCCGGGGACCGCGCCCGACACGCTCGACAACGATGGCAGGCCACGGCGCGAACCGCCCCGCACCTGCCGGGGTCAGGGCATTGCTCAGGGCATGGAGAAGCGCGCCGGGCACCGTGCGGTGCGCGTGTTGGTACGACGGGCGCATTCCCTGCTCCCTCCCCGACCGTGCCGGCCGGAGCCGGCCGACACCCTCAGGTCCTCTGCCTGGCCTCAGCCTGGCATGTGACGCGTCCGGCCGCTGCCATTCCGGACGGAAATCGGCAAGCGCACATCACGGTTGTGTTGCCGCGGCCGACGCACGGCCGGCCACCGGGCCTCTGCCGGGCGCCGAGCGCGTCAGCACCGGGCGGCAGCCGGGTCAGCGCTTGGCGACGAAGACGTGCGAGGCGACCTCGGAGTCGAGCTCGGCCGCCTCCCCGCTGGAGCCGACCAGCACCCCGCCGGGCGACTCCGTCACACTGACGACGGACCCGGGCTGCACCCCGGCCCTGCGCAGCGTGTACATCAGCTGGGCGTCGGTCTGGATCGGCTCCCCGATCCGTCGCACCACCACGGTCTTGCCCTCGGCGCCGGGGTCCAGATCGGCCAGGCTCACCATCGAGGCGTCCAGGAACGGGTCGGCCTCGGCCTTCTCGCCCAGCTCCTCCAGGCCCGGGATGGGATTCCCGTACGGCGACTCCGTCGGGTGACGCAGCAGCTCCAGCACCCGCCGCTCCACCGCCTCGCTCATCACGTGCTCCCAGCGGCAGGCCTCGGCGTGGACCTGCTCCCACTCCAGGCCGATGACGTCCACGAGCAGACACTCGGCGAGCCGGTGCTTGCGCATGACGCGGGTGGCGAGCCGGCGGCCCTCCTCGGTCAGCTCCAGATGGCGGTCCCCCGCGACCTGGACCAGCCCGTCGCGCTCCATGCGGGCCACCGTCTGGCTGACGGTCGGACCGCTCTGGTCCAGCCGTTCGGCGATGCGGGCGCGCATGGGGACCACGCCTTCCTCTTCCAGTTCGAGGATGGTGCGGAGATACATCTCCGTGGTGTCGATCAGTCCGGACATACGTGCCCCTCGATGCTGTGACTAGAAAACGTCGTGCGATGGCCCTGCACCAATTCTGACGCATAGCGCCGACAACCGTGCCGCCCCGGTGGAACACGGCGGAAGTGCGTGCGGCCGGGGCCACGAGACGCTATTGACAGTCCACTGGTCCAGACCGCAACGTGATCGGCGGCACCGGCATTCCCGCACCGCCCCATCCCCCGTCGAAAGGGCTCCCCCGATGAGCGACAGCAAGCTGGCCGGTCAGTTCTTCGATGCGGCGATCGGCCTGCTGACGCGGGTGCGGGACGAGGAGGCGGACAGCATCGCCGCCGCCGGCGCGGCCGTCGCGGACACCGTCGAGTCCGGCGGCAGGCTCTTCGCCTTCGGCGCGGGCCACTCCTCGCTGGCCGCCCAGGACGTCGTCTACCGCGCGGGCGGCCTGGCGCTGATGAACCTGCTCACGGTGCCCGGCGTGGTCGGCGTGGACGTCATGCCCGCCACGCTCGGCTCGGCGCTGGAGCGGGTGGACGGGCTCGCCTCGGCCGTCCTGGACTCCAGCCCCGCCACCGCCGGGGACCTCCTGGTGATCGTCTCGCTGTCCGGGCGCAACGCCCTGCCGGTCGAGATGGCGCAGAACGCCCGCGCCCTCGGGCTGAAGGTCATCGGCCTCACCTCGGTCGCGTACGCGGAGAGCACCCGCTCCCGGCACGCCTCGGGCGGCTTCCTGCGCGACCACTGCGACATCGTCCTGGACAGCAAGATCGCGATCGGCGACGCGGAGCTGACAGCCCCCGGCGTCGACGCCCCCTTCGCCCCCGCCTCGACCGTGGTGACCAGCGCGATCATGCAGGCGATGCTGGCCGCCGCCGTCGAGCGACTGGTGGCCCGGGGCGTCGAGCCGCCGATGCTGCGCTCGGGCAACGTCGACGGCGGCCACGAGTGGAACGGCCGGGTCATGACGGAGTACCGGGACCGGATCTTCTACCGCCACTGAGCGCCCTGCGCGGGACGCGTACCCCTCGCACCCCGGACGTACCCCGCCGGGCAGGAGGTACTGCCCTCGGGGACCTTCCGCACGGGTCGGCGGACCGGTAGGCAGGAGGGGTCACACCCTGCGGCCGAGAGGTTTCCTGCCCATGCGCGGACAAGACCAGAGCGAGACCACCGGCTCCCGGCCCGCACGGCCGTCGGCGGGCCGGGCGAGGGCGGTCGAAACGCAGCAGGAGGGGACGCTCTTCCCCCTGCAGCGCGGTGTGGGCAACGCGGCCGTCGTGAACATCCTGCGCCGGGCCCTGCACGGCCCCGCCTGCGACCACCAGGAGCAGCACGACGAGGAAGCCGCGCCCGTCCAGCGCGCCGCCGCGCCCGGTGTGCAGCGTTCCGCGGTGCCCGGTGTCCTGCGTGCCTCCGGCCGCCCGCTGGACGACCGCACGCGCACCGACATGGAGTCCCGGATGGGCGCGGACTTCTCCGACGTACGCATCCACGACAACGCCGCGGCGCGGGCGTCCGCCGCGGAGGTCGGCGCCCGCGCGTACACCAGCGGCAACAACGTCGTCCTCGGCCGGGGCGGGACCGACCCGCACACGCTCGCCCATGAGCTGACGCACGTCATCCAGCAGCGGCAGGGGCCCGTCGCGGGCACGGACAACGGGTCGGGGCTCTCGGTCTCCGACCCGTCGGACGCGTTCGAGCGGGCCGCCGAGGCCAACGCGACCCGGGTGATGAGGGCCCCGGTTCAACGTGCGGAGGAGCACGAGGACGCGGCGCGCCCGGAGGGGTCCGGCGGCCGGGCGGCGCACGCGCACGACCACGCTCCGGGAGACATGCCCGTCCAGCGGGTCGCCGCCGACACCATCGGCGCGAACATCAGCCAGGGCGTCTCGGCCTACGCGGCACAGCTCGACGAGCTGGCGGCCGCGATCGGCACCACCCGCGTCAATGTGCTGAACGCCCTGCTCGACCCGGCCTACGACCCCATGGGCGCGCATGAGATCGCCCCGCAGATCCTCGACTCCAACCTCAAGGAACCGCTGGACTACGCCTCCTGCTTCCCCACGGCCCACGCCCTCTTCCCCGTCCTGACCGACCCCGCGGCGGCCCAGCCCGCGCAGGGCCCCAACCCGGAACGGGCCGCTGACCTGGCGGAGTTCCAGGCGGCCGTGCAGACCCTGACCGGTGCGCTGACCAACGCCTGGGGCAACGGGACACAGTCGGTGTTCCGGATCGAGTACGGGGGGCACGGCTTCACCCTCGTGATCCGGCAGACGGCGGACGGCAGCGCCCACATCGAGCTGATCGAGAGCCTGGCGCACGCGGCCGGCATCATCCCGTCCCTGGAGAAGCCCGGCATGGACTTCACCACGGTCATCGAGGCACTCACCCGGATGTCCTCCCCCACCGTGGGGGACCGGGTGGCCGGAGCGCACGCGCTCGGCTGGAACGCCCACGCGCTGTATCTGGGAGATCCGCAGCCTGGCGAGCAGGAGCACTTCCCCGAGACCCGCATGAGGTGGTGGAGCCAGCCCCTGTCATCGGTGGCGGGCGACAACTGGGCCGCCAGCTTCGTCCAGCGGCTCAACTTCGTCGCGCAGACGTACGGGACCACACAGGCGAACTGACAAGGCGTCGGGAGCTGCTTCGGCGGGGACGGTCCCCCGTTCCCCTGGGCGGCGTCAGGTGGTGGGCCGCACCGCCCGCGCCAGGTCGACGGCTCCCGCGACCCGGGCCGCCACCGTCTCCGCGTACGCCGTGTCGGGGCGTTCGAAGGCGGCCCGGTTCGCCGCGCGCAGGAACGTCAGCGCGCCCAGCGTCCGCCCCCGGCTCCGGAGCACGGTGCACAGGGCGTGGGCCGCGTCCCCGGGCCAGCGGCGCTCGGTCGCCCAGGCCGCACCTCCGGCGCCCCCGGCGCCCGCGCTCGTACGGACCGAGCCGGTGCGCTCGACGGCCTGGAGGGCCGGGTGCCCGGGGCCGTAGCGGACGGGGATCGAGCCGCCCGCGACCAGCAGACACGGGCCGGGCCCGTCCACGGGGGTTCCCGCGGTACGCACCAGGCGCCCGTCCGCCGTCGGATCGCCCGCCACCAGGTCGACCAGGACGTGGTCGGCGAACCCGGCGAGCGCGAAGTCCAGCAGGGAGGTCGCCGCCTCCATCGGGTCCTCGCACTCGGAGGCCGTACGGGCGGCCCGGTGCAGCTGGCTCGTCCGGAACCGCAGCCGGTCGGCCTCCCGCTCCGCGAGCTTCGCCGCGGTGACGTCCCGGAACAGCCACCCCACCCCGAGCGGAACCGGTTCCTCCGTCAGCGGCGAGGCCAGCCGCAGGAACCCGCTGCGCCAGCACCGGCGTCGTTCGCCCTCCGCCGTCCGCAGGGTCACCCACAGCTCGGCCGGGGCCGTCGGGGCGCCCTCGGCGAGCACATGGTGCAGGGCGGCCTCCAGCTCCTCGACGCCCTGGACCAGCAGTTCGCCGAGCGGACGGCCGAGGAGGGCGGTGCGGCCCCCGCCGAGCGCACGGGCCGCGTACGCGTTGACGACCGTGGGACGCAGGTCGACGTCGACGAGGACCACGCCCCAGGACGCGTCCTCCAGCAGTGCCTCGCTCAGCGCGATGGCCCGCTCCAGGTCGACCTGGGCGTGCACCTCGCTGAACGCGCAGTAGACCCCGGCCGGCTTCCCGTCCGCGCCGCGCACCCCGGCGGACTGGGTCCGCACCAGCACCCGGCCGCCGTCCTTGCGCAGCAGCGCGAACTCGTGCACCTGCCGCCCCGGCGCGTCCATGGCCGACATCAGCCGCGCCCGCACCTCGTCCGCGTCGGCCCTGCGCACCGCCCAGCCCGCGAAGCCGGCACGCCCCACGGCCTCGTGCGCCGTCCAGCCGAGGACGCGTTCGGCCTCACGGTTCCAGTGGGTGACCGTGCCGGCCGCGTCGAACGCGCAGAGCGCGGCGTCCATGCCGTCGAGCAACGCCGCCAGCAGTTCGGACCCGGGAGGCTCTCCGGGGACATCGCCTTCGCCGGCCGGGGACCCCGGGTCCGCGGAGCACCCGGGGGGCCCACCGCCGGGATCCTCGTCCGGCCCGAGCTCGTCGGTGGTCCCGCTGCTGCTGAAAGCACCCACTCCGCACCCCCGCGACACGTGTCGGCCGTTTCCCCACGCGTCGCCGCGTGTATTGCTGCACGTCAGACCATTCAACTCGAACGTGACCCAGCACACAGCGACTTCGCCGAAATCACTTCTCCCAGCGATGGAATCCCGATCGCCTCCCATCGCTTTCGCGCCACACCGCGAAAGCGGCCGGACCCCGTCGAGCCCTCCCCGCGTGGGGAGTTCACCGGCGGCACGGCGGTGCGTGGTGACGACGTCACACGGAGTCCACCGTCCCCGCCCATCCTTGGGTCGCCCTCGCACACGCCTTCGTACGCCTCGGGTCGTCTTCGCACGCCTCGAGTCGCCGCGGGCATCCCGGCACGCCGCGGCCCCGGCCGCTCCCGGCCCGCACAGCCCCGCCCGCTCTGCCGCTCCCAGCCGCTCCCGGCCCCGCTCCTCCGACCCTCGACCGCAAGGAGCTCCTCCGTGACGCCCTTCCGCACCGCACGTCCGACGGCGACGGCGACGACGACCGCCCTCGCCGTCTGCGCCGCGCTCGCGACACTCGTCGCCGCCGCTCCCGCGCCCGCCGCGCCCTTGGCGCCCGCAGCCCGGCCGGACGGCCCCGGGCCGCTCCCCGCCGTCACCCCGCGCGCCGAGACCGCCACGCTGTACGACGACGAGCAGGGCGGCAACGCCAACGCGGACGATCCCGCGATCTGGCGCAATCCCGCCGCCCCGGACGACAGCCTGGTGATCGCCACCGCCAAGGAGGGCGGGCTGCGGGTCTACGGTCTGGACGCCCGACTGGTGCAGTCGCTGCCCGCGCCGCCCGCGCCCGGCCCCGACAACGCCCCGGGCCGCTTCAACAACGTCGACCTGGTGCACGGACTGCGCCTGTCCCCGGGCGGGACGGCGGACCTGGCCGTCACCTCCGACCGCGGCCACGACCGACTGCGTATCCACCGCATCGACCCGTCCCGGCAGGGCGGCCCACTGACCGACGTCACCGACCCGGCGGCGCCCCGGGTGTTCTCCGCCGATCAGGACGAGGTCGACGAACAGACGACGGCGTACGGCCTGGCCACCTGGACGGACCGCCGCAGCGGCCGTTCGTACGCCCTGGCCAGCCGGCGCAACCGCACCTCGGTCGCGCTGCTGGAACTGCTCCCGACCCGGTCCGGCACCGTGACGTACCGCAAGGTCCGGAGCCTCGACCTGCCCTCCGCCTTCCGGCTGCCCGACGGCACGTCCTGGACGCCGTGCGGCGAACCGGGCGAACTGCCCCAGGTCGAGGGGATGGCGGTCGACCCGGCGGACGGCACGCTCTACGCCGGCCAGGAGGACGTGGGCATCTGGCGGATCCCCGCCGACCTGCGGGGGAAGCCGGTGCTGGTCGACAAGGTCCGCGAGTACGGCGTGCCGGGGACGTACGACGAGGAGAGCGAGGAGTGCGCCCCCGGTGAGGACCCGGGCTTCGGCGGCACCCGGATCTCGGCCGACGTGGAGGGGCTGACCCTGCTCCCCGGGCGGAACGGCGACCGCTATCTGCTGGCCTCCAGCCAGGGCGACGACACCTTCGCCGCGTACGCCCGCCGGACCGGCCGCGAGAACGGGACCGGCCGCGAGAACCGGGCCCTCCCCGTGTACGCGGGCGGCTTCCGCGTGACGGCGGCCTCGGCGACGCTGGACGGATCCGAGGTCTGCGACGGCGCGGCGGTGGAATCCGAACCGCTCGGCAGCCGCTACCCGGGCGGCCTGCTCGTCGTCCAGGACGGCAGCGCCACCCCCGCGCAGGACGGACGGGAGGCCACCGGCTTCAAGTTCGTCGACCTGAGAAAGGTCCGGGGAGCACTGGGCCTCACGAGCACCGGTGGGTAAACCGGTGGGCGGACGGGTTCATGAGCGGGTGAGGAAAAGTCTCCGGATAAATAGCTTGAACCGCGATCCGGGACGCTCCTAGTCTGTGGGCACACAGGAAAGGAGGTGTTCCGGAAGTGATTTCTTCTCGGACTCGTGAGGTGACTGCGGGCTGACGCCCGTCGTCGCACTCTTTCTGCAGTGCAGGCCGGACGCCGGCCAATCCCAAGCAGTCACCGACCCGCAGGCTCGCCGGTAAGTCCGGCCGGCTCCTCTGTGCACGGAGGAACCAGAGCCTGCGGGTTTCTGCGTTCTCCGGCCCTCACGGGTGCGGATCACGGGCAGAGCCGCTCCACCCGCCACGTCCCGGTGCCCGGCTCGTCGCCCTCCCGCACGTACCGCAGCCGGTCGTGCAGCCGGTTCTCGTGCCCCTGCCAGAACTCGATCGTCTCGGGCACCACCCGGAAGCCGCCCCAGTGCGGCGGGGCCGGGACCTTCTCGCCCTCGGGGTAGCGGGCGGCCAGTTCCTCGAAGCGGCGGATCAGCTCCTCGCGGGAGCCGACGACGGTGGACTGGGCGCTGGCCCACGCGCCGAGCTGGGAGCCGTGCGGGCGGGTGCGGAAGTAGCCCACGGTCTCCTCGCGGGAGGTGCGCAGGGCGGTGCCGGTGACGATGACCTGGCGGGCCATCGGGTGCCAGGGGAACAGCAGCGAGACATACGGGTTGGCGGCCAGCTCGCGGCCCTTGCGGGAACCGTAGTTCGTGAAGAAGACGAAGCCCCGGTCGTCGTACTGCTTGAGGAGCACGGTGCGCGAGGACGGGCGGCCGTCCGGGGCGGCGGTGGAGACGATCATCGCGTTGGGTTCGTGCAGCACCCCGCCGACGGCGACCTGACGGAACCAGCGGGCGAACTGGTCCATCGGATCGGGGCTGAGGTCGCGCTCGGTGAAGTCCTCCGAGCGGTACTGCTCGCGCATCGCCGCCGGATCGGTGGTGCAATCGTCGGGGAGGGGTCCCGAAGAATCTTCTGGTGTGGGCACAGGCCCATCCTGCCGCAGCGGCGGAGTGTGCCCGGCGGGGAGGGCCCGTAACCACCCACCGCCGAAATGGAGTCCTGTGCCGGATGTCACGCTTCCCCGCTCCGGGGGAACCCGCCAATATCTTGGGGCAGGCCCCTGTGGTCTTCGCACAGCGGCGGCCTCCCGGGTACACGCACGCGCCTTTGGGTACGTGCACACTCCGTACGCCACGGCCGCCGAACCGGGTCTGCCGCCCGCCCGCCGCCCGCCGAACTGAGGGAGCCGCCTGATGTCCGACTTCGTACCCGGTCTTGAGGGAGTCGTCGCGTTCGAAACGGAGATCGCCGAACCGGACAAGGAAGGCGGTTCGCTCCGGTACCGCGGGGTCGACATCGAGGATCTCGTCGGCCACGTCTCGTTCGGAAACGTGTGGGGCCTGCTGGTGGACGGGGCGTTCAACCCCGGGCTGCCGCCCGCCGAGCCGTTCCCGCTCCCCGTGCACTCCGGTGACATCCGGGTCGACGTGCAGTCGGCGCTGGCGATGCTGGCCCCCGTCTGGGGTCTGAAGCCGCTGCTGGACATCGACGAGGCGACCGCCCGCGACGACCTGGCGCGGGCGGCCGTGATGGCGCTGTCCTACGTCGCCCAGTCGGCGCGCGGCCAGGGGCGGCCGATGGTGCCGCAGAGCGAGATCGACAAGGCGCAGTCGGTGGTGGAGCGGTTCATGGTCCGCTGGCGCGGCGAGCCGGACCCGAAGCATGTGCAGGCGGTCGACGCGTACTGGACGTCGGCGGCCGAGCACGGCATGAACGCCTCGACGTTCACGGCCCGGGTCATCGCCTCGACGGGCGCGGACGTCGCGGCCGCCCTGTCCGGTGCGGTGGGCGCGATGTCGGGCCCGCTGCACGGCGGCGCCCCGTCCCGGGTCCTCGGCATGATCGAGGAGATCGAACGTACGGGCGACGCGAGCGCGTACGTGAGGCAGGCCCTGGACCGGGGCGAACGCCTGATGGGCTTCGGCCACCGCGTCTACCGCGCCGAGGACCCCCGCGCCCGCGTCCTGCGCCGCACGGCCCGCGAGCTGGCCGCCCCGCGCTTCGAGGTGGCGGAGGCGCTGGAGAAGGCGGCGCTGGAGGAGCTGCACGCGCGGCGTCCGGACCGCGTCCTGGCGACGAACGTGGAGTTCTGGGCGGCGATCGTGCTGGACTTCGCGGAGGTCCCGGCGCACATGTTCACGTCGATGTTCACCTGTGCCCGTACGGCGGGCTGGTCGGCGCACATCCTGGAGCAGAAGCGCACGGGCCGCCTGGTGCGCCCGTCGGCGACGTACATCGGCCCGGGAACGCGGGACCCGCGCGAGATCGACGGGTACGACGACATCGTGCGATGAGCCGGTCGGGCAGCGTCGGGGTTTCCGGCCGGTGAGCGCGCCGCTACGGGGTAGGCGTATCGCCACATCTCCGGCGCATCTCCGGCTTGAGGAGGCCCACCGTGACCACCACGCCCCGCCCGACCCTGACTCTGTCCAGCACGGTGCTCGACGCCCCGGACGCGGCGGAACTGGCGGACTTCTACCGCCGGCTCCTCGGGTGGGAGCCGGTGCAGGAGGAGCCCGACTGGGTGAAGCTCCTCCCGCCCGGCGGTGGCTCGGGCCTGAGCTTCCAGACCGCGAAGCCGTACGTCCCCCCGGTCTGGCCCGCCGCCCTCGGCGACCAGCTGATGATGCTGCACCTGGACTTCGAGGTGACCGACCTGGAAGCGGGCGTGGCCCACGCGGTCGCGGAGGGCGCGAGGCCCGCGGAGTTCCAGCCGCAGCACGACGTACGGGTGCTGTTCGACCCGGCCGGCCACCCGTTCTGCCTGTTCGTCAGCGACCGGATGCCGGGCGAGCCCCCGGCGATCAGCCCCGAGTGGGTGGCGGAGCAGGCCCGGGAGATCGCCGGGCAGGACCGGCTGACGGCCCAGGACGCGGTGGCCTCCCCGGACCCGAACGGCGCGGCACGGCAGGCGGAGCCGGACACGTCGTCGTAGCGGACGGCCCCGGTCGCGGCGGACGGCCTCAGTCGCGGTCGAGGTCGCGACGGACGGCGATGACGTTGTCGGTCACGGTCGCCGTCTCACCGCCGGGCCCGGTGGCGGTCCGCCCGGGCGCGTGGCACAGCTCGGTCCGCCATCCGTCGCCGAGCCGCAGGGACGCGCGTACGTCGTCGGGGGCGGGGAAGCGTACGTCCTGGTGGCCGTCCCGCCAGGACCAGGGGGCGAGCGAGGCGTGCTCGACCAGCACGAGCAGGCCGCCGGGGGCGACGGCCCCGGCGGCGCGCCGGAGCACCTGCTCGCGGGGGATCTCCACAGGGGTGTGGAAATAGCTGGCGGTCACCAGGCCGAAGGTCCCGTCGGGGAAGGTACGGGCCAGGTCGTGCCGGCTCGGGTGGACGCGGTCGGTCAGCCCGGCCGCGGCGGCCCCGGCCGCGACCCGGCCCAGGGCGGTGGACGAGACGTCGACGGCGGTGACGTCCCAGCCGAGCGAGGCGAGCCAGAGCGCGTCGCCCCCGTGCCCGCAGCCCAGGTCCAGGGCCCGTCCGTCGCCGCCCGGCGCGGGGGCCAGGGCGGTGACGACCTCGGCGAGGACGGCGTTGGGGCGGGTGCCCCACTGTGCGTCGACGCCGGCGTAGTGGTTCTCCCAGAAGGCGGCGGAGTCGGTGACGCCGGTGGTGTCGCTGCTCATGGCTGTTCCCTTCATGCCCGTGGAGGCCGCTCCGGCCGAGCCGCCCCGTCGCACAGGAAGGTGCGCCGCGGCCTGCCCCCCTTGCAAGCTCCCATGCCGTTTCGGCAAGCTGGCAGGCATGGCAGCCGAGGAAGACGCAGCAGGACGGCCCCCCGGGAACACCAAGGACGGTGTCCTGGCCGCGGTGGGCCCCCGCCTCCGCGAACTGCGGCGCGGGCACGGGATGACCCTCGCCGAGCTGGCCGAGCGGACCGGGATCAACGAGAGCACCCTGTCCCGTCTGGAGGGCGGCACGCGCAAGCCGACGCTGGAGTTGCTGCTGCCGCTGGCGGAGGTCCACGCGGTACCGCTGGACGAACTGGTGGGCGCACCCCGCACGGGCGACCCGCGCATCCACCTCCGCCCGGTCACCCGCGACGGCCTCACCTACGTACCGCTGAGCCGCCCCGGCGGCGTCCAGGCCCACAAGCTGCTGATCCCGCCGGGCCCGGACACCGAGCCGGCCCTGCGGACCCACGAGGGCTTCGAGTGGCTGTACGTGCTGGCCGGGCGGCTGCGGCTGATCCTGGGCGAACGGACGCTGGTCCTGAAGCCGGGCGAGGCGGCCGAGTTCGACACCCACGTACCGCACTGGCTCGGCCCCGACGACGACCGGACGGTGGAACTCCTGGTCCTCTTCGGCCACCAGGGCGAGCGGGCCCACCTGAGAGCCCGCCAGGGACCGGAGCGGGGACCGGCCGAGGGCCGGACCTGAGCCCGCCGCCCGCCAACAGCACCGGCAC
>NZ_JAAXYC010000236.1 GCF_018619185.1 Streptomyces sp. McG3 | reverse complement strand
ACCCGCTTCGGGGCCTGGCGCAACCTGCCCTCGCAGCCGGAGACCAAGCGCTACCGGAGCGAACCCGACGGGGCCGAGCACGAGGTCGCCTACCGCACCCCGCGCACCGGCGTCCCGGAACCGCACGACGCCCCGGGCGTCCGGGTCCTCGCCGTCACCCCGGACCGCGTGACCCTCGAAGTGGGCGGTGTGGCCCGGCACTTCACGGTCACGGCCGACCGCGACCGGGTGTACGTGGACACCGGGGCCGCCTCGTACGCCTTCACCGCCCTGCCCCGCTTCACCGACCCCGCCACGCACACCGAACCGGGCTCCCTGCTCGCCCCGATGCCCGGGACCGTCGTCCGCCTCGCGGAGGGCCTGGCCGCCGGGGGCCCCGTCGAGGCCGGGCAGCCGCTGATCTGGCTGGAGGCGATGAAGATGGAGCACCGCATCCTCGCCCCCGCCTCCGGCACCCTCACCGCCCTGCACGCCGCCCCCGGACTCCAGGTCGAGGTCGGCGCGCTGCTCGCCGTGGTCCAGGAGGACCCGGCCGCCATCCCCGTACCGGAGGAGACCGCATGAGCACCGCACGCACCGTCCTCGAAACCGAAGAGCACCAGGCCCTGCGCGCCGCCGTCGCCGCCCTCGGCAAGCGGTACGGGCGCGACTACATGACCACCGTCATCCGCGAGGGCAACCACACCGACGAGCTGTGGGCGGAGGCCGCCAAGCTCGGTTACCTCGGGGTGAACCTCCCCGAGGAGTACGGTGGCGGAGGCGGCGGCATGGCCGAACTCTCCATCGTCCTGGAGGAGCTGGGGGCGGCCGGCTCGCCCCTCCTCATGATGATCGTGTCGCCCGCGATCTGCGGCACGGTCATCGCCCGCTTCGGCACCGACGAGCAGAAACGCACCTGGCTGCCGGGCCTCGCCGACGGAAGCCTCACCATGGCCTTCGGCATCACCGAGCCCGACGCCGGCTCCAACTCCCACCGCATCACCACCACCGCCCGCCGCGACGGCACGGACTGGGTGCTCACCGGCCGGAAGGTCTTCGTGTCCGGCGTCGACATAGCCGACGCCACGCTGATCGTCGGCCGCACCGAGGACGCCCGCTCCGGGAAGCTGAAGCCCTGCCTGTTCATCGTCCCGCGCGAGGCCCCCGGCTTCGGCCGGAACCGGATCGACATGGAACTCCACGCCCCGGAGAAGCAGTTCGAGCTGGTCCTGGACGATGTGCGCCTGCCCGCCGACGCCCTGGTCGGCGACGAGGACGCGGGCCTCCTCCAGCTCTTCGCGGGACTCAACCCCGAACGGATCATGACGGCCGCGTTCGGCATCGGCATGGGCCGCTTCGCGCTCTCCAAGGCCGTGGAGTACGCCCGCACCCGGCAGGTGTGGAAGGCCCCGATCGGCTCCCACCAGGCGATCGCGCACCCCCTGGCCACCGCCCACATCGACCTGGAACTGTCGCGCCTGATGATGCAGAAGGCGGCCCGGCTGTACGACCAGGGCGACGACGTCGGGGCGGGCGAGGCGGCGAACATGGCGAAGTACGCGGCCGGGGAGGCGTGTGTGAAGGCGGTCGACCAGGCCGTGCACACCCTCGGCGGCAACGGGCTGACCCGTGAGTACGGCCTCGCGTCCCTGATCACCGCGTCCCGGGTGGCCCGGATCGCCCCGGTCAGCCGCGAGATGATCCTGAACTACGTCTCGCACCAGACGCTGGGCCTGCCGAAGTCGTACTGAGCCTCCGGGGGCACGGCCCTCGTCCGGTGGCCTTCGTCCTCCGGCCTTCGTTCTCCGGCCTTTTGGATCCGCTTCCGTCCGACCTCTCCCCATCCCTCCCCCACAGGGGTGATTCTGACCCTCCACACCCGCACGGCGTCCCGCGCCGCCACCCGGGCGGCGCGGACATCCGCGACGACAGGGGACCGCCATGGTGTTCCGCAGCGAGTACGCAGACGTACCGGCCCTCGACACGCCCATCCACGACGCGGTCCTCGGCGGGGCCGCCGGGTTCGGCGACACCGTTGCCCTGATCGACGGAACGAACGGCGCCTCCCTCACGTACGCCCAGCTCGACGGCTTCCACCGGCGCATCGCCGCCGCGCTCGCCGAGGCGGGGCTGCGCAAGGGCGACGTCCTCGCCCTCCACAGCCCGAACACCATCGCCTACCCGGCGGTCTTCTACGGGGCCACCCGCGCCGGGGCCTCCGTCACCACCGTCCACCCGCTGGCCACGCCCGAGGAGTTCGCCAAACAGCTCGCCGACAGCGGGGCCACCTGGATCGTCACCGTCTCCCCGCTCCTGACGACCGCCCGCCGGGCGGCCGAACTCACCGGCGGTATCCGGGAGATCTACGTCTGCGACCAGGCGGAGGGCCACACCTCCATCCTGGACATGCTGTCCTCCACCGCCCCCGAGCCCACGATCGCCATCGACCCCGGTGAGGACGTCGCGGCCCTCCCGTACAGCTCCGGCACGACGGGCACGCCCAAGGGCGTGATGCTGACGCACCGCTCGATCGCGACCAACCTGGAGCAGCTGAGACCGTTCATCCCGATGGGCGAGGGCGACCGCATCCTGGCGGTGCTGCCGTTCTTCCACATCTACGGCCTCACCGCCCTCATGAACGTCCCGCTGCGCTGCGGCTCCACCGTCGTCGTCCTGCCCCGCTTCGACCTGGCGCAGTTCCTGGAGGCCATCCAGACGCACCGGATCACCGGCCTGTACGTGGCCCCGCCGATCGTGCTGGCCCTGGCGAAGCACCCGCTGGTGGGGGAGTACGACCTCTCCTCGCTCCAGTACATCGTCAGCGCGGCCGCCCCGCTCGACGCCGACCTGGCCGCCGCCTGCTCGGCCCGCCTGGGGGTGCCGCCGGTGCGGCAGGCGTACGGGATGACGGAGCTGTCACCGGGGACGCACGTGGTGCCGCTCTCCGCCGAGCACCCGCCGCCGGGCACGGTCGGCAAGCTGCTGCCCGGCACCGAGATGCGGATCGTGTCGCTGGAGGACCCGGCGAAGGACGCGGAGGGGGGCGCGGACGGCGAGATCCTCATCCGCGGCCCCCAGGTGATGAAGGGTTACCTGGGCCGCCCCGACGCCACCGCCGACATGATCGACGCGGACGGCTGGGTGCACACCGGCGACGTCGGGCGGGCCGACGCGGACGGCTGGCTGTTCGTCGTCGACCGGGTCAAGGAGCTGATCAAGTACAAGGGCTACCAGGTCGCCCCCGCCGAGCTGGAGGCCCTGCTCCTCACCCACGAGCACCTCACGGACGCGGCGGTCATCGGGGTGTACGACGCGGACGGCAACGAGGTACCGAAGGCGTTCCTGGTCCGGGGCCCGGCGGCGGACGGCCTGACGGTGGAGGACGTCCTGGCGTACGTCGCCGAACGCGTCTCCCCGTACAAGAAGGTGCGGCAGGCCGAGTTCGTCGATGCGGTGCCCCGGGCCGCGTCCGGCAAGATCCTCCGGCGCGAGCTGCGCGACCGGGAGAAGACGGAGAGGACCGAGGAGAAGTGACCCTGATCGACAGGCTCCGCGACCGGGGAGTGGCGACGCTGACCCTGGACTCGCCGGCCAACCGCAACGCGCTGTCGGCCGCTCTGGTGGGCGAGTTGCGGGAGTCGCTGGCGCGGTGCGCGGCGGACGACACCGTACGGGCGGTGCTGCTCACCCACACCGGCACGACGTTCTGCGCCGGGGCGGACCTCAAGGCGCCGCCGGACCCGCAGGCGTTCACGGGCCTGATGCGGGAGATCGTGGCGCTGCCCAAACCGGTCGTGGCCCGGGTGACGGGCCATGTCCGGGCGGGCGGCCTGGGCCTGCTGGCGGCGTGCGACATCGCGGTGGCGGGCCCGGCCTCGACCTTCGCCCTCACGGAGGCACGCCTCGGCCTGGCCCCGGCGGTCATCTCCCTCACCCTGCTGCCGCGCCTGGACCGCACGGCGGCGAACCGCTACTACCTCACCGGTGAGCGCTTCGACGCGGCGGAGGCGGCCAGGATCTCGCTGGTCACGGAAGCAGCCGAGGACGTCGACCAGGCACTCGTCCCCATCCTGGACGGCCTGCGCCGGGCCTCGCCGCAGGGGCTGGCCGCATCGAAGGAGCTGGTCACGGCTACCGTGCTGAGGAGCTTCGACCAGTACGCCGAAGACCTCGTCGCCCGATCCGCCGCGTTGTTCGCCTCCGACGAGGCGAGGGAGGGGATGACGGCCTTCCTCGAACGACGGGACCCGGCATGGGTGCGGTGACCTCCTCCAGTGTCGCGAGATCGGCTCACGCGCCGAAGCAGGACCGCAGCCGGGCGACCCGGCAGCGGCTCCTGGAGGCGGCGGTGGCCTGCCTGGCCGAACACGGCTGGGCGGGCTCCACCGTCTCCGTCGTCGCCGAGCGGGCCGGCGTCTCGCGCGGTGCGGCCCAGCACCACTTCCCCACCCGCGAGGACCTGTTCACCGGGGCGGTGGAGTACGTCGCCGAGGAACGCTCCGCCGCCCTGCGCGCGCTCCCCGTCCAGGGGCGCGCCGAGGTGGTCGCGGCCCTGGTCGACCTCTACACCGGCCCCCTGTTCCGGGCCGCGCTCCAGCTCTGGGTCGCCGCCTCCAACGAGGCCCAGCTCCGCCCGCGCGTGACGGAGCTGGAGGCGCGGGTGGGCCGGGAGACGCACCGGATCGCCGTCGAGCTCCTGGGCGCGGACGAGTCCCGCCCCGGAGCGCGCGAAACGGTCCAGGGCCTCCTGGACATGGCCCGCGGCCTCGGCCTCGCCAACCTCCTCACCGATGACGCCGCCCGGCGGGCACGGGTGGTGGCGCAGTGGGCGGCGCTGGTGGAGGAGGGGCTGGGGTGAGAGCCCGGACCGGGACTCCGGGGCAGTCTCAGGAAGCGGCCGGCGTGGCCGGCTCCTGGGAGGCGCTGCCGTCGTAGACGTGGTCCGGGGTGGCGATCCGCGTGACCGCGCGGGCGAGCAGGGTGGACGGCTCCTGGCCATTGCTCAGGGAGTCGGTGTTGATCATGATGACCATGGTGGCCTTCTGCGCGGGCAGGTAGACGGTCACCGTCTCGTACCCCGGCAGGGATCCGTTGTGCCCGATCCACCCGTCGGCGTCGAAGATGCCGAGGCCGTAGCCGAGCCCCGGGAAGCCGGTCGGCAGGGTCTTGAGCCGCTGCGCCTGGGTCGCGGGGCTCAGCAGCTCCCCGGTGGCGACGACCTCGGCCCAGCGGCGCAGGTCGTGCAGATCGGAGATCATCGCACCCGCCGCCCACGCCCACGAGGGGTTCCAGTCCGTGGCGTCCTCGGTCTCGCCGCTCAGCGTCTGGTCGGTGTAGCCGCGGGCGTGCGGCTCGGGGAACTCGGCCCCGGTCGGGAAGAGCGTGTTGTGCAGGTGGGCGGGGCGGAGCACCCGCTCGTGGATGACCTGGCGGAGCTTCTGGCCGGTGACCTTCTCGATCACCAGGCCGAGCAGGACGAGGTTGGAGTTGGAGTACTGGAACTCCGCACCCGGCTTGAAGGTGTTCTTGTGCTTCATGCCGTACGCGAGCACGCCCCGCGGGGTGAACGAGCGGTACGGGTCGCTCAGCAGGTCGTGCACGAAGTCCGCGTCGGCGGTGTACGGGAACAGCCCGCTGCGCATCCCGGCGAGCTGGCGCAGCGTGATCCGGTCGCCGTTGCGCACGCCGGAGACGTAACGGGAGATCGGGTCGTCCAGCTTGACGAGCTTGTCGTCGACGAGTTGGAGCAGCGCGGTGACCGTGAACGTCTTGGTCTCACTGCCGATCCGGATCCGGGTGCCGGCCGACATCGGCTCACCGGTGACCTTGTCGGCGACGCCGTCGGCGTGGACGTAGCTGCCCTTCCCCGGCATCCACAGCCCGACGACGGCGCCGGGAATACCGGCCTGCTCGCGGACGTCCGCGATGGCCTTGTCCAGCTTGGCGGTCAGCTCGGGGCCGAGACCGCCGGGCGGACAGTCGTCCTCGCCGTGCCGGTCGTGTCTGCCGGGCAGGCCGTTCCCGTGGTGCTGATCGTGCCGGTCGAGGCCTGCGGCGTGGACCGCCGGAGCGGGAGCCACGGCCATCGGGGCCAGTACGGACGCCGCGAGCAGCATCGCGGCGTACAGACGTCGGGTGGGGGAGCGTCGTCGCATGGGGGGCCTCTTCCGGACCGGGAGGGAGGGGAGCGGAGCGACGGCAACGACACCACCCGGCCCCCGGACTCCGTACCGCATCCCGGCCGTGCCCTGCGAAGTCCACTCGTTCGGAGCCGCGCGGCCCGGGGCCGTCGGAGCCGTCGGACCGGTGTCGGCCGGTCCCTCCCGGTCGGCGCGAGCGTCAGGAATTCATGGCGGCCCGGTCGGACTCACTCCGCAGGACGCAGAACTCGTTGCCTTCGGGATCGGCGAGGATCGCCCAGCCCGAACCATCAGGATTCCGGTGATCGCCGACGAACGTGGCGCCGAGCTCCAGCAGCCGGTCCACCTCCTGATCGCGCGAGGTCTCCGGGCGCAGGCACAGATGGAGTCGGTTCTTGATCGTCTTGGCCTCGGGCACCTGATTGAAGTGCAGCACCGGGCCCTCCGCCAGCAGCACTTGGGCCTCCCGGACGCCGGGCCTGTCCTCCGGGTGCAGCGGATGACCCGTCACACCGCTCCAGAACCGGGCCAGCCCGTAGGCATCCGCACAGTCGATCGCCACGTTCTGTACTACCGAGACCATGCGCACCAGCCTTCCTGATCTCCACGCCGAACGCCACCGGCCTGTGCCCCTTTCTCGTGCGCGAGCAGCAGTTCCCCCGCTGCCGCCGATGGGCCCGTCACTTCTCGGCGAGGCGGCGGTAGGTGTTGATCAGGACGCCGGACGGTGTCGGCCGCGTTGCGGTGAGCGTCAGGTGACGAGGACCCCTGCCATCGGCGAAGAGCCGCTTCCCACCGCCCAGGACGACAGGGAAGACGAGCAGCCGGTACTCGTCGACGAGGTCGTGCTCGATCAGGGTCGCGAGGAGCTCTCCGCTGCCCAGCACCACCGTCTCGCTCCCGGACGCGGCCGTGATCCGGCTGATCTCCGCCACCGGATCGGCCCCGAGGAGCAGGGAGTTCGCCCAGCCCAGCTCCTTGAGCGTGCGGGATGCGACGTACTTGGGCATCGCGTTCATCGCGGCCACAGCGGGGTCGTCCAGGTCGGCGTAGGGCCAGGTGGCGGCGAAGATCTCGTAGGTCCTGCGCCCCAGGAGCAGAGCGCCGGCGCCGGCCGTGGCCTCGCTCATGAACCGCTCGACCACCTCGTCCACGTACGGCAGCACCCAGCCGCCCTGATCGAACCCGCCGTCCCGGTCCTCGTCGGCCGAGAGGACCGACTGCATGACCCCGTCCAACGAGACGAAGTTGACCACGACCAGCTGACCCATGTGCTGCTCCTGTCCGTGCGGTTGCCTCTGTGCGGTTGCTTTCGTCGATACTGACCGCACGCGGGAGCGGGACTCATCGGTCACGGCGGCCAGGGTCACGGTTTCCTCCGTCACACCGTGCGGTGCATGCCCACCGAGGCCGGTGCGGTCTCGCGGAAGCCGAACTTCTCGTAGAGGTGCCGGGCGTCGCCGTCGGCGATGAGGGAGGCATAGGCGCCGGCCGGGGCCCGGCGCTCCAGTTCGCCGATCAGCTCGGCCATGATGCGCTTCCCGAGGCCACGCCCCTGATGGCCGGGCAGGACACAGATGTCGACGACCTGGAAGAAGCAACCGCCGTCGCCGATCACCCGCCCCATACCGACCGGTTCACCGTCGTGGCGGACCTGAACCGCATGCCAGGTGTTCGGCAGGCCCAGCACCGCCGCCTCGGAGGGCATCGCGCTCAGACCCGCCGCGGGTCGCAGCCGCAGGTAGGTCTCGACCGTAGGCAGCTCGACGGACAGTTCGTAAGGGTCATTTTGTGTCTGCATGCATTACATACTAGGTGAGTCCGGCAGCCGCCACCCGGAACGCGTGGTGTGCGGGGGGCGGCGGAACCGGGTAACGTCTTCGTCATTCCAGACGCCGATTTACGAGTGAGCGCGTGATGGGCCGCCGCTGACGTCCTGCCGACGTCGCCGCCCGTCCCCCACCGGTGAATCCGTAGATCACTTCACATCACTACCGGGAGAACCCGTGACCGTGAGCAAGAACATCAACAACCCTGTGGGCCAGGGCGGCGGCCAGCGCAAGAAGCTGTCCCGCGCCGAACGGCAGAACAACGGTCCGCACCGCAATCTCGACCGCCGGAGCGCCGCCGACCAGAAGGCGGAGCTGGTGCGCAAGATGCGCGAGAAGACCGGCGCGGCCGAGGGCACGGGACAGCCGGGCGACGACACCGCCCAGGGCTGACGCGCCGCCGCCGCAGGGCGGCACCGCAAGGGGGCAGGGTGGCACCGCACGGGGGGCAGGGTGGCACCGCGCGGGGCGGGGCCTCCTGCGCCCGGCGGTCACCGAGTGATCGTGCGTCTTCTCGCGGCGTTCTGAACGAACGCCGCATTCCGATGGTTCGGCGCGCCGGGGGAACGTAGCGTCGCGATCATGGGATCACCGATCGGGAACACCACCGACCAGGCGCCGGCGAACCCGGCCGCCACCGACGACATGCTGGCCAGTCAGCCGATCGGCTACTGGAGCGGCCTGGCCCACGCGGCCGTCACGCGGCACCTGCGGGACGCGATGGCCAGGATCGACGTCACGCAGCCGCAGTACTGGGTACTCAACAGCGTGAACGGCGGCGGCCCCGCGGCACCGAGCCGCGAGGCGGTCGTTGCCCGGCTGACGCACCATCCTCGACCGTGAGCGCGGGCCGCTGGATGCGATGGGCCGATTACCTCGGGGGTAATTGATGCCCTCCGTGGGGCCGCCTACCTTCGGCATGGTTCGGAGGCCCCACGGAGGGGCCGCTTCCATCCGGGCGACTCCCTGGTGCACGAGAGGAAGACGACCATGACTCTGACGCATGACGACGGGGCCACCACATACGCGAGGGCGACGGGATCCGACGGTTTCGCGAGGCTGGCGCTCAAGCTGGACGCGGTGGTCACCGGCCTCAACGGCATCGCGTACCTGGCACTCGCCACGGTCCTCGACTCCTTCTTCGGCGTCACGGCGGCAGTCCAGTACCCGGTCGGGGTTTTCCTCCTCCTCTACTCGCTGGGCGTACTCGCCATCGGGACGCGGAGGGAGATCAACCGCACGGGACTGACGGCGGTCATCGTGGCGAACCTGCTGTGGGTGGTGCTCAGCCTGGTGGTCGTGATCTCCGGTGTGCTGTCTCCGACCGGCGTCGGCACGGTCTGGATCGTGCTGCAGAGCCTGACCGTCGGCGGCTTCGCAGCCCTCCAGTACGTCGGTCTCAAGCGCCTGTGAGCGGGATCTTGAAAGTATGAGCAGCCGGTGGCAGGCTCGCGCCCCATGATCGATGAGTTCGCGAAGGGCAACCTGCACGGGAGACTGCGGCGGGACCGCGAGGCGCTGCTGTGGAAGCTCGACGGCCTGTCCGCATACGACGCCCGCCGACCTCTGACAGCGACCGGGACCAACCTCCTCGGCCTCGTCAAACACGTGGCCACCGTCGAGGCCAGGTACTTCGGCGAGGTCTTCGGCCGCCCTTCCCCGGAACCGCTGCCCCGGTGGCAGGACCACGACGGCAGCGACCAGTGGGCGGCCGAGGACGAGACCCGCGATCAGATCCTCGGGTTCTGCCGGCGCACGTGGAACCACTCGGACGCGACGATCAACGAGCTTCCCCTCGACGCCCCCGGCCACGTGCCGTGGTGGCCGGACCCTCATTCCCACACCAACCTGTTCGCCGTCATGGTCCATGTCCTCGGCGAGACCGTCCGGCACGCCGGGCACGCCGACATCCTGCGCGAGGGCATCGACGGCCGGACCGGGTTGCGCCCCGAGCACGAGCAGCAGATCGACGAGGAAGCCCGGGCGGCCCACCGCGCGAGGATCGAGCGGGTCGCGAGGACGGCCGCACAGGTCCAGGCCTGGAAGTCAGCTCCATCGGCAGGCTCGCCCCGGCTCGTGGGGCCGGACGTCTGCTGAATCAGGCGCCGTGGCTTGGCCGTGCTGCGAGACTTCCGGCATGGACATGGGGCGTGAGTCGCGGTGGGAAAAGGATGCGACGACGGTAGAGATCGGCTTTGCCCTGGTGACCGCTGTCGCCCTTGGCGCGGCGGTCTTCGCCGTCGCTCTGGCCCTCACTCTCGTCTTCGGCCTCTCTGATGCGGCGTCCGCAGCCGTACGGACGGGGGGAGCCCTGGCCGGAGGGGCGGTCGGAGTGTGGCGCCTGGTGCGGGTGCTGTATCGCTTCGACGTGGAGCGCCGTAAGGGCCACTGACGGCGAGGTCGACCCGCTACCGGCGCAAGGCCGGCGAGGGGCGCGCTCGGCGCGGGACGGAGATCGCTACCACCCGTTCCTGGGCGGCCAGTTGCCCGAAGCCTGGAGGGTCATGCATTCCGCCGTCGGCGGGAAACCAGGGGCGGAGTGCGCACCTGCGATCCGGGCGGCACAACGCACACCCGCAAGGAAGTCGGTCCTCCTCGCTTGCCCGAGGCCTCGGCTTCCGGTGCCCTCGCAACGTCCGGCCGGGGGTGGTGGAGGTGAACCGGCGCCCGGTGACTACTCTCGTCTCTCCGTCGACCCGTGGTGAAGGGGAGCAGGCTGTGCGAAACGCCGTAGTGACACCCGAGGGCGGCCGGATCCGCTGGGTCGAGCTGCCGGGACAGGAGCCGTCGCGCGTCTACGTCCATGGTCTGGGCGCCACGTCGCCGGCCTACTTCGCGGAGGTGGCTGTTCATCCTCTGCTCGCCGGACGCCGGTCGCTGCTGATCGACCTCCTCGGACATGGCATCAGCGATCGGCCGACGGACTTCGACTACAGCCTGGAATCCCACGCCGATGCCCTCGCCGCAGCCCTGACCGGCGCGGGTGTCACGGGCGCCGAGCTGATCGCGCACAGCATGGGGGGCTCGGTGGCTGTCGTCCTGGCGGCCCGGCACCCCCAACTGGTCTCCCGCCTGGTCCTGGTCGACGCCAACCTCGACCCGATCCCGCCTTCACCCGGCTCCGCGGGCAGCAGCGGCATCGCCGCGTACTCCGAGGAGGAGTTCCTGGCGGGCGGTTGGCAGGAGATCCGGGACCGGGCCGGTTCCCACTGGTGGTCCACGATGCGCCTGGCAGGCCGGGAGGCCCTGCACCGCAGCGCGGTCCACCTCACCCGAGGCACCACCCCCACGATGCGCGAGCATCTGCTGGACCTGAAGATCCCCCGCACCTACCTGCTGCCCGCGTCCGACGGCCCGCTCCCGGGCACCGACGCGCTCATCGAGGCCGGGGTGTCCGTGGTCCCGGTCCCGGACTGCGGGCACAACATCATGCTGGACAACCCGGAGGGCTTCGCCCGCGCCACCGCGGCGGCGGTCGGCGGAGCCCCTCGCGTCCTCACTCCTCGCGCAGGCTCATGACCAGCTCGCGGGGCAGCCCGTGGGTGTCGTGGAGGTAGTGGAAGTCCTCCTCGGCCAGCGGGCCTTGGAACCGGGGCCTGGCGAGCACCCCTCGGCCGCGCTCCAGGAGCCCGCGGAACCGGCGCTCCTCTTCGAGGAGCATCCGGAGCACGTCACCCGGGCGCAGGTCCTGCCGGAAGCGGTCCAGGGTGTGCTCGACCAGTTCCTCCGGCAGGTCCCCGACGCCGCGCGAGGGATCATCCCGCCACAACCGGGTGAGTACCCGTCGTACCAGGCGGCGCAGCACGTATCCCCGCCCCGAGTTGGCCGGGCGTACGCCGTCGCCGAATACCACGACGGCCGACCGCAGATGGTCGCAGACCAGGCGCAGGGACGGTTCGTCCAGCGGCCACAGGGCGGGCACCAGGCGGCGCCAGGGGGCGAAGACGTCGCAGGCGAAGACGGACGACTCGCCCTGGAGCAGGGAGGCCAGCCGCTCCAGGCCGAGGCCGGTGTCGACGTTGCGCTGGGGGAGCGGGACGAGGGAGCCGTCGCCGAGCCGGCGGTGGGTCATCGTGACGTGGTTCCACACCTCGACCCAGCGGTCGTCGTGGGTGGGCGTCGACCGCGGCGGGCCTTCGCCGGTCCACAGGAAGATCTCCGAGTCGGGGCCGCAGGGGCCGGCCGATCCGTTGGGCCACCAGTTGTCCTCCACGGTGAGTTCCACGGGGACGCCGAGGCCCTGCCACAGGTCGACGGAGGCGGTGTCCGGCCCGGTCCGGCCGTCACCGGCGAAGGCGGTGGCGTGCAGCAGCCCGGGGGCGATGCCCAGGCCCTCGGTGAGCAGCCCGTACGCCCAGTCGAGACTGAGCGGGCCTCCGTAGTCGCCCAGCGACCAGGTGCCGAGCATGTCGAAGACCGTCAGGTGGGTGGCGTCCCCGACCTCGTCCAGGTCCGTGGTGCGCAGGCAGCGCTGTACGTTCACCAGTCGCCGGCCCAGCGGGTGGGGGCGGCCCTCCAGGTACGGCGTGAGCGGGTGCATGCCGGAGGTGGTGAAGAGTACGGGGTCGCCGTCGGGCGGCAACAGGGTCGAGCCGGAGATGCGGCGATGGCCGCGCTCCTCGTAGTACTCGACGAACGTGCTGACCAGCTGGTCCGTACGCATGGGTGTGGCTCCTTCGCGTTGCGGCGGGGAGGCACCGGAGAACGGGACCGTTCGGTCACCCGGCCGGGGCCCAGAGGCGCCACGGCACTGCCGACGGACCGTTTCCGGTCGCCGGGGGGAGTGAAGGTCAGGCGGCGGCAACCGGCGAGCTGGTCGCTCGCGCGGTCGCGGTGGTGCTGAGGCCGGTGACGTTCATGCGGCCGAGCCTAGCTCGCCCCGGCCGCCGGGGCACGTGAATTCAGCGGGGGTGGGA
>NZ_JAAXYC010000235.1 GCF_018619185.1 Streptomyces sp. McG3 | reverse complement strand
GCCCAGCGGTACATGGCGACCGACTCGGCCGCCGCCGCCACCCGGTCCGCGACCGCGGTGCGCTCGCCCTCCGAACGCAGCCCCACCAGCAGCGGAACCCGCCCCTCCACGGGCCGCACGCCGAGCAGCACCGGTACCCCGACCGAGGCCAGCTCCTCCAGGACCGCACGGGCCAGCACCGCCCAGTTGCCCGACGGGGACAGCTCGGGGGCCAGCCGCATCACCACCGGGAGCAGGGGGGTGTCGCCGGGCCGGAAGCCGAGCACCCGGGCCTGGGCGGGGGCGTCCTCCGGGGCGATCCGGCCCTCCGCGAGGTCGGTGAGGAAGTCGCCGCGGCCCCGGGCCGCCAGCTCCTCCTCCTGCCGGGCCTGCATCAGCACGACGGCGAGGAGGCCCGCCGCGCGCTCCGCCGCCATCCGGTGCACGGTCGCCAGCGGTCCGGCCACGGCGAGCAGCACCAGCCGGGCCCGTACCGCACCGGTCTCGGGCCCGCCGCCGGGCACGTCCACCAGCACCGCACCGGCCGGGGGGCTCTCCCGGGCCGCCCGGTCGCCGCGCATGCCCTCCCACACCTGGAGTGGGTCCGCGCCCACCGGGCCGGTGCCGGTGGACGCCGCGTAGAGGAGCCGGCCGTCGGGCGTCTCCAGGAAGACCGGGTTGGCGGTGAAGTCGGCGAGGATCCCGAGGACCTGCGGCACCCCGCCGCCGTCGAGCAGCGCCCGGGTGGCGCGCCGGTGCACCTCCTCCGCCTGCTGGAGCAGCGCGTAGTGCCCGTTGACGATCTCGGTGTGCACCTCCTCGGTCACCGCGACGAACGGCACCTCGCGGTGCAGCTGGACCAGCGGGAGCCCGGCCGTGCGGGCGGCGTCCACGATGGAGGCGGGCAGCCGGCCGAAGCGCGGGCCGAGCTCCACCACCAGGGCCGCGATGCCCCGGTCGGCGAGGCGGCGGACGAAGGCGCGCTGTTCGGCGGGGCGGGCGCCCAGTCCCAGACCGGTGGTCAGGAGCAGCTCGCCGCCCTTGAGGAGGGAGGCGATGTTCGGGACCTCTCCCGCGTGCACCCAGCGCACCGTACGGTTCAGCCGGTCGGCGCCGGCCACCACCTCCGGGAGCCCGGCGCGCAGCCCCGGCAGCTCCAGCGCCCGCTGCACGGTGATTCCGCTGTGGCTCTCCACGTACCGGCCCGCTTCCCTTGTGCCCCGCCCGTCGATCGGGCGGCCGTCCTGTTCAGGACGCTACCGCCCGGGGGCCGGGGCGCGCATCGCAGGGGAGCAGCGCGGACGCGCCGCCGCACCGGGCCGGTCAGGGTTTCGTCAGCAACCCCGCGAGCGTGCCCCGGCTCAGCCGCAGCTCCTCGATCCGGTCGTCCATCACCGCCAGCTCCCCGCCGAGGATCTCCCGCAGCTCCGCGCACCAGTCGAACGCGGGCCCCTCGCCCCGGGCACACGGCAGCACCTGGGCGATCACCTCGGTCGACAGGCCCGCCCGCAGCAGCGCCCGGATCTGCGTGACGGTCACCACGGCCTCCTCGCCGTAGTCGCGGTAGCCGTTCGCACCCCGCCCGGCCGACAACAGCCCCTGCGCCTCGTAGTACCGCAGCGACCGCGCGCTGACGCCCGTCCGCCGGGACAACTCCCCGATCAGCATGTGCCCGTGCCCCGTTCCCTCTTGACCTTGTCACCGGTGTCAGGCCCTAACGTCCGGACCATGAACCAGGATTCCCCGTACATCGTGCAGCTGAACGGCCGGACGGCCACCACCGGCGACCTCGCGCCGCTCGCCTTCGCGGGCCACGCCCACTTCACCGCCGTACAGGTCACGGGCGGCCGGGTCCGCGGCCTCGATCTCCACCTGGAGCGGCTCAGGTCCGCTTCCGCGGAGCTGTTCGGCCGGGCTCTGCCCGAGGACGTCGTGCGCTCGCGTCTGCGTACGGCGCTCCGCGACGGACCCGCCGATCTCTCGCTGACGGCCACGGTGTACTCCCCGGCGGGCGAGTTCACCGCGGCCGACGCCGAACCCGCGCTCCTCGTGCGCACCGGCCCGGCGTCGTCCGGGCCCGCCGGACCGCTCGCCCTGGCGGCCGTCCGCCACGACCGGTTCCAGCCGCACATCAAGCACGTCGGCGAGCCGGCCAAGACGCAGCTGCTCCGCGGGGCCGTCGCCGACGGCTTCGACGATGCCGCGTTCCTGGACGGGGAGGGCCGGTTCAGCGAGGCGACGATCTGGAACCTGGCCTTCTGGGACGGCGCGTCGGTGCTGTGGCCCCGGGCCGGCCTGCTGACCGGGACGACCATGGGCATCGTCCGCCGGCAGCTGGACCGGCTCGGGGTCGGACAGCGGACCGTCGCGATCACCCCCGACGACCTGCCCGCCCTCGCCGGAGCGGTCGTCATGAACTCCTGGACGCCGGGCGTGGCCGTCCACCGGATCGGCGCGGCCGAGCTGCCGGCCGCCCCGCCGTTCCTGGAACTCCTGCACCGGGCGTACGAGGCCGAACCGCTCACCGCTCCCTGACGACGCGCGACGGCCGCCCCGGAGAGCCCGGGGCGGCCGTCCTCACCGTCGGCGGCTCAGCCGACGTACGCGCCGCTCGCCGTCAGCCGCAGAGCCGTGTCGATCAGCGGGACATGGCTGAACGCCTGCGGGAAGTTCCCCACCTGGCGCTGGAGGTTGGAGTCCCACTCCTCGGCCAGCAGGCCGAGGTCGTTGCGGAGCGACAGCAGCTTCTCGAACAGCTGGCGCGCCTCGTCGACCCGGCCGATCATCGCGAGGTCGTCGGCCATCCAGAACGAGCAGGCCAGGAAGGCGCCCTCGTCGCCCGCCAGACCGTCGACGCCCGCGTTCTCGCCCTCCGTCGGGTAGCGCAGGATGAAGCCGTCCTCCGTGGACAGCTCCCGCTGGATCGCCTCGATCGTGCCGATGACCCGCTTGTCGTCCGGCGGCAGGAAGCCCATCTGCGGGATGAGGAGCAGGGAGGCGTCCAGCTCCTTCGACCCGTAGGACTGGGTGAAGGTGTTGCGCTCCTTGTCGTAGCCGCGCTCGCAGACATCGCGGTGGATGTCGTCGCGGAGCTGGTACCACCGCTCCAGCGGACCTTCGACGTCCCCGGACTCGACCAGCTTGATCGTCCGGTCGACCGCGACCCACGCCATCACCTTCGAGTGCACGAAGTGCCGGCGCGGGCCGCGCACCTCCCAGATGCCCTCGTCGGGCTCCTCCCAGTGCTTCTCCAGATACTCGATCAGCTTGAGCTGGAGGCCCATGGCGTAGTCGTTGCGGGTCAGCCCCGTCATGTGCGCCAGGTGCAGCGCCTCGGTGACCTCGCCGTACACATCGAGCTGGAGCTGGTTGGCCGCGCCGTTGCCGACCCGGACCGGACCGGAGTTCTCGTAACCGGGCAGCCAGTCCAGCTCCGCCTCGCCGAGCTCGCGCTCCCCGGCGATGCCGTACATGATCTGGAGGTTCTCCGGGTCGCCCGCCACCGCCCGCAGCAGCCACTCGCGCCAGGCGCGGGCCTCCTCCCGGTATCCGGTGCGCAGCAGCGAGGAGAGGGTGATCGCGGCGTCCCGCAGCCAGGTGTAGCGGTAGTCCCAGTTCCGTACGCCCCCGATCTCCTCGGGCAGCGAGGTCGTCGGGGCCGCGACGATGCCGCCGGTCGGCGCGTACGTGAGGGCCTTCAGCGTGATCAGGGAGCGGACGACCGCCTCCCGATAGGGCCCGTGGTACGTACACTGATCGACCCATTCGCGCCAGAACAGCTCGGTCGCCTCCAGGGACCCCTCGGGGTCGGGGAGGGCGGGCGGCCCGTGGTGCGAGGGCTGCCAGCTGATCGTGAACGCCACCCGGTCGCCGGGTCCGACGGTGAAGTCGGAGTAGGTGGTCAGGTTCTTGCCGTACGTGTCCGCCTCGGTGTCCAGCCAGACGGAGTCCGGCCCGGCGACGGCGACCGTGCGGTTGTCGACCTTGTGCACCCAGGGCGTCACCCGGCCGTAGCTGAAACGCATCCGCAGTTCCGAGCGCATCGGCACCCGGCCGCTGACGCCCTCCACGATCCGGATGAGCTGCGGCGCGCCGTCACGCGGGGGCATGAAATCGGTTACCCGTACGGTGCCGCGCGGTGTGTCCCACTCCGATTCCAGGACGAGGGAGTCACCGCGATAGCGCCGCCGGTCGGCGAAGGCTGGTTCTGTTCCTTCCGCTCTCGCGGGGCCCAGGCGCCAGAAGCCGTGTTCCTCGGTGCCCAGAAGCCCCGCGAACACGGCGTGCGAGTCGAAGCGGGGCAGGCACAGCCAGTCCGCTGTGCCGTCCCGGCAGACCAGGGCGGCGGTCTGCATGTCTCCGATGAGTGCGTAATCCTCGATGCGCCCGGCCACGTGCGTCTCCAGTCGAACGGCCATGTCGCCCCGTCAAAGGGCGCTTACTGCGGGTCAAGGGGGTCGTAGGGTCTTTCACCCGGGAAGATCCGACGAGTCCTGTACCGGGCGGGCGGCCTGGGTGGCGCCGCCGCCCGGCTGTCTCGGCAGCGAGTGTTTGAGCAGGATACGACGCACCACGAAGATCCGCGCGACGGTCTCCGCAACATCTCTGAGCTGATCGGGTGGGACGTGAAGTGGCTGGGGTGATGGTGTGACGCCCGTGTGCAGGGTGTGGCCGGAAGCAGCCTCCCGCCGTCGCTGTTACCCTGGTAGCCCGTGGACCGGTGGTCGTTCGCGACAGCGCACGAGGCCCCCGAACCGCAGCGACGGCGCCCCCGGAATCTCCGGTTCGGCCGCCGGTACGCACCTCAGAACCGCGACCACGGGAGCCCCCTTTGGCTATGCAGCCCACATCCACGACGACCAAGCACATCTTCGTCACCGGGGGTGTCGCCTCCTCCCTCGGCAAGGGTCTGACTGCCTCCAGCCTGGGTGCCCTGCTCAAGGCGCGGGGCCTGCGGGTCACCATGCAGAAGCTCGACCCCTACCTCAACGTCGACCCGGGCACGATGAACCCCTTCCAGCACGGTGAGGTGTTCGTCACCAACGACGGCGCCGAGACCGACCTGGACATCGGCCACTACGAGCGCTTCCTCGACGTCGACCTCGACGGCTCCGCCAACGTGACGACCGGCCAGGTCTACTCGCAGGTCATCGCCAAGGAGCGGCGCGGCGAGTACCTGGGCGACACCGTCCAGGTCATCCCGCACATCACCAACGAGATCAAGCACCGCATCCGCCGCATGGCCGCCGAGGACGTGGACGTCGTCATCACCGAGGTCGGCGGCACGGTCGGCGACATCGAGTCGCTGCCGTTCCTGGAGACCGTCCGGCAGGTCCGCCACGAGGTCGGCCGGGACAACGTCTTCGTCGTCCACATCTCGCTGCTGCCCTACATCGGCCCCTCCGGCGAGCTGAAGACCAAGCCCACCCAGCACTCGGTGGCCGCGCTGCGCAACATCGGCATCCAGCCGGACGCCATCGTGCTGCGCGCCGACCGCGAGGTCCCCACCGCCATCAAGCGCAAGATCTCGCTGATGTGCGACGTCGACGAGACCGCCGTGGTGGCCTGCCCGGACGCCCGGTCGATCTACGACATCCCCAAGGTGCTGCACACCGAGGGTCTGGACGCCTACGTCGTGCGCAAGCTCGACCTGCCGTTCCGGGACGTCGACTGGACCACCTGGGACGACCTGCTGGACCGGGTCCACAACCCCGACCACGAGGTCACCGTCGCGCTGGTCGGCAAGTACATCGACCTGCCCGACGCCTATCTCTCGGTCACCGAGGCGATCCGCGCCGGCGGCTTCGCCAACAAGGCCCGGGTCAAGGTCAAGTGGGTCACCTCCGACGACTGCCGGACCGCGGCGGGCGCCGCCGAGCACCTCGGCGACGTCGACGCGGTCTGTATCCCGGGCGGCTTCGGCGAGCGCGGGGTCGACGGCAAGGTCGGCGCCATCCGCTACGCCCGCGAGAACAAGGTCCCGCTGCTCGGCCTCTGCCTCGGCCTCCAGTGCATCGTGATCGAGGCGGCCCGCTCGCTCGCGGAGATCCCCGACGCCAACTCCACCGAGTTCGACGCCGCCACCTCCCACCCCGTCATCTCGACGATGGAGGAGCAGCTCGCCTACGTCGAGGGCGCGGGCGACCTGGGCGGCACCATGCGGCTCGGCCTCTACCCGGCCAAGCTCGCCGAGGGCTCCCTCGTCCGCGAGGCCTACGACGGCCAGCCGTACGTGGAGGAGCGCCACCGCCACCGCTACGAGGTCAACAACAGCTACCGGGCCGAGCTGGAGAAGAAGGCCGGACTGGTCTTCTCCGGCACCTCCCCGGACAACAAGCTCGTCGAGTACGTCGAGTACCCGCGCGAGACGCACCCCTATCTGGTCGCCACCCAGGCGCACCCGGAGCTGCGCTCCCGCCCGACCCGCCCGCACCCGCTCTTCGCGGGTCTGGTGAAGGCCGCCGTCGCGCGCCAGGTCGCCGCCGCGAAGGGCGCGGACGCGTAACGCCGAGGCACTACGGTTGACCGGGGTACGGATCCTGCGCGGATCGGTACCCCGGTTTCCGTTGGTTCGTGGGAGGACGTGGACGTACATGGGTATCCAGGACAAGCCCGAGGAGTGGCAGGTCACCGCGACCGCGACCCCCTTCACCGGCAACAAGACCAGCGTCCGCACCGACCAGGTGGTGATGCCCGACGGGTCCGTCCACGGCCGTGACTACCAGGTCCACCCCGGCTCCGTCGCCGTCCTCGCGCTGGACGACGACGACCGGGTCATCGTGCTGCGTCAGTACCGCCACCCGGTGCGCCACCGGCTCTGGGAGATCCCGGCCGGACTGCTCGACGTCCCCGGCGAGAACCCCCTGCACGCCGCGCAGCGCGAGCTGTACGAGGAGGCGCACGTCAAGGCCGAGGACTGGCGGGTGCTGACCGACGTCTACACCACGCCCGGCGGCTGCGACGAGGCGGTGCGCGTCTTCCTCGCCCGCGATCTCTCGGAGGCGGAGGGCGAGCGGTACGCGGTCTCCGAGGAGGAGGCCGACATGGAGCACGCCCGGGTGCCGCTGCCCGAGCTGGTCCGCTCGGTGATCGCGGGGGACGTCCACAACAACTGCCTGGTCGTCGGGGTGCTCGCGCTCTCCGCCGTACGCGCGGGCGACGGCGTCGACTCCCTGCGCCCCGCCGAAGCGCCCTGGCCGGCCCGGCCCTTCGAGGCCTGACGGCCCGACAGCCTGACGGTCCGTCTGCCGCCGCGCATCGCGCCCCCGATCGGACGATCACCACACCTGGCGATCGTAAAAAGTGAAGAAATGCTGATCCGATCGGGGGATGTTCCCCGTGCTCGGCCCCACTCCGCAGTGATCGTCGTCACCGCTGAACTACGCTCGAAACGCACCCGACCGGAGTTCCGGCGGGCACCGCGTGCAGCGAAGTGGAGCGTGGCTCGTGACCGATCAGGCGGTGGACACCAGCGGCCCGGCAAAGGCCCCGGGGACCGAGGAGCCGTCCGGCGCCGCCCCGTCCCGATTCTTCGGCCGCGAACGTGAGTTGAAGGCCCTGCGGGCGGACATCGAGCGCGCCGGACTCGACACCCTGGCCGGCCGCAAGACCCCCCGCGCCCGGGTCCTGCTCATCGCGGGACGGCCCGGCTCCGGCCGCAGCGCGCTCGCCGAGGAGCTGGCCGGAGCGCTCACCGGAACCGACGCCGCCGGGGCTGCCACGACCGCCACGGGCGCACTGCCCTGGGCCGTTCCCGGTACGGGCTCCGGCGACTACCCCGACGGGGTGCTCCGGGTCGGCCTCACCGACCCCGGCGGCGGGAGCGTCCCCACCGAACGCACCGCGGGCGAGATCCTCGGCCTCCTCGGGGTGGCGGTCCCGCCCGGCGCCGACCAGGACGAGCTGTCCGAGATGGTCCGCGAGGCCCTCGCCGTACGCCGGCTCGTCCTGGTGCTCGACGACGCGGCCGACGCCGAACAGGTCGACCCGCTGCTCCCGGAGAACCCGGACTGCCTGGTCCTCGCCACCGCGACCGGACCGCTGACCGGCATCCCCGACGTACGGCCCTGCACCCTCGGCGGACTGGAGGCGGGCGCGGCGGTGCGGCTGCTCGCCCGCGTCATCGGACAGGTCCGCATCACCGTCGACCCCCGCACGGCGGAGAGGCTGGCCGAGGAGTGCGGGGGCCAGCCCGCGGCGCTCACCCTGATGGGCGGCCTGCTCGCCGCGCACCCCATGGCCTCGGTCGCCGACGTCGCCAAGCAGTTGCACGAGCTCCCCGACCCCGGCGATCAACTGCCCACCGGCGCCCGCCCGCTGGCCCGCGCGTTCCGGCTCGTCCACGACTCCCTGCCGACGACCGCCGCCCGGATACTGCGTCTGCTGGCCCTCGCCCCCGCCGGGCTCGCCGACGCCCACACGGCCTCCGCGCTGGCCGGCTGCTCGGTCTCCGCCGCCCGCTCCACCCTCGACGACTTCGTGAAGCTCGGGCTGCTGCGGACGGACGGCGCGGCCCACCCCCAGTACGCGGTGCCCGGCTGCCTCGCCCCGATGCTGCTGGCCCTTCTGGAGGACCGGGACCGGCCGGCCGAGATCCAGCTCGCCCGCGCCCGGATGCTGGAGCGGACCGTGCGCCGGCTCCAGTCCTGCCGGGCGGTCACCGAGCCGGAGAGCTCCGCCGCCCGCCGCAAGCTCGCCGGCCTGCCCCGCTCGCTGCGCTTCCCGAACGCGGACGAGGCGGGTGCGTGGCTGCGGGTCCGCCAGCCCGCCCTGCTCGCATCGGCCCGGCTCGCCGTGGCGGACGGCGAGCTCGACACCCTGGCGCGGCGGCTGGTGGCGGCCCTGGTGCGGGCGCTGGCCGCGCACCGGGGGACGGAGGAGGCCGCCTCCGAGCTGTACGGGCTGCATGGACTCGTCCTGGACGTGGCGCTCCGCCGCGAGCTGCCCCGCGAGCAGGCGGCCGCCCTGCTGAACCTCGCGGACCTGGACGCCCGCACCGGCCGCACCCGGGACGCGCTGACCCGCTACCGGGCCGCGCTGGACGCCGGAAAGGCGGCGAAGGACCTGTACGCCACCGGCCGCGCGATGGAATCCGTAGGCGGCGCGTACGAGGAGCTGGGGGACTACCACCGGGCCGCCGACTGGTACGGCCGGGCGCTCGCCCAGCGGCTGACCCAGGGGGAGCGCGCCGACGAGGCCCGGCTGTACGGGCGGCTCGGGGCGGTCCACTCGTACGCCGGGCGCTACGGCGAGGCGCTGCGGAACTGGCGGGCCGCCGCCGCGGGCCACCGCAGGCTCGGCGATCCGGCGGCCCAGGCGCGGGCGCTCAGCGAGGCGGCCCGGGTCCAGGAGTACGCGGGCCGGCCGCACGACTCGCGCCAGACCTGCCGGGAGGCCGTCGACCTGGCCCGGCGCGCCGGTGATGTGCGGCTTCAGGCGGCGCTCCAGCTGCGGCTGGCCGACACGCTGGACCGGCTCGGGGACCCCGCGGCGGCCGGGTTGCACCGGAACGCGGCCGATAGATTGCTGGGAGAGGAGGCTCCTGCCTACGAAATCCGTAGTGCTTCGACAGAAAGTTAATGCTTTGTAAGGCTAGACAGCGCGAAGTCCTTCATTAGACTGGCTCTGCCGCGTTCCTCCGTGGCGTCTCCATTTATGCTGTATATGTCCGGGTGTGCACCGTTCTGCCCGGATGACCCTCCGAGCCAAGGACCGTGATCGACGTGAAGGTCGGCATCCCCCGCGAAGTCAAGAACAACGAGTTCCGGGTGGCGATCACCCCTGCCGGAGTGCATGAGCTCGTCCGCCACGGCCACCAGGTCGTCATCGAGCACGACGCCGGTGCCGGCTCGTCCATCCCGGACGAGGAGTACGTCGCCGCCGGCGCGCGGATCCTCCCCACCGCCGACGAGGTCTGGGCCGCCGCCGACCTGCTGCTGAAGGTCAAGGAGCCGGTCGCCGAGGAGTACCACCGCCTCCGCAAGGACCAGACCCTCTTCACGTACCTGCACCTCGCCGCCTCCCGTGAGTGCACCGACGCGCTGCTGGCCTCCGGCACCACCGCCATCGCCTACGAGACGGTCGAGACCGCGAACCGCGCCCTCCCGCTGCTCGCCCCGATGTCCGAGGTCGCGGGCCGCCTCGCCCCGCAGGTCGGCGCGTACCACCTGATGCGCTCCGTCGGCGGCCGCGGCGTGCTGCCCGGCGGCGTCCCCGGCACCGCGGCGGGCAAGGCCGTCGTCATCGGCGGTGGCGTCTCCGGCTGGAACGCCACACAGATCGCCGTGGGCCTCGGCTTCCACGTCACGCTGCTCGACCGCGACATCAACAAGCTGCGCGAGGCCGACAAGATCTTCGGCACCAAGGTGCAGACCGTCGTCTCCAACGCCTTCGAACTGGAGAAGGCCGTCGTCGAGGCCGACCTCGTCATCGGCGCCGTGCTGATCCCCGGAGCCAAGGCCCCGAAGCTGGTCACCAACGAGCTCGTCGCCAAGATGAAGCCCGGAAGTGTACTTGTCGACATTGCAATCGACCAGGGTGGCTGCTTCGAGGACTCGCGTCCGACGACCCACGCCGAGCCGACCTTCCAGGTCCACGACTCGGTCTTCTACTGCGTCGCCAACATGCCCGGCGCGGTGCCCCACACCTCCACCTACGCGCTCACCAACGCGACGCTGCCCTACATCGTGGAGCTCGCGAACCGCGGCTGGGCCGACGCCCTGCGCCGCGACGCCGCACTCGCCAAGGGCCTCAACACCCATGAGGGCCAGGTGGTTTACCGCGAGGTGGCCGAAGCGCACGGTCTCCCGCACGTCGAGCTGAGCACGCTCCTCGGCTGACGGGTCAACCTCCTCCGTCAACATCGCGCGTCCGGCCGGACCTTGCCGAGCAAGGTCCGGCCGGACGTGTATCGGGCCCTGTGAGGCCCTTGCGCAACTCGTGCCGAACGTAACCCTTTACCCGTTTCGTGCTGCGGTGAAATGTGCGGCTTGGTCGCTGTGCACCCTTGACAGCGGGGTGTTCGATTGCCGACACATCGGGCCGGGTCCGGCGGATTGTGTTGCTGCGGACCGGTGACACGCCATAGAGTCGCCAATCGTCGGCATGGTGCCACGCTGACCTATCGATAAGTTTCCTGGTCACGTCCAAGGAGGTAAGACGACTTGTGAATGAGTCGACAATTACTCCCGGGGGTGGTCAACCAGGGATGCCTGCACGGGGTCTGAGCCCGATCGGGCTCGAAGCTGTCGGCTCCGTCGCTGTCCGCACCTTCGCCACCCAACAGCACATGACGACAGCCCCCCAGATGATGGACGGCCTACACGTGAACGCCACGGCCGGCAACGAGAGCAGCCGGGACACCGACCGCTTCGCCGACTTCGCCGAGGTGCCCGAGGGGCACTTCTACGACCCCGACGCCGAGTACGAGCCCGATCCGGAGTACGCGGCCACCCTCGCGCCCGACGCCGCGCGTCAGCGCCGCGAGCGCATCGGCCCGACCGGACGGCCCCTGCCGTACTTCCCGATCCCGGGTCCCCTGACCGACCACGGCCCCGCGAAGATCATCGCGATGTGCAACCAGAAGGGCGGCGTCGGCAAGACCACGTCGACCATCAACCTGGGCGCCGCGCTCGCGGAGTACGGACGCCGGGTCCTGCTCGTCGACTTCGACCCGCAGGGCGCGCTCTCCGTCGGCCTCGGCGTCAACCCGATGGAGCTGGACCTCACCGTCTACAACCTGCTCATGGAGCGGGGCATGACGGCCGACGACGTCCTGCTCAAGACCGCGGTCCCCAACATGGACCTGCTGCCCAGCAACATCGACCTCTCCGCGGCCGAGGTGCAGCTCGTCAGCGAGGTGGCCCGCGAGTCCACGCTCCAGCGCGCGCTGAAGCCGCTGATGGCCGACTACGACTACATCGTGATCGACTGTCAGCCCTCCCTCGGCCTGCTCACCGTGAACGCCCTGACGGCCGCTCACAAGGTCATAGTGCCGCTCGAGTGCGAGTTCTTCGCCCTGCGCGGGGTGGCGCTGCTCACCGAGACCATCGAGAAGGTCCAGGAGCGGCTCAACCCGGAGCTGGAGCTCGACGGCATCCTCGCCACCATGTACGACTCCCGTACGGTGCACAGCCGCGAGGTCCTGGCGCGCGTCGTCGAGGCCTTCGACGAGCACGTCTACCACACGGTCATCGGCCGCACGGTCCGCTTCCCGGAGACCACGGTCGCCGGTGAGCCCATCACCACCTACGCCTCCAACTCGGTCGGCGCAGCCGCCTATCGCCAGCTCGCCAGGGAGGTGCTCGCCCGGTGTCACGCCGAGTGAGTCTGCCGGGGGCCGACGAACTGTTCCGTACCACCGGAGGCGGGATGGGCCTCCAGCCGTCCTCGCCGGCGGAACGGCGGCGCAAGGCGAACGGCGAGCCGCGGGTGCCCGCGCCCGCCGGGGAGAGCGACCCCTCCGGCCAGGCCCCGCCCGCCGACCGTGAGGAGCACACCGCGGCCGGTGACGACGGCGGCGACACGCGCGGCCGCGGCGGCGAGGGGGAGCGTTCCCCGTCCGCCAAGGCCGCCTCCGGCGAGCGCCCCGCGCCCTCCGCCGCCCCGGCCGAGCAGCCCCCGGCGGTCCAGCAGCAGCGCAGGCGCGGCGGCGGACGCGGCGCGAACCGCCGCCCCAGCGGCCGGGAACGCCACGACGAGAAGATCACGGTCTACGTCTCCGCCGAGGAGCTGATGGACCTCGAACACGCCCGGCTCGTCCTGAGAGGCGAACACGGCCTCGCCGTCGACCGCGGCCGCATCGTCCGCGAGGCGGTGGCGGTGGTCCTGGCCGACCTGGAGTCCCGGGGCGACGCGAGCATCCTCGTACGGCGGCTGCGCGGCCGCTGAGCGGCACGGCGCGGGTAGCCTGCCCTAGTCCCGCCGCCCGGCGGGACTAGGGC
>NZ_JAAXYC010000234.1 GCF_018619185.1 Streptomyces sp. McG3 | reverse complement strand
GTCAACGGTGGTCTCGCAGTGCGAGACCACCGTTGACAGGCCCATGCCCCGTTGGCAGGCTCCATCCCCATGCAGCCCCTCGGTGATCTTTCGATCACGCTCGTGGAGCGTCGGCACGTCGATCTGGGACGTGTAGCGAGCGCCATCTGTCGCCGCGCCTGAAGGCAGCCGCACCTCCAGAACCCCGCAGGGCTCCGCCCCGGGCTTCGGCACGCGTGCACGCCGTTCATCTCCCTCCCTCTTCCGCTCCCCGCGGGCGGGTGAGCCCGTCCGCGGGCCCCCGCCCGCCGGGAAGTCGCGCCCACCGCCTCGCGCCCCGTCCTCCGACCCGCGCCCGAGGCCCTCCCAGGAGCCCCCATGACTTCTCGCGATGCACACGCACGTTCGGACAGGCGATCCGGTACGCCGCTGAGCCGGCGCGCCTTCACGACCGCGGTCGGCGCGACCGCCGTCACCGCGGCCGGAATACCGGCGGCCGCAGCCGGAACGGCCGCCGACGACGCGCCGCGGGAGCGCCCGTTCCGCGCCGCCCGCGGCAAGCACGCGCGCCGTCCCAACATCCTCTTCATCCTCGGCGACGACCTCGGCTGGGCGGACCTCTCCTCGTACGGGTCCCCGCACATCCGCACGCCCCACCTGGACCGGCTGGCGCGGCAGGGCGTGCGCTTCACCGACGCGTACTCGGGTTCGGCGACCTGCTCCCCCACCCGCTTCAGCCTCTACACGGGGCGCTATCCGGGGCGGACGAGGGGCGGACTCGCCGAGCCCATCGCCGACCGGTCGGTGGGGCTGGAGCCCACCCACCCGACACTGGCTTCCCTGCTGCGCGGCGCCGGCTACTCGACGGCGTTGATCGGCAAGTGGCACTGCGGATACCTGCCGGACTACAGCCCGACCAAGTCGGGTTACGACGAGTTCTTCGGCAACTTCGGCGGAGCCCTGGAGTACTACTCCAAGCTCGGCCTGGCGGGCGAGTACGACCTGTACGAGGGCGACGCCGAGTACAAGGACCTGCGGTACTACACCCGGGTCCTCACGGAGCGCGCGAGTGAGTACGTGCGGCGTGACCACGGCGACCGGCCGTGGCTGCTCAACCTGAACTTCACCACCCCGCACTGGCCCTGGATCGCCGAAGGCGACACGGAGGCGAGCGCCGAGATCGTCCGCCGGATCAGGGCTGGCGACCGTTCCGCCCTCCGGCACGCCGACGGCGGCTCGGTCGAGAAGTACACGGAGATGGTCGAGGACCTGGACCGCTCGGTCGGCGAGGTGCTGAGAGCGCTGAAGCGGTCGGGGCAGGAGAAGGACACCCTGGTCTTCTTCGCCAGCGACAACGGCGGCGAGCGGTTCTCCTACAACTGGCCGCTCGCCGGCAACAAGGGCTCGCTCCAGGAAGGCGGCATCCGCGTCCCCTCGGTGCTGCGCTGGCCCGCGCGCATCGAGGGCCAACAGGTCAGCGACCTCCCGGTGTTCTCCCCCGACTGGACGGCCACCCTGCTGGAGCTGGGCGGGGCACGACCGGACCCCGCCCACCCGCTGGACGGCATCAGCCTCGCGGGATATCTGCTGCGGGGCGAGACACCGGGGGAACGCGACCTGTTCTGGCGGGTGCGCGGCGAGCGGGCGCTGCGGCGCGGCGACTGGAAGTACTACCGGGGAAGGAGCGGGACCGACCAGCTGTTCAACCTGGCCGACGACCGCCGCGAGCAGGCCGACCGCTCGAAGGCGGACCCGGGGCGGCTGGCCGACCTGCGGGCGTCGTGGGAGAGGACGGACTCCGGTCTGCTGCCCTATCCGACGGGTTCCTGACCCACCCCGGTGGGCCCGGGCGGCCGAGCCCCGGCCGGCCCCCGGCCGCCGGAGCGGAGGCCGGGGGCCGCCTGCCCGGTACGGCTGTCTTCCGGAGTCAGCCGTGCTGGGAGCTGTTTCCGGACCCGGGGGTCGCGGCCGTGGCGCCGATCCCCTTGCCGCCCTCCGCGGTGAGGGTGAGCGTGCTGCCCTTGATCGTGTACGTCGTCGGGCCGCTGAGGGCGGCGAGCACCGCGCGCTCCGTCTCCATCTCCGCCTCCGGGCACATCTTCCGGGTGCCCGCAGTCGATCCGAAGACGATCGTGGAGCCCTTGACCGTGGCCTTGCCGCTGAAGGAGTTACAGCCGGAGTTGCCCCGTACGGTGCCGTCGTCGGCGAAGGTCAGATGGGGCGCCCGCTCCTTCGGCAGGTCCGCCGGCACGGTCGTGGCCGTCTCACCGCTGATCAGCGTGGTCACCGCCCACCGGGTACCGACCAGGTCGGCCGCCTTCTCCTCGCTGAGCTCCATGGTGTGGCCGCCTTCCTTGGTGAGGGTCAGCTTCTCGCCGGAGAGCTTCGCGGTGAGCTCACCGCCCATCGCGTCGATGGCGGCCTTCTCGAACTTCTCGATGTCCTCGTCGCACGCCATCTGCGTGGTGACGGGCTTGCCCAGGGTGATCCGGTCGCCCTTCACCCGGGCGTCCACGCCGATGTGGTTGCAGCCGAAGTCGGCCGTGGCCCGGCCCTTCGGGTCGATCTCCAGCCGGGCCCCCTCCGGGGCCTCGGTCTTCTTCCCGCCGACGGTCACCGAGTCGACGCTCCAGGCGACCCCGGTGACGGGGACGTCGCTCTGCACGCTGTCGCCGCCCTCGCCGGATCCCTTGCCGGAGCCGGAACCCGACTCCGTACCGCAGGCGGCGAGGGTGAGGAGGGCCAGGACACTGACGCTGAGGGTCATCCGTTGTGTGCGCATGGCGATGTGACGGAACGGGGGGCCGATCCGGTTCCGCCCGCTCCGCTTCCCGGTGGCCGTCTCAGCCCATCAGCGGCAGCAGCGCGGCCAGGTCGGCGCGCTCCCCGCTGGCTCTGACCTCGGCGTCCTCCACGGCCCGCGCCCACTCCGTACGCCCGGTGGCGAGCCGGATCCAGGTCAGCGGGCCGGTCTCCACGACATTGGGCGGGGTGCCCCGGGTGTGCTTGGGCCCGCCGATGCACTGGACCACCGCGAACGGCGGGACCCGCACCTCCACCGAGCCGCCCGGCGCCCGGTCCGCGAGGGCGTCGGCCAGCAGCCGGGTGCAGGCGGCCAGCGCCTGGCGGTCGTACGGGATCTCCGAACCGAGCGCCTCGTTCAGGTCGTCCGTGTGGACGACCAGCTCGACGGTCCGGGAGACCAAGTAGTCGGTCAGCCGCATGGAGCCGACCCGGACGGACAGCAGCCGCTCGCCCGTGCCGGTGGCCGGGACGGCCCCGGTGAACCCCGCTTCCGCCTCCTCGAACAGCGTGGCGAGGTCGGGGCGGCCGGCCGCCAGCTCCCTGACGTCCTCGGCGATCCGGGCGGCGTGCGCGGCGGGGGCCGCAGGCCACTCCAGCAGGGCGACCTGGGGCTTGGGCCCGGGCGGCTCCGGCAGCTCCACGGACCGGGTGACACTGCTCAGCCCCGTCGCGATGTGCACGACGAGCTCGCGCACCGTCCAGTCGCCGAGCCGGGTCGGCCGGGCGAGCTGGTCGGGCGTCAACACGGCGACGGCGTCGCGGACATGGGCGAACTGGGCGAGGACCGCCGTCCGGGTCCTGAGGTGGTCGTAGGCGCGCGGGCGCTTCTTGGCCGGGGGCATGGGGCCGAGACTAACCGGCCCCACCGACATCGCCCGCCCGGGTCAGGCCTCCGCGGCCCGCTCCCCGGCCGGCGTCCCGGCCTGCACCTCGGCCGGCTCACCGACCGTGAACGTCTCCTTGTTCGCGGGCACTCCGACGCCCCGCCAGGTGAAGGGGACGCCCCGGGCGTTGTCGAGGTCCGGGCCGTCCATCAGCTGGAAGTGGAGATGCGGTTCGGTGGTGTTGCCGGAGTTGCCCACCCGCCCGAGCAACTGGCCGGCGCGCACGGTCTCCCCGGCCTTCACCCGGAGCGAGCCGCGCTGGACGTGGGCGTACACGGCGTACGTGCCACCGCCGAGGTCGAGGATCACGTGGTTGCCGATGATCCGCCGCGTGCCGGCGAACGACCGGACGTTGCCCTCGATGACCATCAGATAGATGACTCCCGCCAGCGAGTTGCGGCTCAGGTGGTCGCGCTGGCCGTCGCTCGCCTTCACGACCGTGGCGTAGGCCACCGCGAGCAGCGGGACGCCGAAGGCCGGGAAGGCGCCGTTGCGGCGGAAGAACGGCCAGAGCCAACGGAACGCCGGCCGGGCCGGGGGCTCGCCCTCCCCCGTCTCCGGGTCGGCCACGATGTCGATGGCGTACGTCTGCCCGTAGACGTGCGTCCCGTGGCTCGGCGTCTTGTCCGCCGGGCTGTTCAGGGCCGTCCAGCGTCCGGTGACCGGCGGGTCGACCTCCACCGGGGGCCTCGGCTCGCCCTGCGGTGCGGCGGCGCCGACCTGCAGGACCGTCGTCGCCACCATGAGGGCGAAGACGACCGTCGCGGGCAGGACGGTGGTCGCCCAGCCCGGTCCTGGCAGATCCGTGACGAACTCGCCGATCACCAGCGCGAACAGGACCAGCCAGGACAGCCGCATGGCGATCGGAACGGCGGTGCGGACAGACATGTTTCCCCCATGGCTTCGTGTCTTCTCGTCGTCAGGTCAGGGCCGGGCCGCGGTCAGCACCACCAGCAGCGGCACCACGCGGACCGGCGGGACCTCGTACCGGCCGCGGCCCGCCGCGTGCAGCCAGCCCGCGCCGGTCAGCTGGCGCAGGTGGTGGTAGATCTGGCCGGTGGTGCCCAGCTCGTCGAGCGCGGCCAGTTCGGCGGTCGTCCTCAGGCCGCCGAGGATCTCGCGGAGCAGCCGCAGCCGGACCGGGTGGCCCAGCGCGGCGAACGAATCGGCGGCGTCCTCCCAGTCCCCGTCGAACAGGGCCTCGGTGAGGGCGCCGTACTGCCACTCGTAACTCTCGCCGGTGGGCAGCCGTACCGAGCCCGTGTAGAGCACTCCCCCGTCGGCCGCGGCCTCCCCGACCTCGGCGAGCTGCTGTTTCAGCCCGTCCAGCGCCCAGAAGTCGCCGTCGCCCAGGCGGGGGGACTCGGAGTCCCGCCGCTCCAGTGCCGTGAGCCGCCTCTCCAGCTCGGCGACCCGCTGCTCCAGCTCCATGGAACCAACCTTACGTAATTACGTAATCTCTGACAAGCGTGTGAGGGAAACGGCCGAAGCCCCCGCCCGGAGGACCCGGGCGGGGGCTTCGGAGGCGCCGGTCGGCGCGCGGCTCAGGCGAGCAGCGCGGGGATCGTCGCCTCGTGTGCCGTACGGAGCTCGCTCAGCGGGATGCTGAACTCGCCCTGGATCTCGATCTCCTCGCCGTCGACGACGCCGATACGGGTGACGGGCAGACCGCGCGCGCCGCACATGTCGTTGAAGCGGAGCTCCTCGCTGCGCGGGATCGAGACGACCGCGCGTCCCGCCGACTCGGAGAACAGGAACGTGAACGCGTCCAGACCGTCCGGCACGACCAGCCGGGCGCCCTTCCCGCCGCGCAGGCAGGACTCGGTGACGGCCTGGATCAGACCGCCGTCGCTCAGGTCGTGCGCGGCGTCGATCATGCCGTCGCGGGAGGCCGAGATGAGGATCTCGGCGAGCAGCTTCTCGCGGCCGAGGTCCACCTTCGGCGGCAGGCCGCCCAGGTGCTGGTGGACGACCTCGGACCAGGCCGAGCCGCCGAACTCCTCGGTCGTGTCGCCCAGCAGGTAGAGGAGCTGACCCTCTTCCGCGAAGGCGACCGGCGTACGCCGGTTGACGTCGTCGATCACGCCGAGCACGGCCACGACCGGCGTCGGGTGGATCGCCGTCTCACCGGTCTGGTTGTACAGCGAGACGTTGCCGCCGGTGACCGGGGTGCCCAGCTCCAGGCAGCCGTCCGCGAGACCGCGGGTGGCCTCGGCGAACTGCCACATGACGTCCGGGTCCTCGGGGGAGCCGAAGTTCAGGCAGTCCGAGATGGCCAGCGGCTTCGCGCCGGAGGCGGCGACGTTGCGGTACGACTCCGCCAGCGCGAGCTGCGCGCCGGTGTACGGGTCGAGCTTGGCGTACCGGCCGTTGCCGTCGGTCGCCATGGCCACGCCCAGGTTCGACTCGGCGTCGATGCGGACCATGCCCGCGTCCTCGGGCATCGCCAGCACGGTGTTGCCCTGCACGAAGCGGTCGTACTGGTCGGTGATCCACGCCTTGGAGGCCTGGTTCGGGGAGGCGACCAGCTTCAGGACCTGCTCGCGCAGCTCGGCCCCGTTCGCCGGGCGGGCGAGCTTTCCCGCGTCGTCCGCCTGGAGCGCGTCCTGCCAGGACGGGCGGGCGAACGGGCGGTGGTAGACGGGGCCGTCGTGGGCGACCGAGCGCGGCGGCACGTCCACGATCTGCTCGCCGTGCCAGAAGATCTCCAGCTGGGAGCCCTCGGTCACCTCACCGATGACGGTGGCGATGACGTCCCACTTCTCGCAGATCTCCAGGAAGCGGTCCACGTGCTGCGGCTCGACGATCGCGCACATGCGCTCCTGCGACTCGCTCATGAGGATTTCCTCGGGCGAGAGGGAGGAGTCGCGCAGCGGCACGGTGTCCAGCTCGACGCGCATGCCGCCGGAACCGGCGGAGGCCAGCTCGCTGGTGGCGCAGGAGAGCCCGGCGCCGCCGAGGTCCTGGATGCCCGCGACGAGCTTCTCCTTGAAGATCTCCAGGGTGCACTCGATGAGGAGCTTCTCCTGGAACGGGTCGCCGACCTGGACGGCGGGGCGCTTGGCCGGCCCGGTGGACTCGAAGGTCTCGCTCGCCAGCACGGAGACGCCGCCGATGCCGTCGCCGCCGGTGCGGGCGCCGTACAGGATGACCTTGTTGCCGGGGCCGGACGCCTGCGCGAGGTGGATGTCCTCGTGCCTCATCACGCCGATGCAGCCGGCGTTGACCAGCGGGTTGCCCTGGTAGCAGGCGTCGAAGACGACCTCGCCGCCGATGTTGGGCAGGCCCAGGCAGTTGCCGTAGCCGCCGATGCCCGCGACGACGCCCGGCAGGACGCGCTTGGTGTCGGGGTGGTCGGCCGCGCCGAAGCGCAGCGGGTCCACGACGGCGATCGGGCGGGCGCCCATGGCGAGGATGTCGCGGACGATGCCGCCGATGCCGGTGGCCGCGCCCTGGTAGGGCTCGATGTACGAGGGGTGGTTGTGCGACTCGACCTTGAAGGTGACCGCGTACCCCTGGCCGACGTCGACGACGCCGGCGTTCTCGCCGATGCCGACGAGCATGGCGTCGTTGGCGGGGACCTTCTCGCCGAACTGCTTGAGGTGGACCTTGCTGCTCTTGTACGAGCAGTGCTCCGACCACATCACGGAGTACATGGCGAGCTCGGCGCCGGTGGGACGGCGGCCCAGGATCTCGCGGATCCGGGCGTACTCGTCCTCCTTGAGGCCGAGCTCCTTCCAGGGCTGTTCGGCGTCCGGGGTCCCGGCCGCGTGCTTGACCGTATCCAGGCTCATGCGTTGACCAGCTTCTTGATGATCGAGGTGAAGAAACCGAGGCCGTCGGTGCGGCCGGTGCCGATGAGCGGCTCCACGGCGTGCTCCGGGTGCGGCATCAGGCCGACGATGTTGCCCGCGGCGTTGGTGATGCCCGCGATGTCGCGGAGCGAGCCGTTGGGGTTGCCGTCCAGGTAGCGGAAGGCGACGCGGCCCTCGGCCTCCAGCTCGTCGAGCGTGTGCTCGTCGGCGGTGTACCGGCCGTCCATGTTCTTGAGCGGGACCCTGATCTCCTGGCCGGCGCTGTAGTCCGAGGTCCAGGCGGTCTCCGCGTTCTCCACCCGCAGGCGCTGGTCGCGGCAGATGAAGTGGAGGTGGTTGTTGCGGAGCATCGCGCCGGGCAGCAGGTGCGCCTCGGTCAGGATCTGGAAACCGTTGCAGATGCCGAGGACCGGCATACCGGCCTTCGCCTGCTCGATGAGGGTTTCCATGACCGGCGAGAAGCGGGAAATCGCACCGGCGCGGAGGTAGTCCCCGTAGGAGAAACCGCCTGCCAGGACGACCGCGTCGACCTGGTGCAGGTCCTTGTCGCGGTGCCACAGGGATACGGGTTCGGCGCCCGCGATCCGGACGGCGCGCAGGGCGTCCTGATCGTCGAGGGTGCCGGGAAAAGTGACGACGCCGATACGGGTGGTCACTTCTCCTCCTCCACCTTCACGACGAAGTCCTCGATGACGGTGTTGGCGAGGAACGTCTCGGCCAGCTCGTTAATACGGGCGAGGGCGGCGTCGTCGACCGGTCCCTCGACCTCCAGCTCGAAACGCTTTCCCTGACGAACGTCCGCGATTCCCTCGAAGCCGAGACGGGGCAGTGCGCGCTGCACCGCCTGTCCCTGCGGGTCGAGGATCTCGGGCTTGAGCATGACGTCGACTACGACGCGTGCCACTGGCACTCCCGGTGTGGTGGTGTGGTGCGGCTGTCTCTCCGGGGGGTTCCCCAGACCCCCGCGGGTCCACTCAGCGTACCTGGCCAAAATTTCTACGCGGGTAGATATCGGGCGGGACGGACATCGCGGGGGCCCTGCGCGGATCACGCCGAGATATCGGCCGGGGCACCACAGGGGAAAAGGTCTGGAAAAATCACGTCCGGATTGCACACGGATTGCACACGGACACGCGGATGTAATTGGCTGGGCTTCACAATGCGGTGCCCACCGCTGTACAAATGATTACCGGGGAAAGCAACATTGCCCCGGGGACAACGGAACAGTCGACATCTCGTCGATCCACATCCGCCCGCCTGACAGCCGGAAGGCAGGCATCCGCGCACGGAGTACGCGCCGGTGCCGTAGGAAAGGACCGATATCCGTGGCTCAGCGCGTAGTGGTGACGCTCTCCGACGACATCGACGGGGGAGCAGCGGCGGAAACGGTGACCTTCGCCCTGGACGGGAAGACGTACGAGATCGACCTCAATCCCGCCAACGCGAAAAAACTGCGGAAGGCCCTGGCTCCTTACGTGGCCGCCGGCCGAAAGCAGACAAATGCCAGCAAGCACGGCAGGACGCCCACGGCCTACCACCACACCTCCCTCGCCCCGGATCCGGCGGCCGTCCGCGCCTGGGCCCGCTCGCACCGGATGGAGGTGCCGGCCAGGGGCCGCATCCCGAAGAAGGTCTACGAGGCGTTCGACGCGGCGAGTTGAGCCGCCGCGGTGGCGGCCGGCCGAACCGCGGCGACGCCGGCGGGACGAGCCGCGGCGGCTCCGGGCCGGCCGGACCGGGCGGCCCGCCGGGCACAGCGGGTCCGGGAGCCGGACGCTCCGTCAGGCGTCCCCGGGCGCCCCGCCGGCCGGGTCCGGGGACCCGTTCCGCGGGAGCCTCGGGGAGCCGACTTGCGCGACACCCCCGCAGGTCGGCTAGAGTCTGGAGCACGCCGAGGGGCGAGGCCGCAAAGCCGAATCCCACGCAGCGTGCGGGTGTAGTTCAGTAGTAGAACATCCCCCTTCCAGGGGGAAGGCGCAGTGTGCAATTCCTGTCACCCGCTCTGCACAACTCTTCGGACCACTTCGTTGGATCAGGTAGAGTGGTGCTCGCTCCACCGGTGAAAGCCGAGTGGCTGCACTGCGGACGTAGCTCAGTTGGTAGAGCGCAACCTTGCCAAGGTTGAGGTCGCCAGTTCGAACCTGGTCGTCCGCTCAGCATCAAAGGCCCTGACCTTCTCGGTCAGGGCCTTTGTCGTGCTCCCGTCCCTCTCCTCCCCCGCCGCCCTCATGACGTTTGTCATGAGCAGTGGTGACAGCGCGCACTGCTCGGGGGCCGGTTCCGGCGGAAACCTTGAAGCATGACCAGCGACGACATTCTCAGCGACCGCGTGGACGGTCCCGTGATCGAGGCGAACGGGGTCCGCCGACGTTACGCCGGCGGCTTCGAGGCCGTGTCCGGGATCTCCTTCTCCGTGGCCCGCGGCGAACTGTTCGCCCTGCTCGGGACGAACGGCGCGGGCAAGACCTCCACCGTGGAACTCCTCGAAGGACTGGCGCCACCGACCGACGGGACGGTGCGGGTCCTCGGCCACGACCCGTACCGCGAACGCGCCGCCGTCCGCCCCCGTACCGGGGTGATGCTCCAGGAAGGCGGCTTCCCCTCCGATCTCACGGTCATGGAGACCGTACGCATGTGGTCGGCCTGCACCACCGGCGCACGCCCGGCCGACGAGGCCCTGGGGATGGTCGGCCTGACCCTCCGGGCGGGCGTACGGGTCAAGCAGCTGTCCGGCGGCGAGAAGCGCCGCCTCGACCTGGCGCTGGCCCTGACCTCCCGGCCCGAGGTGCTCTTCCTCGACGAGCCGACGACCGGGCTGGACGCCGAGGGCCGGCAGGAGACCTGGGAGCTCGTCCGGGCGCTGCGGGACAACGGCACGACCGTGCTGCTGACCACGCACTACCTGGAGGAGGCCGAGGCGCTCGCGGACCGGCTGGCGATCATGCATCAGGGGAGGATCGTGACGACCGGGACCATCGCCGAGGTGACCGCGCAGCAGCCCGCCAGGATCCGGTTCGTGCTGCCCGAGGCCGTGCCGGCGGCGCGCCTCCCGCTCTCGCTGCGGGCCGCGGCGGAAGGGTCCCGGGTCGAGATCCGCACCCCCGCCCTCCAGGAGTCGCTGCACGAACTCCTGGAGTGGGCCCGGGAGTCCGGCGTACGGCTGCACGGCCTCGACGCCCGCTCCGCCTCCCTGGAAGAGGCGTTCCTCGACATCGCGAAGACCCAGCACGCGCCCCGGGACCAGGACCCGCGCCAGGTCCACGACCGCTCCGGCGGCGCGAAGAACACGAAGAAGGTGACGGCATGACGACCACCACGACCCCCGTCCGCGACCGGGCGTCCGCCGGCTCCCCCACGGGCGCGGCGGCCGTGGCCCGGCGGCTGACCGCCCTCGGCCGCGCCGAGCTGATCCTCCTGCTGCGCAACCGGACCGCGATCGTCGTGGCCCTGCTGCTGCCCATCACGATGATCTTCGCGATGCGTTCCTCGCTCGAACAGATCGACCTCGGCGGCACCGGGCTCACCGTCGCGGGCGCCACCCTGACCGGCGGCATCGGCATGGTGCTCGTCCAGGTCGTCTACATGAACCTCGTCTCCGCGTACGTCGCCCGGCGCGAGGAACTCGTCCTCAAGCGACTGCGCACCGGCGAGATCTCCGACCGCGAGATCCTCATCGGCACCGCGCTGCCGTCCGTCGCGCTGGCGCTCGCCCAGTGCGTGCTGCTCGTGGTGGCCGGTGCGATCGCCTTCGACCTGAGCGCCCCGCACCGCCCCGACCTTCTGCTGGCCGGGCTGCTGCTGGCCTTCGTCCTGATGTCCGCACTGGCCGCGGCGACCACCGCGATCACCCGGACGGTGCAGACCTCGCAGCTCACCACCCTGCCGCTGTTCTTCGTCTCGATGTTCGGCTCCGGGCTGTTCATCCCGCTGGCGATCTTCCCCGACAAGCTGGCCTCCGTCCTTGAGCTGCTGCCGATGACGGGCGTGATGACCCTGATCCGGCACGGCTGGCTCGGCGGAGTGGAGAGCGGCGACCTGTTCACCGCCGGGGTGACCGCGCTGGCCTGGACCGCTTTCGGCGTGTTTGCTGTGCGACGGTGGTTCCGCTGGGACCCGCGCGGCTGACATGAAGGGGCTGAGGGGTGTGATCGGTCGGGTACGGGGCTGGCGGCGCGGCTGGCACGAGCGCAGCAAGCTCCAGCGCATCGACCTCTACACGCGGGTGACGCTCTGCTCGATCACCTGGTTCTTCGCGGTGTCCTGGGGGCTGCTGCCGCTCGGCGACGCCCTGGACGAGGGACCGGTGGCGATGGCCCTGGGAGGGGCGTTCCTCGCCGCGAATATCACCCAGTCGGTGCTGAGCAACCGCAATCTGGCGCCCGCCTTCGACGACTACCGGGGGACGAAGCCGTTCCCTCCGGGGCGGTTGCGCCTGCCCGCCGCGCTCCAGGCGCTGATGACCGGCCTTCTGGTGGCACTCGCGGCCGTGGGAGGCGTGAAGGACGAGGGGCTCGTCCTGCTGGTGCTGGACCTGCCCGTGGCGTTCGGCATCCCGTACGTCCTGCTCGTCCCGGTCCGGAGGTTCCTGCTCCAGTCCGCCGCCTACGCGGCAGCCGTCGTGGCGCTCCTCGCGGCCGTGGGCGTGCCGGGTGGGCTGCTGTTCGGGGCGGTCGTCTCGCTGGTCGTCGTCGTCCTGCTGGTGCTCGTCTCGGCGCGGCCGAGTGTCTGGAGCCTGTCCGTGATGTGGCAGGCGGAGGAGGCGCGGGACATGCAGGCCCGGCTGGCGGTGGCGGAGGAGCGGCTGCGGTTCGGCCGGGACATGCACGACGTGCTCGGCAGGAACCTGTCGGTGATCGCCCTGAAGAGCGAGCTGGCCGTGGAGCTGGCCCAGCGCGGGAACCCCGCGGCGATGGACCAGATGGTCGAGGTGCAGCGCATCGCCCGCGCCTCCCAGCAGGAGGTCCGCGATGTCGTGCGCGGCTACCGGGAGGCCGACCTGCCCACCGAACTCATGGGCGCGCAGGGCGTGTTGCAGGCCGCGGGAATCAGCTGCACCGTCGAGGGCGCGGACGGCCCGGCCGGCATCGGGGCTCCCGCCGCCGTCCAGGCCGCGCTCGGCTGGGTGGTCCGCGAGACCGCGACGAACGTCCTGCGCCACGGTGACCCGCGCCACTGCTGGATCCGGCTCGCGCGGACGCGGGACGCGGTGGTCCTGGAGGTCGAGAACGACGGGGCCGGCGCCAGCCGCCCGCTCGGCGGCGCGGACGACGACGGCGGCGGCGGTTCGGGCCTGGCCGGGCTGCGGGTACGGCTCGGCGCGCTCGGCGGATCGCTCACCGCCGGAGCCGTCGGGGACGACCTCTTCCGGGTGACGGCGACGGTGCCGCTCACCGCTCCCCGCCCGGACGCGAACGGCCACCTCGCACCGTCCCCCGAAC
>NZ_JAAXYC010000233.1 GCF_018619185.1 Streptomyces sp. McG3 | reverse complement strand
CCCTCCCGCCGCGCCCGGATCGAGGGGCTGCTGCTCGGTCTCGCGGCGGGCGACGCCGCCGGGTGGCCCGCCGCCCGGCACCGGGCGGCCCGGATGCCCGAGTGGACCCGGCGGCTCACCCGGGAGCTGGACACCTTCGCCGAGCAGAACGCCACCACCACGCTCCCGGTGCCCATCGCCCTCAACCAGCCGCCCGAGCCGCTGCGGCTCGGCCCGTCCGACGACGCCGAGTGGGCCGCGTTCGCCGCCCGTACGGTGCTGGCGGCGGCCGACGACGCGGTGGGCCTGGCCCCCGGCCGCCGGATGCGGGACGCGGTCGACCGGGCCTGGAACGCGCTGGCCGCCACCGTCGCCGCCGCCAGCGCCCGGGCCCCCGAGGTCGAGGCCGCGGTGCTCCCGCTGCGGGCCCGCATCTCGGTGCGGGCCGGGCTCGGCAACCTGGCCGCCGGGCTGCGGCCCCCCGCCACCGGGCACGACAACCCGCACTACTTCGACGACGCCGCCTGCGTACGGGCCGCCGTCCTCGCCGTGGTCCACCCGGGCGACCCGGAAGAGGCGGCGGCGCTCGCCGAGTTCGACGCCCGCTACACCCAGGACGGCGACGGGGTGCACGGGGCACGGGCCGTGGCCGCCGCGATCGCCGCGGCCCTGGCCGGGGCGGACGTCGACACCGTGGTGAACGCGGCCCTCGCCCAGCTCCCCGAAGGCACCGAGATCGCCCGCAACGCCGCGCACGCCGTCCGCCTGGCCCGGGAGTTCGCCGACGAGCCCGCCGGGGCGTTCGCCCTGGTCCCGGTGCTGGAACACCAGATCGTGGACCACGTCTACAGCTACGGGATCGCGGCGGCGGAGACCGTGCCGGTCGCCCTGGCCCTCACCACCGCGGCCCGGGGCGAGATCGCCCAGGCGATCCCGGCCGCCGCCTGCCTGTCCCGGGTCGCGGACTCCGCACCCGCCCTGGCCGGGGCGCTGACCGGGGCGATCGGCTCGGTCACCGCCGTACCGGCGGGCTGGCGCGAGGCGTGCCGGACGCTGGCGGGCTGTGCGCTGCCCCGGCTCGCGGGCACGGACCTGATCGAACTCGCCGGGCTGCTGGCAGCCACGGAACCGGTCGTCCCGGGTGGACAATTCCGGCATGACGCCCACAACGGCCATGGAAGCCGCGCTCTCGGCCCCGCGCCCCTCCTCCCCCACCACGCCCGGACTCGATGAACGCGTCCACCTGGCCCTCGTCGGAGCCGCCGTCGGCGACGCCCTCGGCGGGCCGGTCGAGGGCTGGACCCCCGAGCAGATCGCCGAGCGCCACGGCGGCCGGGTGACCGGGATCGTCGGCCCCTGGTACGGCGAGGACTGGCGCACCGCGCGCCCCATCGCCCCGTACCACAAGGGCGACGGACACGTCACCGACGACACCCTGATGACCCACGCCCTGATCCGGGTCTACGACCGGGTCCGCGACCACCTCGACGCGTACGCCGTCGCCGACCACCTCGTGCCGGACCTGCTCTCCCCCCGCTGGATCCCGGAGCTGGAGGCACAGGCCCTCCCCCTCCAGCGGATCTTCCTGGCGGAGAAGTGGATCGTGGCCCGGCTGCACTACGGTCACGTCGACCCGCGCGAGGCCGGTGCGGGCAACATCGTCAACTGCGGGGCGGCGATGTACATGGCCCCGGTCGGGCTGGTCAACGCCGGTCATCCGGAGGCCGCGTACACCGAGGCGCTGGAGGTCGCGGCCCCCCACCAGTCCTCCTACGGCCGGGAGGCCGCCGGGGTCTTCGCCGCCGCCGTCGCCGCCGCCTGCCGCCCGGGCGCCACCCCCGGCACCGTGGTCGACGCGGCCCTCTCCACGGCCAGGGACGGCACCCGCTCCGCGATCGAGGCGGTCGCCGAAGTGGCCGTGCGCCACGAGGACTTCGAGTCCGCGCTCGCCCCGCTGCGGGCGGCCGTGGAGCCCTTCGACACGGTCGGCGCCGACTACCGGAACCCCTCGCTCGGCGCACGCCGCCCCTCCCGGCTGCACGCCATCGAGGAACTGCCCATCGCGCTCGGGATGTTGCTGGTGGGGGGCGGTGACTACCGGCGTACGGTGCTCGGTTCGGTGAACTACGGGCGGGACTGCGACTCCATCGCGACGATGAGCGGGGCGATCGTGGGCGCGCTGGGCGGTGGGGTCCCCGCCGACTGGGCCGCCACGGTCGCGGAGGCGAGCCGGCTGGACCTGGCCGCCCCGGCGGGGGTGCTGGCGCAGGTGGCCCGGGAGGTCTTCGCCCGGGACCTGGAGCGCCGCCGGGCCCATGAGCAGGCGTTCGGCGCGCTGGCCGGTGAGCGGTGAGCGTCCGTCTCACCTGGGTGCAGCCCGAGGACCTGGTCGGTCACGAGCTGCGGCAGGCCGCACAGGACGGCCGGGACGCCCGGGAGATCGAGGAGCGGTGGTACGCGGCCGGGGGCGCCCCCGCCCCGGACCGGGCAGGCGCATCGGAGCCGCCCGCACCGCCGCGCCTGCGCGCACTGGCCGAACGGCTTCTCGACGAACTCGCCGTGTTGGATCGCCCGTTGGCGGCTGACGAGCCGACCGGGCTGGACGAGATCGTGGCCGCCTGCCCGCACTGGCCCGGGCCGCCCGAGGCCGCACCCGTCATCGGGCAGGACCGGCTGCACGCGGCCTGGCTCGGCCGGGCGGCGGGCTGTCTGCTCGGCAAGCCGGTGGAGAAGCTGCCGCTGGAGGCCATCCGCGCCCTGGCCCGGGCCACCGGCAACTGGCCGCTGACCACCTGGTTCACCGCACGCGGGGTGCCCGCCGGGCTGCTCGCCGCCCATCCCTGGAACCGCCGCTCGGCCCCCACCTCCCTGGCCGAGAACATCGACGGCATGCCGGAGGACGACGACCTCAACTACCCGCTTCTCACCCTGCTGTTGCTCCAGCGCCACGGTCGCTCCTTCACCACCGCCGACGTGGCCCGGCTCTGGCTCGACGAACTCCCGGCGGGCCGCACGTTCACCGCCGAACGCATCGCGTACGGCAACCTCCTGGCGGGCGTCGAGCCGCCGGACACCGCCCGCTTCCGCAACCCGTTCCGGGAGTGGATCGGCGCGCAGATCCGGGCCGACGTGCACGGCTGGACCCACCCCGGCGACCCGGCCGGGGCCGCCGCCCAGGCCCACCGCGACGCGGTCCTCACCCACACCGGCAACGGGGTGTACGGCGCGATGTTCACCGCCGCCGCGCTGGCCGTCGCGGCCGGCGGCGAGAGCGATGTGCACGGCTGCCTGGCCGCCGGACTGCGGGTGGTGCCGCCGCGCTCGCGGTACGCCCGCGCGATCCGCCTCGGCATCGAAACCGCCCGCAAGGAAGGGGAGTTCGACGCCGTCGTGGACCGGCTGCACGCCGTCTACGCGGACACCCACCACTGGGTGCACGTGCTGCCCAACGCCGCGCTGCTGGCCGCCGCCCTCACCCACGCCGACGGCGACTTCACCCGGTCGGTCGGCTGCGCGGTCTCCGGCGGCTGGGACACCGACTCCAACGGGGCGACCGCCGGAGCACTGGCCGGACTCCTGGCGGGCGGGCCGGACGCCCTGCCCGAGCAGTGGACGGCTCCGCTGAAGAACCGGCTCGCCACCTCCGTACCCGGCTTCGACCGGACCGGGTTCGACACCCTCGCCGCACTGACCCATCAGGAGGCTCTGCGCCCATGACCCGCATCGCGGTGCTCGGCAGCACCAACATGGACCTCGTCGCCTACACGGCCCGCGCCCCCGGACGCGGCGAGACCGTCACCGGCCGGGAGTTCCGGACGGTCCCCGGCGGCAAGGGCGCCAACCAGGCCGTCGCCGCCGCCCGCGCGGGCGGGGAGGTGACGATGATCGGCGCGGTCGGCGACGACGCCTACGGCACCCTGCTGCGCGACGGCCTCGAACACGCGGGGGTGGACACCGATCTCCTGCACACCGCCGAAGGGCCCAGCGGCACCGCGCACATCGTGGTCGACGACACCGGGTCCAACGCGATCGTGGTGGTCCCGGGGGCGAACGGCGTCGTCACCGCGCTCGGGCCCGGCGAGATCGCGGCGATCGCCGCCTCCGACCTGCTGCTCACACAGCTCGAACTCCCGCTGTCCGCCGTCGTCGAAGGAGCCCGCGCGGCCCGCTCCCAGGGCGTCACGACCATCCTCACCCCTGCCCCCGTGCAGCCCCTGCCCGACGAACTCCTCGACCACATCGACCTGTTGGTGCCCAACGAGCACGAGGCCGCCGAGCTGTCCGGGCAGGCCGAGCCGCACGCCGCGGCGCAGATCCTGCTGCGCCGGGTGCCCGAGGTCATCGTCACGCTCGGCGCGAAGGGCTGCCTGTACGCGGCCCGGGGCGGCGAGCCGGTGCTCTTCGCGGCCCCTTCGGTGACCGCCGTCGACACGACCGGCGCCGGGGACACCTTCGTCGGGGCGCTGGCCGTGGCACTCGGCGAGGGGCGCCCGGTGGCCGAGGCCGTGGCGTTCGCCTCCTCGGCCGCCGCGCTCTGCGTACAGAAGCCCGGGGCGTCCCCGTCCATGCCCTACCGCAGCGAGATCGAGGCCTCATGAGCGCCACCGCAGCAGGACCCCTGACCGGGCTGAAGGTCATCGACCTGGCCACCCTCTTCGCCGGACCGCTCGCGGCCACCATGCTCGGGGACTTCGGCGCCGATGTCATCAAGGTCGAGCACCCCCGTAAACCGGACCCCTCGCGCGGGCACGGGCCCGCCAAGGACGGGATCGGCCTGTGGTGGAAGCTGCTCGGCCGCAACAAGCGCACCCTGACTCTGGATCTGTCCGCCCCGGGTGGCCGGGACGTTCTCCTCCAGCTGGCCGCCGAGACCGACGTCATCGTCGAGAACTTCCGGCCCGGCACCCTGGAGCGCTGGGGCCTGGGCCCCGAGGAGCTGCACGCCGTCAACCCGCGTCTGGTGCTGGCCCGGGTCACCGGCTTCGGCCAGTTCGGGCCGTACGCCCACCGCCCCGGCTTCGGCACGCTCGCCGAGGCGATGAGCGGCTTCGCGGCGATCACCGGGGAGCCGGACGGGCCGCCGACGCTGCCGCCGTTCGGGCTCGCGGACTCCATCGCGGCGCTGGCCACGGCGTACGCGGTGATGGCCGCGCTCGCGGGGCGGGAGAAGACGGGCGAGGGGCAGGTGGTGGACCTGGCGATCATCGAGCCGATCCTCACCGTGCTGGGCCCGCAGCCACTCTGGTACGACCAGCTCGGCTACGTCCAGCCGCGCACCGGCAACCGCTCCCGCAACAACGCGCCGCGCAACACCTACCGCACCGCCGACGGCCACTGGGTCGCGGTCTCCACCTCCGCCCAGTCGGTCGCCGAGCGGGTGATGCGCCTCGTCGGCCGCCCGGAGCTGATCGACGAGCCCTGGTTCGGCGCGGGCACCACCCGGGCCGAGCACACCGAGGAGCTGGACGAGGCCGTGGGCCACTGGATCTCCCGGCACAGCCGCGAGGAGGTGCTGGGCGGCTTCGAGAAGGCGGAGGCGGCCGTCGCGCCGATCCACGACGTACGGGAGGTGATGGAGGACCCGCAGTACCGGGCGCTGGACACCCTCACCGAGGTCGACGACCCGGAGCTGGGGCCGCTGCGGATGCAGAACGTCCTCTTCCGGCTCTCGGAGACCCCCGGCGGGATCCGGTGGGCCGGCCGCCCGCACGGCGCGGACACCGAGGAGATCCTGGCCGGCCTCGGCCTCTCGGAGACCCGGATCGCGGCGCTGCGCGACCAGGGGGCGCTGTGACCGGCCGGCCGATCCCGGCCCCGCCGCTGCCGGACGGCCCGCCGCCGCCCGTCGGCCGGCCACCGCTGACCTGGCTGTACGTGCCCGGGGACCGGCCGGAGGTGGTGGCCAAGGCGCTGGGCAGCGGGGCGGACGTGGTGATCGTCGATCTGGAGGACGCCGTCGCCCCGGACCGTAAGGAGTACGCGCGCTCCGCCACCGCCGAACTCCTCGGCGACCAGGTCACGGCGGCCCCGGACGCGGTACCGGTCCATGTCCGGGTGCACGGCGAGAACGACATCCGGGCGCTGGCGGAGCTGCCGGGGCTGGCCGCGTTCCGGCTGCCGAAGATCACCCACGCGGTCTCCGTGCACCATGTGGCGGCCGTGGCCCCGGGCGTACCGCTGTATCCGCTGCTGGAGTCGGCGCTCGCGGTCGAGCACGCGTACTCGATCGCCTCGGCCCATCACGCCGTGCGCGGCATCGCCCTGGGCGAGGCGGACCTGCGGGCGGACCTGGGCGTACGGGAGGACGCCGGGCTCGACTGGCCGCGCAGCCGTGTCGTGGTCGCGGCCCGGGCGGCGGCTCTTCCGCCGCCCGCCCAGTCGGTGTTCCCGGACGTCCGGGACCTGGACGGGCTGTGGACGTCGTGCGGGCGGGGGCGGGCGCTCGGGATGCTGGGCCGGGCGGCGATCCACCCGCGCCAGCTGCCGGTGATCGAGCGGGCGTTCCGGCCGACGGCCGAGGAGATCGAGGCGGCCGAGGAGATCGTCGCGGCCTCGGCGGTGGAGGCGGGGGCGCTGGCGCTGCCGGACGGGAGGTTCGTGGACGCGGCGGTGGTGGCGTCCGCCCGCAGAACGATTGCGCTCGCCGGGCGGGCCTGAGACTGCGGGCCCGCCCGGCGAGCGGGAGGTGTGCGGGGGTGCGCCCGAAGGGCGCGGCCGGTCAGCTCTTCTCGGCTGCCCCGGCTGCGCCGGCCGCTTCGGCGCTCTCGGCGGTGGTGTCCTTGCCGGGCTCGTCCTTCGTGAGCGGGTCCTTCTCGGCGGCGTCCGCCTTCGCGGAGCCGTTCTCGTCGGAGCCGTTCTCGTCGGCGGGGCCGTCCTTCTTCGCGAGGGCGGCGTCCCGGTCGGGCTCGACGATCTCCTCGCGGCCCGGACGGATCTTCGCGGAGATCACGATGTAGACGACGGCGAGGACGAAGACGATGATCGCGGTCCACACGTTCAGGCGGAGGCCGAGGATGTGGTGGGCCTCGTCGACCCGCATGTACTCGATCCAGCCGCGTCCCGCGCAGTAGGCGGCGACGTACAGCGCGAACGCCCGTCCGTGGCCGAGCCGGAAGCGGCGGTCGGCCCAGATGACCAGGAGCGCGACGCCGATGCACCACAGCGACTCGTACAGGAAGGTCGGGTGGTACGTCCCGGCGACGCGGTTCGGGCCCTCGCTGATCTCCAGCGCCCAGGGGAGGTCGGTGGGCTTGCCGTACAGCTCCTGGTTGAACCAGTTGCCCCAGCGGCCGATGGCCTGGGCGATGGCGATGCCCGGGGCCAGCGCGTCGGCCCAGGCGGGCAGTGGGATGCCCCGGCGGCGGCAGGCGATCCAGGCCCCGACGGCGCCGAACGCGATGGCGCCCCAGATGCCGAGGCCGCCCTCCCAGATCTTGAAGGCGTCGACCCAGTCCTCACCGTCGCTGAAGTACAGCTGGTAGTCGGTGATCACGTGGTAGAGCCGGCCGCCGACGAGGCCGAAGGGCACCGCCCAGACAGCGACGTCGGCCACGGTGCCGGCTTTGCCGCCCCGGGCTACCCAGCGCTTGTTGCCGAACCAGACGGCGACGAAGACACCGATGATGATGCAGAACGCGTAGCCGCGGAGCGGGATCGGGCCGAGCTCGATCACGCCGGTCGACGGACTGGGGATGAAGGCAAGATTCATGGCGAGGTCGACGCTACCCTGCCGGGCGGTGGGTACGGCAAGCTCCCCGGCAACTTCTGGGTAACGGGGACCGCTCCCACGGGTGGGCGGGGTGCGCTCAGGAAGCGGGGGCCGACGACGGGTCGGAGGATCCGTCGGCCGGGCCGGACGGGGTGGCGGTGCCCGGCTTCTTGCCCTTGTTGGCCGCGGCGACCCACTTCTTCAGATTCTCCGGGGAGATCTGCTCGTCGCCCTTGCCCGGGAAGACGGACTCCCCGTTGAGCAGCACCGTCGGCGTGCCCTGGAAGCCGCCCTCGCGGAACGCCGTGTCGGACTTCTTCACCCAGCTGTCGTGCTCGCCGTCCTCCACACAGCTGCGGAAGTCCGGTGTGTCGAGCCCCTCGACCTCACCGGCCAGCTCGATCAGCCGGCTGTTCTTGCCGAAGGCGTCGTCCGGCTCCGGAGGCTGGTTGGCGAAGAGCACGTCGTGATAGGGCGCGAACTTGCCGGCGTCCTGGGCGCACGCGGCGGCGTTGGCGGCGCGCAGCGACCCGGTGCCGCCGAGATTGCCGTCGATGATCGTGGCCAGGTGGTACTCCACCTTGACCTGGCCGTCGTCCGCCAGCTCCGTGATGGTGTCCCGGAAGGCGGTCTCGAACTGGGCGCAGACGGGGCAGCGGAAGTCCTCCCAGATCGTGAGGGTGGACGGGGCGTCCGCGGCGCCGACCGGCAGGGTCAGGGCGTCCTCGCCGATCGCGCCCGAAGGGGCGACCGCGGGGCCGGAGGCGGTGTCGCCGCCGTCGTCCTTGCCCGCGTTGGCCGCGATCAGGCCGACCACGGCGGCCAGGGCGAGCACCCCGACCACCGCCGAGGCGACGATCAGCGTCCGGCGGCGCTTCTCGCGCCCCTTCTCCCGCTCGCGCTGCTGGGCCAGGCGCTCACGCGCGCTTCTGTTTCGCTCAGGGATCTTGTCGCTCACACCCGGGGAACGAACCGGGGAGGCACCTCCGCGCCTCCCCGGTCCACAATCCACCCATTCGGGTGATTCCAGGGCTCAGCGCTTTCGAACGCCCTCGGCCAGTTCGCCCGCCAGGGAGCGGACGGCGGCGAGACCGGCGGTCTCGTCGGGGGCGTCCAGCATCGCCTTGACGAAGGCGGAGCCGACGATGACGCCGTCGGCGAACCCGGCGACCTCGGCCGCCTGCGCCGCGTTGGAGACGCCGAGGCCGACGCAGACCGGGAGATCGGTGGTGGCGCGGGTGCGTCCCACCAGGTCCTGGGCCTGGGCGCCGACGGAGGCGCGGGTGCCGGTGACGCCCATCAGGGACGCGGCGTAGACGAAGCCGCTTCCGGCCGCCGTGATGGTGGCGAGGCGGGCGTCCTGGCTGCTGGGGGCGACGACGAACACGGTCGCGAGGCCGTGCTTGTCGGCGTGCTCGCGCCACAGCGCGGACTCCTGGACCGGCAGGTCGGGCAGGATGCACCCGGCGCCGCCGGCCTCGGCCAGCTCTGCGGTGAAGCGCTCGACGCCGTAGCGGTCGATCGGATTCCAGTACGTCATGACCAGGATCGGGACGCCGGTGGCCTCGTGCGCCTCGCGGACCGTGCGCATCACGTCGGCGATCCGGACACCGCCGCGCAGGGCGATGTCGTCGGCGGTCTGGATGACCGGCCCGTCGAGGACCGGGTCGCTGTGCGGGAGCCCGATCTCGACGATGTCCGCGCCGCCCGCGATGACGGCCTTGACCGCCTCGATGCCGCCGTCGACGGTCGGGAAGCCCGCCGGGAGGTAGGCGATGAGCGCCGCCCGGTCCGCGGCCCTGGTGGCGGCCAGGGTGGTGTTCAACAGCTCGATGTTGCCGCTCACTTGGCGTCCCCCTCGATCTCGGCGCGGTCGCTGTCGGCGTCCGCCTCGACGGCGGCGTCGGCGTCGTAGAGCCCGAAGTAGCGGGCGGCGGTGTCCATGTCCTTGTCGCCGCGGCCTGACAGGTTGATGAGGATCAGCCCGTCCTTGCCGAGCTCCTTGCCGAGGTCCAGGGCACCGGCGAGGGCGTGGGCGCTCTCGATGGCCGGGATGATCCCCTCGGTGCGGGACAGCAGGCGCAGGGCCTGCATGGCCGCGTCGTCGGTGACGGCGCGGTACTCGCCGCGCCCGACGTCCTTGAGGTACGCGTGCTCCGGGCCGATGCCGGGGTAGTCCAGGCCCGCCGAGATGGAGTACGGCTCGGTGATCTGGCCCTCGTCGTCCTGGAGGACGTAGGAGCGCGAACCGTGCAGGATGCCGGGCTCCCCGGCGGTGAGGGTCGCCGCGTGCTCGCCGGTCTCCACCCCGTGCCCGGCGGGCTCGCAGCCCACCAGGCGGACCTCGGCGTCGGGGATGAAGGCGTGGAAGAGGCCGATGGCGTTGGAGCCGCCGCCGACGCAGGCGACCGCCGCGTCCGGGAGGCGGCCGGCGCGCTCGAGGATCTGGCGGCGGGCCTCGACGCCGATGACGCGGTGGAAGTCGCGGACCATGGCCGGGAAGGGGTGCGGTCCCGCGACCGTACCGAAGAGGTAGTGCGTGCGGTCCACATTGGCGACCCAGTCGCGGAACGCCTCGTTGATGGCGTCCTTCAGGGTCCGCGAGCCGGACTTCACGGCGACGACCTGGGCGCCGAGCATCCGCATCCGGGCGACGTTCAGCGCCTGGCGCTCGGTGTCGATCTCACCCATGTAGATGGTGCATTCGAGGCCGAAGAGGGCGCAGGCGGTCGCCGTGGCGACGCCGTGCTGGCCTGCTCCGGTCTCGGCGATGACACGGGTCTTGCCCATGCGCTTGGTGAGGAGGGCCTGGCCCAGCACGTTGTTGATCTTGTGCGAGCCGGTGTGGTTCAGGTCCTCGCGCTTGAGGAAGATCCGGGCGCCGCCGGCGTGCTCGGCGAAGCGCGGGACCTCCGTCAGCGCGCTGGGCCTGCCCGTGTAGTCGACCATGAGCTCGTTGAGCTCGGCGGCGAAGGCGGGGTCGGACTTGGCCTTGTCGTACTCCACGGCGACCTCGTCCACGGCGGCGACGAGCGCCTCCGGGATGAACTTGCCGCCGTACGCGCCGAAGTAGCCCTCGGCGCTGGGGATCAGACCCTCGGGGTCCGGAATGAAGAAGTCGGACGACATGCGACGTACTCCTTGGCATGGCAACGGATGGATGCACCGGATGCGCGGAGGGGCGAGCGCCACCGCGACCGGCATGCGGTCGCGGCGGAACGGTCGTACGTACGAGAAGGGGTACTGCGGTACGTCGGCCGGGGCTCGCCTACAGCGCGGACCCCGGGCGCCATCGCATGCCGTTCACCTGGCCGGGCTCGTCGCCGATGACATACCGGACGCGCCGGCCGTGCACGCGGCGGGCGGGGGCGCGGCAGCCCCGGGGCCTGCACCCGCGCGCCAGCGGGGCGTGCGGATCCCGGGCCCGAGCCCCGGCCGGGCGGAGGCCCAGCCGGGTGCGGGGCACGGGACGGTCGGTCATGGTCGCTTCGTCCCCGGTCAGCCGCGGCCGTGGCGGAGCGCCGGGTGGGCGCCCGCGGCGACGAGGTCGGCGACGGCGGCACGCGGGTCGCGGCCGGTGACCAGGGACTCGCCGACCAGGACGGCGTCGGCGCCCGCGTTGGCGTACGCGATCAGGTCGTGCGGGCCCCGGACGCCGGACTCGGCGACCTTGACGATGTGGTCGGGGATCTCGGGGGCGACGCGCTCGAAGGTGGAGCGGTCGACCTTGAGGTCCTTCAGGTTGCGCGCGTTGACACCGATGATCTTGGCTCCGGCGTCCACGGCACGCTCCGCCTCCTCCTCGTCGTGTGCCTCGACGAGCGGGGTGAGCCCGATCGACTCGGCGCGCTCGATCAGGGAGACCAGGGCCTCCTGGTCGAGGGCGGCGACGATCAGCAGGGCGAGGTCGGCGCCGTAGGCGCGGGCCTCCCACAGCTGGTACGAGGTGACGATGAAGTCCTTGCGCAGGATCGGGGTGTCGACCTTGGCGCGGACGGCCTCCAGGTCGGCGAGCGAACCGCCGAAGCGGCGCTCCTCGGTGAGCACCGAGATGACGGAGGCGCCGCCCGCCTCGTAGTCCGCGGCGAGCGCGGCCGGGTCGGCGATGGCGGCCAGGGCCCCCTTGGAGGGGGACGAGCGCTTGACCTCGCAGATGACGGTCACGCCCTCGCCGCGCAGGGCGGCGACTCCGTCCTTGGCCTGGGGAGCGCGCGCCGCGCGCTCCTTCAGCTCGTCGAGGCTGACGCGCGCCTGCCGCTCCGCGAGGTCGGCGCGAACGCCGTCGATGATCTCGTCGAGCACACTCACGCGAGCGGCCCCCTTCCGAACGGTTGACGGTGGACTGGATCAGCCCTACCGATGGTATCCGCAGGATGCCCCGGGGCTCGCATCCGGCCACGTCGCGTCCCACTTCCTGGTCACTCCGTGGGACGACCCGGCCGTTCAGGGGGCCAGGGCCGAGCCGAACGGCAGATTCCGGACCACGGTGAAGACCAGCAGGACAGCGCCCACACCCCACCACCAGACGGGTGCGAGACCGATACGCAGGGGCTGTCCGCGCCAGGCCCGGACCAGCCAGAGGGCCCAGACCGCGGCGAAGAGGAAGTAGCCGGCGGTCGCGATCGCGTTGGCTTCGAGCGCCGCGCCGAGGTCTCCGTGGATGAAGGCGTGGGCGCTGCGCAGCCCGCCGCAGCCGGGGCAGAGGACGCCGGTCAGCTTGAGCAGCGGGCAGACCGGGTAGTGGCCGGACTCGTTGGGGTCGACGGTGCCGACGTACGCGAAGGCCCCGGCGACGGCGGCGAGGATACCGATGGGGGTGGCGAGGCGGCGCACCCGCCCTGCCGGGCGGACCGGTTCGGGCGTGCCCGTCCCGCCCTCCGGGCGTTCGGGGGCGCCGGTCCAGCCCGTCCGGCGTTTGGGGACGGAACCGTGGCCTTGGGGGCCGGGCGTCTGCGAGGGCCCTTCGCCCGAGGGGCCAGTGAGCTCCGGGCCCACCCCGGCGAGGGTTCCGTCGTCGAACGCCGGACGGGCTTGGTGGGCGCCCATCGCGAGAGTTCCGTCGTCGAACGCCGGACGGGCTCGGGGGCCTACCGCCGGCGTTCCGTCCTCAGACGCCGGACGGGCCGGGATGGCACGGGACCCGTCCTCGCACGCCGGGCCGGCCGGGGTGGGCCGGGCCATGTCGGGGGTCGGGCAGACCGTCAGCGGCATGTTCCAGAGGCCGACGCCCTGCGGTGCGGCTTCCGGG
>NZ_JAAXYC010000232.1 GCF_018619185.1 Streptomyces sp. McG3 | reverse complement strand
GAGATGTGTATAAGAGCCAGGCCGCGTCGCGTGCCGTCTCCGCCGTGGCTCCCGCGGACCCTTCGCGTGGTGTGGTCACGGCCGGTCCGCCGCCGGTCGCCTCGCCCGACGCCGTCATCGCCGGTCCTCCCGTACGGGTGCGGAGGAGGCCGCCGCGGACGCCAGGTCCCGTACGGGCTCGAAGGGAGACGCCGCCGACGCCGGGTCCCCTGCGGCCGACGGCCCGCGACCGCCGCCCCGCTCCTGCGGGGACCCCGCCGGCCCGGTTCCGTCCGGGTCCTCCGGGGTCAGCAGTTCCGCGATGTCCAGCACGTGGTAGCCGCGCATCGAGGGCAGACAGCTGCCCCGGACCGGGCCGATCGCGCCCGCCCAGTCCGGCGGGATGGCGCTCTCCCCGTTCAGCGCCCCGGCCAGGGAGCCCGCCACCGCCGCCGTCGTGTCGGCGTCGCGGCCCATGTTGACGGCTGTGAGCACCGCCGTCCGGAAGTCCCCGCGCGCCGCGGTGAACGCCCCGAACGCCAGGCCCACCGCCTCCGGCGCGAGGTCCGTCCACGGGTAGCCGGCGATCACCACCGCCGAGCGCACGGCCCGCTCCATCGTGAGCCGGTCGGGGTAGGGCCGCTGGGCCGCCGCCACCGCCCGGCGCAGCGACCGGGCCGTCCAGGAGTCCATCGGGACCACCGAGAGCGCGGCCGCGATCACCGAGGCGAGGCCCGAGCCGACCATGGCCGCCGCGACCCCGGCCGCGACCGCCTGGCCCCCGTAGATCCCCTCGCCCTCGTGGCTGACCCGGCCGTCCACCGCGACCAGCCGGGCCGCCTCGGTGGGGCGGCCCGCCGCGAAGACCCCGAAGGGGGCCGCCCGCATCGCGAGCCCGTCGCTCCAGGCGTGCCGGTGCTGGGCCGAGATCGGCGCGGCCAGACCCCGGCGCAGGTTCTCCAGCGTGCCGCGCTCGCTGAACCCGGCCCCCCGGAACGGGCCCTCGTCCAGATCGGCGATCCAGTGGTGCCAGGCCCGCTCCACATGGGAGACGTCGAGCGCCGAGCCGTGCCGGGCCAGCAGCAGCCCGGAGAAGATCGCGTACTCCGTGTCGTCGGTGCCCGCCGGGTCATCACTCACGAAGCCCTCGATCCGACCCCAGCGGCGGCGGATCTCGGAGGGCCGCAGGTTCTCCGCCGGGGCGCCGAGCGCGTCCCCGACCGCCAGTCCCAGCAGCGCACCCCTGGCCCGGTCATTGCCGACGGCCGTTCTCATCGCGTCGCCCTTCGCTCGTCCGGCGGTGTGCATCCGCATCCGGGTCCGGATCCGATTCCGTTTCCGGGCCCTGTCCGCATCTGTGCCACGCGGAGGGCGAAGGGAGGCGGGAAACGCGGGGAATGGGGCCGGTCGGATGAGCGCCCGGATAGCTGAGGCTGTCCTTCCTTCGCAGGTCAGAGGGGTGGTAAGCCAGGCCTGGCTTGCTGGCGGGGGTCACCCGGACGGCGTAGTTTGGACTTTGTCGAAAGTTGTATTCAGCGGGGAACGGCGGGGTGACAGCCCGCCGGAGCAAAGGGGAGAAGCACGCCGTGGCCATCATCGAGACCGAAGCCGTCCTGCACGAGGCGCACCGGGACAACCACACCCACCGGGATGTGAACGGCGGCTGGCTGCGCCCCGCCGTCTTCGGCGCGATGGACGGTCTGGTCTCCAACCTCGCCCTGATGACCGGGGTCGCGGGCGGCGCGGTCTCCCAGCAGACCATCGTGATCACCGGCCTGGCGGGGCTCGCCGCCGGGGCCTTCTCCATGGCCGCGGGCGAGTACACCTCCGTCGCCTCGCAGCGTGAGCTGGTCGAGGCCGAGCTGGACGTCGAGCGCCGTGAGCTCCGCAAGCACCCGAAGGACGAGATGGCCGAACTGGCCGCCCTCTACGAGTCCCGCGGCGTGGAGGCCCCGCTGGCCCGCGAGGTCGCCCGGCAGCTGTCGCGCGACCCGGAGCAGGCGCTGGAGATCCACGCCCGCGAGGAGCTCGGCATCGACCCCGGCGACCTGCCCTCGCCGCTCGTGGCCGCCGTCTCGTCGTTCGGCGCGTTCGCGCTCGGCGCCCTGCTGCCCGTCCTGCCCTACCTCCTCGGCGCGAGCGCCCTGTGGCCCGCCGTGCTCCTCGCGCTGACCGGCCTGTTCGCCTGCGGTGCGGTGGTGGCCCGGGTGACCGCCCGCAGCTGGTGGTTCAGCGGGCTGCGCCAGCTCGCCCTGGGTGGTGCGGCGGCGGCGATGACGTACGGACTCGGCACCCTGTTCGGCGTCGCCGCCGGATGACGCGGGTGATGCGGGGCTGTGGGCGGGCGGCGTAACCGGGCCGCCCGAACGGCGCAACGGCGCGGCAACCCGTGTGACGTACGTCTTGGCGCCGCCCACTGGGCGGGACGGGCTCCGCGGCCGTAAAATGAGACTCTATGCAGGGCTACACATAAGTAGCCGTTACTCGGTGGTTTCGTTCTCTTCGCCACCGGGCATGAGCCGTAGGCACCGCAGGCAACGACGCCTGCTCTCTGCGGGTCCCCGGGCGCCGATCGTTCCGACCGCGACCCACCCCCTGGTCAACCCGGTCACCTCTGGTCACCCAGTCACTTCCGGTCACCACGGTGTCCGCATGTTGGAACACGCCTTCCGCTTCTTGAGAAGCGCCCCATCATGTAACCTGCACGAAATTTCGCAGAGGGCCAACGTCGTCCCTCGGCACCGCAAATGCCACGACGACGACGGGAGAGCCGATGCGTATCGACGCCTGGTCGCCCATGGACGGTCGCCCCGCCCAGCAGGGGATGTACGACCCCCGTAACGAACACGACGCCTGTGGTGTCGGGTTCGTGGCCACTCTGACCGGTGTGGCCAGCCATGAGCTGGTCGAGCAGGCGCTGACCGTACTGCGCAACCTCGAACACCGCGGCGCCACCGGCTCCGAGCCCGACTCCGGCGACGGCGCCGGCATCCTCTGCCAGGTCCCGGACGCCTTCCTCCGCGCCGAGACCTCCTTCGAGCTTCCCGAGGCCGGCTCGTACGCCGTGGGCATCGCCTTCCTGCCCGCGGACGACTCCACCGAGGCCGTCCGGACGATCGAGCACATCGCCGAGCAGGAGGGCCTGACGGTCCTCGGCTGGCGCGACGTCCCGGTCACCCCCGCGCTTCTCGGCAACGGCGCCCGCGCCACCATGCCCACCTTCCGCCAGGTCTTCGTCGCCGACGGCGAGTCCACCGGCATCGTCCTGGACCGCAAGGCCTTCGTCCTGCGCAAGCGTGCCGAGCGTGAGGCCGGGGTGTACTTCCCCTCGCTCTCCGCCCGCACCGTCGTCTACAAGGGCATGCTCACCACCGGGCAGCTGGAGCCGTTCTTCCCGGACCTCTCCGACCGCCGCTTCGCCTCCACGGTCGCGCTGGTCCACTCCCGCTTCTCCACCAACACCTTCCCCAGCTGGCCGCTGGCCCACCCGTACCGCTTCGTCGCGCACAACGGCGAGATCAACACGGTCAAGGGCAACCGCAACTGGATGAAGGCCCGTGAGTCCCAGCTCGCCTCCGAACTCTTCGGCCAGGCGCAGCTGAGCCGGATCTTCCCCGTCTGCACCCCGGACGCCTCCGACTCGGCCTCCTTCGACGAGGTCCTGGAGCTGCTCCACCTCGGGGGGCGCTCGCTGCCGCACTCGGTGCTGATGATGGTCCCCGAGGCGTGGGAGAACCACGACTCCATGGACCCGGCCCGGCGCGCGTTCTACCAGTACCACGCCACGATGATGGAGCCCTGGGACGGCCCGGCCTGCGTGACCTTCACCGACGGCGTCCAGGTCGGCGCGGTCCTCGACCGCAACGGTCTGCGCCCCGGCCGCTACTGGGTCACCGACGACGGCCTCGTCGTGCTCTCCTCCGAGGTCGGCGTCCTGGACATCGACCCCGCGAAGGTCGTCCGCAAGGGCCGCCTCCAGCCCGGCAAGATGTTCCTCGTCGACACCGCCGAGCACCGCATCATCGAGGACGACGAGATCAAGGCGTCCCTCGCCGCCGAGCAGCCCTACCAGGAGTGGCTGGAGACCGGCGAGATCGAGCTGAGCGACCTGCCCGAGCGTGAGCACATCGTGCACACCCACGCCTCGGTCACCCGCCGCCAGCAGACCTTCGGCTACACCGAGGAAGAGCTCCGCGTCATCCTCGCGCCGATGGCCCGCACCGCCGGCGAGCCGCTCGGCTCCATGGGCACCGACTCGCCGATCGCCGCGCTCTCCGAGCGCCCCCGGCTGCTCTTCGACTACTTCACCCAGCTGTTCGCCCAGGTCACCAACCCGCCGCTGGACGCCATCCGCGAGGAGCTCGTCACCTCGCTGCGCTCCTCGCTGGGCCCCCAGGGCAACATCCTGGAGCCGACCGCCGCCGCATGCCGCAGCGTCACGCTGCCCTTCCCGGTGATCGACAACGACGAGCTCGCCAAGCTGATACACATCAACGCCGACGGCGACATGCCGGGCATGACGGCCGCCACCCTCTCCGGTCTCTACCGGGTCGGCGGCGGAGGCGACGCGCTGGCCGCGCGGATCGAGCAGATCTGCACCGAGGTCGACGCCGCCATAGAGGACGGCGCCCGCCTGATCGTCCTCTCCGACCGGCACTCCGACGCCGAGCACGCGCCGATCCCCTCGCTGCTGCTCACCTCCGCCGTCCACCACCACCTCATCCGCACCAAGCAGCGCACCCAGGTGGGCCTGCTGGTCGAGGCCGGGGACGTCCGCGAGGTCCACCACGTCGCGCTGCTCATCGGCTACGGCGCCGCCGCGGTCAACCCGTACCTCGCCATGGAGTCCGTCGAGGACCTGGTCCGCGCCGGCACGTTCATCGAGAACATCGAGGCCGAGCAGGCGATCCGGAACCTGATCTACGCGCTCGGCAAGGGCGTCCTGAAGGTCATGTCCAAGATGGGCATCTCCACCGTCGCCTCCTACCGCGGCGCCCAGGTCTTCGAGGCCGTCGGCCTCGACGAGGCCTTCGTCGCGACGTACTTCAACGGCACCGCCACCAAGATCGGCGGCGCCGGCCTGGACGTCGTCGCCAAGGAGGTCGCCGCCCGGCACACCAAGGCGTACCCCGCCTCCGGCATCGCGGCCTCGCACCGCGCGCTGGAGATCGGCGGCGAGTACCAGTGGCGGCGCGAGGGCGAACCCCACCTGTTCGACCCGGAGACGGTCTTCCGCCTCCAGCACGCCACCCGCAACCGGCGCTACGACATCTTCAAGCAGTACACGGAGCGGGTGAACGAGCAGTCCGAGCGCCTCATGACGCTCCGCGGCCTCTTCGGCTTCGACTCCGGCCGCGAGCCGATCTCCCTCGACGAGGTCGAGCCCGCCTCCGAGATCGTCAAGCGCTTCTCCACCGGCGCCATGTCGTACGGCTCCATCTCCCGCGAGGCGCACGAGACGCTCGCCATCGCGATGAACCAGCTCGGCGGCAAGTCCAACACCGGTGAGGGCGGTGAGGACCCGGACCGCCTGTACGACCCGGCGCGCCGCTCCTCCATCAAGCAGGTCGCCTCCGGCCGCTTCGGTGTGACCAGTGAATACCTGGTCAACGCGGACGACATCCAGATCAAGATGGCGCAGGGCGCCAAGCCCGGCGAGGGCGGCCAGCTGCCCGGCCACAAGGTCTACCCGTGGGTCGCCAAGACGCGGCACTCGACGCCCGGCGTCGGCCTCATCTCGCCGCCGCCGCACCACGACATCTACTCCATCGAAGACCTCGCCCAGCTGATCCACGACCTGAAGAACGCGAACCCGCAGGCGCGGATCCACGTGAAGCTGGTCTCCGAGGTCGGCGTCGGCACGGTCGCCGCCGGTGTCTCCAAGGCCCACGCGGACGTCGTCCTCATCTCCGGCCACGACGGCGGAACGGGCGCCTCCCCGCTCACCTCGCTCAAGCACGCGGGCGGCCCCTGGGAGCTCGGCCTCGCCGAGACCCAGCAGACCCTGCTGCTCAACGGCCTGCGCGACCGCATCGTCGTGCAGACCGACGGCCAGCTCAAGACCGGCCGCGACGTCGTCATCGCCGCGCTGCTGGGCGCCGAGGAGTTCGGTTTCGCGACCGCGCCGCTGGTCGTCTCCGGCTGCGTCATGATGCGCGTCTGCCACCTGGACACCTGCCCCGTCGGCATCGCCACCCAGAACCCGGTGCTCCGCGACCGGTTCTCCGGCAAGGCCGAGTACATCGTCAACTTCTTCGAGTTCATCGCCGAAGAGGTCCGCGAGATCCTCGCCGAGCTGGGCTTCCGCACCATCGAGGAGGCCGTCGGCCACGCCGAGCTCCTCGACACCGACCGGGCCGTCACCCACTGGAAGGCGCAGGGTCTGGACCTGGCTCCGCTCTTCTTCGTTCCCGAGCTGCCCGAGGGCGCGGTCCGCCACCGCGTCGTCGAACAGGACCACGGTCTGACGAAGGCGCTCGACAACCAGCTGATCAAGCTGGCCGCCGACGCGCTCGGAGCGGAAAGCCCCGAGGCCGCCCAGCCGGTCCGCGCCCAGGTCGCGATCCGCAACATCAACCGGACCGTCGGCACCATGCTCGGCCACGAGGTGACCAAGAAGTTCGGTGGTCCGGGCCTGCCCGAGAACACCATCGACATCACCTTCACCGGCTCGGCCGGCCAGTCCTTCGGCGCGTTCGTGCCGCGCGGTGTGACCCTGCGCCTGGAGGGCGACGCCAACGACTACGTCGGCAAGGGCCTCTCCGGCGGCCGGGTGATCGTCCGCCCCGACCGGGGCGCCGACCACCTCGCCGAGTACTCCACCATCGCCGGCAACACCATCGGCTACGGCGCGACCGGCGGCGAGGTCTTCCTGCGCGGCCGCACCGGCGAACGCTTCTGCGTCCGCAACTCCGGTGCGCTCGTCGTCTCCGAGGGCGTCGGCGACCACGGCTGCGAGTACATGACCGGCGGCCAGGCCGTCGTCCTCGGCGAGACCGGCCGCAACTTCGCGGCCGGCATGTCGGGCGGCGTCGCGTACGTCATCGACCTGAACCGCGACAACGTCAACGTCGGCAACCTCGGCGCGGTCGAGGAGCTGGACGACACCGACCGGCAGTGGCTGCACGACGTCGTGCGCCGCCACCACGAGGAGACCGGCTCCACCGTCGCCGAGAAGCTCCTCACCGAGTGGGACACCGCCGTGACCCGCTTCAGCAAGATCATCCCGTCCACGTACAAGGCAGTGCTCGCCGCCAAGGACGCCGCTGAGCTCGCCGGTCTCTCCGAGCAGGAGACCACCGAGAAGATGATGGAGGCGGCGACCCATGGCTGACCCCAAGGGCTTCCTGACCACCGGACGCGAGGTCGCCCAGACCCGCCCCGTGGCCGAGCGCGTCAAGGACTGGAACGAGGTCTACGTTCCGGGCTCGCTGCTCCCGATCATCAGCAAGCAGGCCGGCCGCTGCATGGACTGCGGCATCCCGTTCTGCCACAACGGCTGCCCGCTCGGAAACCTCATCCCCGAGTGGAACGACTACGCCTACCGCGAGGACTGGACCGCGGCCTCCGAGCGGCTGCACGCCACGAACAACTTCCCGGAGTTCACCGGGCGGCTGTGCCCGGCCCCCTGCGAGTCGGCGTGCGTGCTCGGCATCAACCAGCCCGCCGTCACCATCAAGAACGTCGAAGTCTCCATCATCGACAAGGCGTGGGAGAGCGGCGACGTCACCCCGCAGCCGCCGGAGCGGCTCTCCGGCAAGACCGTCGCGGTCATCGGCTCGGGCCCGGCGGGACTCGCCGCCGCCCAGCAGCTGACCCGGGCCGGCCACACCGTCGCCGTCTACGAGCGGGCGGACCGCATCGGGGGCCTCCTGCGCTACGGCATCCCCGAGTTCAAGATGGAGAAGTCGCACATCAACCGCCGCATCGAGCAGATGCGCCTGGAAGGCACCAAGTTCCGTACGGAGGTGGAGATCGGCAAGGACATCGACGCCGCGAAGCTCCGCCGCCGCTACGACGCGGTCGTCATCGCGGCCGGTGCCACCGTCTCCCGCGACCTGCCCGTCCCCGGCCGTGAGCTGGGCGGCATCCACTTCGCGATGGAGTACCTGCCGCTCGCCAACAAGGTGCAGGAGGGCGACCTGACGGTGGCCCCGATCCACGCCGGCGGCAAGCACGTCGTCGTCATCGGCGGCGGCGACACCGGCGCCGACTGCGTGGGCACCGCGCACCGCCAGGGCGCGGCCTCCGTCACCCAGCTGGAGATCATGCCGAAGCCGGGCGAGGACCGGAACGCGGGCCAGCCGTGGCCGACCTTCCCGATGCTCTACAAGGTCACCTCCGCGCACGAGGAGGGCGGCGAGCGGGTCTACTCCGTCTCCACGACCCACTTCGAGGGCGACGAGGACGGAAACGTCGCGGCCCTCCACCTGGTGGAGGTCGAGTTCAAGGACGGTAAGCTGGAGCAGAAGCCCGGCACGGAGCGGCGTATCCCCGCGCAGCTCGTCACCCTCGCCATGGGCTTCACCGGAACCGACCAGTCCAACGGTCTGGTCCAGCAGTTCGGCCTGGAGCTCGACCAGCGCGGCAACGTCGCCCGCGACGAGCACTACGCGACCAACGTCGACGGCGTCTATGTCGCCGGTGACGCGGGACGCGGCCAGTCGCTGATCGTCTGGGCGATCGCCGAGGGCCGCTCCGCCGCCCGCGGAGTGGACCGCTTCCTGACCGGGACCAGCGCGTTGCACGCGCCGATCCGCCCGACGGACCGCTCCCTGCTGGTCTGAGCACCACCCGGGTTCCCCCTGGGCCACGCGGCCCGGGGGAGCCCCCACAAGACGTCCCGTACAACGGCGTACGGAACTGAACGCGGCGCCTGCCTGTCCCCGACCGGACTCCAGCGGGCGCCGTGGCGCGTCCGGGGCCGGGTGCCTCCACGGCACCCGGCCTCAGCACCGCCCGGTCTCAGCGCCGCCCGGTCTCAGCGCCGCCCGGTCTCAGCGTCGGCCCGCCTCAGCACCGCCCGGTCTCAGCGCCGCCCCGCCTCAGCCGCCCGTCAGAGCCGAGGTCCGCAGGGCCACCGCCACCGCGAACAGGCCCGCCAGCACGAGCCCGCCCGCGAGCTGGACCGGCCACACCCGCAGCTTCGCCGGTGCGAAGGCGAGCCCGTACGTCACCAGCGCCCCGGTCAGCAGCCCGCCCAAGTGCCCCTGCCACGACGTGAACGCGGCCGAGATCAGCATCCAGAGCAGGAATCCGGCCATGAAACGGTTGACGGCCGCCATGTCACGGCCGAGCCGCCGGTGGATGACCCAGTACGCGGCGGCCAGCCCGAAGACCGCGCCGGAGGCGCCGACCGTCGAGGTGTCCGGGGCCAGCAGGTACACCAGGACCGAACCGCCCACCGCCGACAGCAGATACAGCGCCAGATAACGGGCCCGCCCGAGCTGGCCCTCCACCGCCCGGCCGATGTTCCACAGTGCGAACATGTTGAACACCAGGTGCATCACCCCGAACGAGGCGTCCGGCGGAAGGTGCAGGAAGGCCCCGGTCACCAGCCGGTACCACTCCCCGTCCGCGATGCCCGTCAGGTCGTACCCGGGATACGTGTCACCCCGGTAGTAGTACTGCTCGCCGTCCGGCCCCGTGAGCGCCGCCCCGAGCACCGCGAACCGGTCCACGATCTCCGGCCTGACCACCTCGCCGATGTAGACCAGGACGTTGAGCGCCATCAGGACGTACGTCACGATCGGCGCCGTCGCCCGGGACACCGCGCCGCCGAAGACCGTACGGGCCCGGCGCACCGAGCGCTGCCCCTCCTTCACGCACTCCACGCAGTGGTGCCCCACGGCCGCCTCCCGCATGCAGTCCGGGCAGATGTAGCGGTCGCAACGGGTGCAGCGGACATACGTCTCGTGGGACGGATGGCGGTAACACGCGGTGGCGGCGGCCTCCATGGCCGGCTCCTTCACTGGGGATGTGCAACGGGGCCGGTGTGGGCGGCGGCGATCAAGATAGCGAACCGGTGCGGTGGGCCGTGTGCCCGGGGCCCGGCGGTGGCCTACGCTCAAGGTCCGCGGAGCACAGAACGGGGGGCCGTCATGCAGGGTGCGAACACGGCCGTGGGCACCGGCCCGGCCATCAGCCTCACCAAGGTCCGGGAGACCGCTCCGGCCCTGGTCGGCCACTACACGAGCGCCGGGATCTCGCTGGAGAAGCACGGACTGGACGGTCACCGCGCGGCCGTCTACCTCGTCCTCGACCACTCCGGATCGATGAAGCCGTACTACAACGACGGCAGCGTCCAGGCGCTGGCCGACCGGGTACTGGGCCTTTCGGCCAACCTCGACGACGACGGCACGGTGCCGGTCGTCTTCTTCTCCACCGACGTCGACGCGGTCACCGACATCGCCCTCGACAACCACCACGGCCGGATCGACGAGATCTGGGCCGGCCTCGGGCACATGGGGAAGACCAGCTACCACCTGGCGATGGACGCGGTCATCGACCACTACCTCGACAGCGGCTCCACCGAACCCGCCCTGGTCGTCTTCCAGACGGACGGCGGGCCGATCAACAAGCTCGCCGCCGAGCGCTACCTCTGCAAGGCCGCGAAGCTGCCCCTGTTCTGGCAGTTCGTCGGCTTCGGCAACACCCGCAGCAGCCAGTTCGACTTCCTGCGCAAGCTCGACGAGCTGGCCGTCCCCGCCAAGCGGCCGGTCGACAACGCCGGGTACTTCCACGCAGGCGAGGACCCCCGGAAGGTCCCGGACCCCGAGCTCTACGACCGGCTCGTCGCCGAGTTCCCGCTCTGGCTGGCCGCCGCCCGGGAGCGGGGGATCGTCCGATGACGGCACGGATCCTGCGCGCCGCCGACCGCGCGCCCGTCCCGTGGAAGAACGGCGGCGGGACCGTCCGCGAGATCGCCACCGGCCCCGAGGGCGCGGGGACGGACGCCTTCGACTGGCGGGTGAGCCTGGCGGACGTCACCGCCGACGGGCCGTTCTCCGCCTTCCCGGGCGTGGAGCGCGTGCTGACCGTGGTCGAGGGCGCCGGCATGGACCTCGTCGTCGGCGGCGAGCACCACATCGTCGACGAGCCGCTGTGGCCGCACGGCTTCCCCGGCGACCTGCCCACCGAGGGCTTCCTGCTGGGCGGCCCCGTCGTCAATCTCAACGTCATGTACCGCAGGGCCCGTACGCGGGCGGAGACCGCCGTCGTCTGCGGCACGGTCCGCCTGCTGCCGCCGGAGGGCGGCGCGGTGCTGGCCGTCTCCCTGGACGACGGCGCGGAGCTGGAGGGCGGGGGCGTCCGGCTGGACCGCTACGACGCGGTGCTGGCGGCCGGGGCGTCGCCCGGGGTCCTGCGGACGATGGGCCAGGCGGTGCTCATCACGTTCTCGGACGGGTGACCGGCGACCGGCCCGCCCCCCAGGGCCTCCGGCGGGCCCTCCGCGCGCTCTCCGTGAGCGGAAAACCCGGCTGCCGATCGCCCCGCCGCGGGATACGGTCGCGCGCATGCCCGAAAACGCATCCGGAAGCACCGTGATCCGCCGCTACGGAGCCGAGGACGAGAACGCGGCGGTGGACGTCTGGTCCCGTGCCGGCGGTGCCGCCCACCCCTTCATCCCCGGCGAGGGGGAGGGCGAGCGCGCCCGCAAGATGCGCGAGGTCTATCTCGTCCACGCCGAGAACTGGGTCGCCGAGACGGACGGCCGTGTGGTGGCCCTCCTGGGGCTCCTGGACGCCGAGATCGGCGGCCTCTTCGTGGCCCCGGAGGCACAGGGCACCGGGGTGGGCCGGCGCCTGGTCGAACACGCGGCGGCGCTGCACGGGGCGTTGACCCTTGAGGTGTACGAGAAGAACACGGGGGCCCGGGGCTTCTACGCCCGGATGGGCTTCGTCGAGGAGAGCCGCCGCGTCGACGAGGAGTACGACGAGGTCATGCTGAGGCTCACCCGGCCGGCTCCGGAGCACCACGCCTGACGCGGTGAGGCGGCAAGGCGGTGGGCGGTGACGCGGTGCGGCGGTGCGCGGCGACGCGGTGCGGCGGTGGGCGGTGACGCGGTGCGGCGGTGATGGCGTCCGGTTCGCCGGAATGCGTCCGCCTGTCGCGCGTAAATACCGACAGGAGTTGTCGGGTATCCGGTGTTCCATGGCGTCCATGACGTCTTCATCGCCTTCGCACGCGCCGGTCTCCTGGGACGGCTTCGCCACCGCCGAGCCCGAGTTCGCCGACACCGTGGCTGCCCGCTTCCGGCTCTACAAGCACCACGTCCTGGCCACCCTGCGGAAGGACGGCTCGCCCCGGGTCACCGGTCTGGAGGCCGACTTCCGCTTCGGTGAGCTGCTGCTCGGCATGATGCCGAACTCCCGCAAGGCCCTGGACCTGCGGCGCGATCCGCGCTTCGCGCTCCAGGCCAACCCCGGGCCCGACGCCGAGCTGAACGACGGGGACGTCCGCGTCAGCGGCCGGGCCGTGGAGATCACCGACCCGCGGGTGATCGCCCGCTTCATCGAGGAGGCGAGCCCGCCGGAGCCGTTCCACCTCTTCCGGGCGGAGCTGACCGAGGTGGTCCGCATCGGGCTCGACGGCGAGGCACTGGTCATCCGGTCCTGGCGTCCCGGACAGCCGCTGCGCACCGTGCGCCGCACCGGCGACGACACCCCGCCGACCGACGTGTCCTGAACCGGCGCGGCGCCCCGGGCCGGGAGCGGCGCGCGCCCGGGTCTCAGCCCGCCAGCACCCGGGCCCGGCAGGCGGACGGCGTCCCCCAGGCGTCCCGCAGCGGCCGGGCCCGGCGCAGCCACCACGCGAGGTCCAGCTCCTCGGTGTAGCCGACCGCGCCGTGAGACTGGAGCGCGGTCGGCTACACCGAGGAGCTGGAC
>NZ_JAAXYC010000231.1 GCF_018619185.1 Streptomyces sp. McG3 | reverse complement strand
GGCGGGGGCGGTCGCGCTCAACGAACTCGTCGTCCACGGCTGGGACCTGGCCCGGTCGACCGGGCAGCCGTACACGGCGGGCGAGGCCGAACTGCGGTCCTGCGAGGCCCTGCTCACCCCGGCGGAGGAGGACGGACCGGACGACCCGGACGGTGCTGGTGGCGCTGACGCCGGTAATGCCACTGACGGCTCCGACAGCCTCTTCGGGGTGCCGGTTCCGGTGCCGGACGGCTCCCCGCTGCTGGACCGGGTGATCGCCCTCAGCGGCCGCCGTCCGGACTGGCGTCCGGGCGGCTGAGAAACGCGCCTCCCGGCGGGGCGGCGGGTCTCCCCACCGGTCACTCCTGCCGGGCGGAGCCCCACCGCCACACGACAGGCAGGGTTCAGCCGCTTCTGTCAGTACTCCCTGATGAAGCAGTCGGAGACGTACCCCTCGACGTTGGTGCGGTTGTTGTGCACGTACGTCCAGTGGTCCTTGACGCTGCCGTCCGGGCAGCGCACCGCTTCCGCGTTGCTCTGCCCGCCCATCCAGGTGTACCCGTCGCCGGGATTGCCGTGCCCCCGGACGGATGAGGAGGTGTTGTAACCGGAGCGGATCTTCACCCCCGTGGCGGTGAAGTCGCCTTGCGGTGGCGCGGCGATGGCCGGCGATGAGAACAGCGTCCCCAGGAGCGTCAGTACGGCGGCGGTCGTCACGGCGTTGCGCTTGGTGTTCACGAGGTGCCTTCCTGTTCGGGCCGTCGGGTGTGGTCGTGCTGTCGGTCAGAGGTGGTCCTCCAGGTAGTCGCCGTGGATCCAGACGTTGGCCCGGCCACCGACGATGTCTCCCCGGAACCACCGCCCTTCGCCTCCCCGGGTGTGGAACTCCTGGCCGCGGTGCACCTGCCCGAGCGCGCGCCCGCCGGGAGCGTCCCGGTAGTAGACGTTGTTCGCGCTGACGACGCAGATGGTGTGGTAGTAGCACAGCCCGGCTCGAGCGCTTCGGCTGTCCTGGATACTGCCCGGCGGCTGCGCGTGGGCCGGTGCGGCGCCGGCGGCCGAGAGCGCGAGGACGGTTGCGACGGACGCGGCGGCCGTCATCCGTCCGTACATCTGGGCCGCTCGGCGAACACCTGACTTCATGGGACTCCCTCCACCTCCCAGGCGACTCCGCAGAGTGCCCAATCAGTTACATGGTGTCACCTCGGAAGGGTTGGCGAACGTCGTCGCGGTGGCGCAGAGGCACGCGTCGGGAGCGCACGGAAGCCTGAAGGGCTTGCTGCGGGCCCACCACTGCGCCGTCCGTACACCCGGGCCTTCGCAACACCCCAAGGCGGGGCTTGCCGATCAGGTGCTCCAGAAGCGTCGCCGGGACCCGGTCCGTGGGGTCATTCGCCCCCGACCGCCGCCCGCACCCGGGCGCGCAGCCTCTCGTCGGCGATCTCCACCGTGCCGTCCAGCCCGGTCCTGACCACTCTCCTGTCCCGCTCCGCCAACGCCGTGAGCCGCGCCCGGTGCTGGCCGGACAGCGTCTCCGTGCCGAACGCCACCAGCGCGTCCACGGCCTCGAACGGGGCTGTGCCCGCTTCCGCCGCGTCGAGCAGAAGCCCGGCCACGTGCCCGGCGTCCAACTCGTCGGGCGCGACGGCGTGGAGGGCGAGGGCCGCCGTCGGCGTCTGCTGAGGGTCGGCGAGGAGTGCCTTCAGTGCGGGGGCGAGTGGCCGGGCCCCGGGCCCGAGGCCCCCCGCCGCCTCCGCCGCGCGGACCAGCGTCCAGCGCCGCCAGAGCCCACCGCGGTCACCGAGGACTCCGGCCAGCACCGGCACCGCGTCCGCCACCTCGCCGGTGATCCGGTGCAGGGCGACGGCGACCGCGATGTCGTCGTCCATCTGCGGGTTGTTCCGCTCGCCGCCGGGGCTGTTGAGCGCGGCGCGCAGCGCGGGTACGAGCGACGCGGCGGCGGGGCCGACAGCGGCGCCGGCCTCCGCGGCCTCGCGTATCAGCTCGTCGGATCCCCCGCCTCCCCCGGCGCTCCCCGCGAGCCGCTCGGCCAGCAGGGGCAGCAACGGCCCGTGGTCGCCGGTCAGTTCGTGGAGTGCGCGGGCCGCCTCGAAACGCTCGTCGGCCGGGCCCGTCCCGGTCCGCGCCCGCAGCGCGTCCGCCACTTCGGCGCGGCGCCCGGGCGGACAGACCGCGACCAGCACCTTCGGCAGCAGCCGGGGGTACGCCGGCAGTGCGGCGAGCAGCTCGGGCACGGCCGCGGACGCGTCCGGGCCCCAGGACGTGAGGAGCGCCGCCAGCCGGAACGGGGTGGCACCGCCGGGTTCCATCGAGGCGAGCCGCCGCCGCAGAGCACTCAGCAGTCCGGGGTCGCAGGGCACGACGGGGAGCGAGCCGACGGGCCCGCCGGCGGCGGCCTGGAACGCCCGGGGCCGCCGCCCCGGATCCCGGGCGAGCAGGGACGCGGCCCGAACCGGGTCGACGGTGACCAGGGCTTCGAGCGCGCGGTCCCCCGTATCGCCGTCGTCGGCCGCGCGGGCCGCCAGGAGGTCGACGGCGGGAGCACCGCACGGGCCGAGCCGGCCGAGCGCCGACAGTGCGCCCGACGCGTCGTCGGACCCGTCCGCCTTCGCCGCCGATATCAGCGCGGGAGCCAGCCGCGCGGGCGCGGACCGGGAGATCTCGCACGCCGTCATGGCCACCCAGACCGCCTCGGTGCGGGCTTCGGGATCATCGCTGCGCAGCGCGGCGTCGAGCAGGGCGAACACCGCCTCACGGTCCGTCTCGGTGTCCCGGTCCAGCAGGGTCAGGGAGATGTCGTGCAGGGGTTCGTTCCGGGAGTGGTCGTACCGGTCGGCGGCGAGGCGGTCCAGGGGAAGCAGGTCCAGCACGGCTTCGTGGTGGGCCCGGGTCCAGGGAAGTCCGGTGTCCGCACAGGCCATGACGGCGGCGAGCCGCAGCTCGGGCGGGCTGTCCGGGCCGATCGCCCCGGCCGCCGCGGGGGCGGTTCCCTCGGGGTCCAACTCCGCCAGGGAAGTGAGCAGTTCGGCACGGACGAGGGGATCCGTCTCGATCGCCGCCCGGTCACGGAGGGCCGGCACGGCGAGGGCGGCTCCGGCCGTTCCCGTCCAGCCGGCGGCCCAGGCCGCCGCCTGGCGTACGGCACGGTCCTCGTGCTCCACCGAGGCGAGCAGCAGAGGCAGGTGCGCGACGACGGCCCGACGGCAGGCCGCCTCGTCGCTCTCCCGCACCGCCTCGCTTCCGGCGGGGCCCGGTTCGGGTCCCGCCCCGGGATCCGGGTCCGTGCCGCCCTCCGCGATGCCGCCGATCAGCAGGAGCACATCCACCGTGCGGATGCCCGCCGCGGCGATGCGGGCCAGGAAGGGGACCGCCTTCGCGGAGGCTTCGTACACCGAGCCCTGGTGCAGGATGCTGCCGTACAGCTCGCTCAGCGCCTCCTCCGCCGCGGCGCCGTCGTCCCCGGCGAGTGCGCGCAGGCAGCCGGGCACGTCCTCGGCGCTGCCGTAGGCATGGGTGTACGACGCCCAGGGCCGGGCGTCCAGTTCGGCGTGGAACAGGGCACGGTCGAAGTCCATGCCGTCGATCATGACAGCCGCCACTGACAGCGCCGCCGGCCCGCGGGTACGCCTCAGCTGGTGAAGAACTCCGTGATGTGCGCGGCCACCTGGTCCGCCCGGGTCTCGTGCATGCGGTGTCCGCCCGGGACCGTGATCAGCCGGCAGTCCGGGATCAGGGAGGCCACGTCGGCCTGGCGGTGCTGTTCCATCGGGCTCTCCGGTCCGCCGGTGATGATCAGCGTCGGGGAGACGATGTCGCCGAGGGCCTCGTCGGCGTCCGGGCCGGGGTCGGCGAGCTGGTCGCGTACGGCGGGCACCGCGTTCTCGTCGTAGTCCACCGGGCCCTCGGCCCGGCCCGCCGGGCCCGGGTCGCCGGGAAACGGGGCCGGGGTCTCCACCAGCACCAGCCGCTCCACCCGGTCGGAGTGCTCCTGGGCCACCAGCCGGGCGACGACCCCGCCCATGCCGTGGCCGACGAGGCCGACCCGGTCCAGCTCCAGTTCGTCGAGGAAGCCCACGACGTCCTCGGCCATCAGGTCCAGGGCGTAGTCGTCGGGCCAGTCGCTCTCGCCGTGGCCTCGCAGGTCCAGGGCGAAGACCCGCCACTCCTGGCCCAGCAGGGGGCCGGCCGCCTCCCAGTTCGCGGCCGAACCGCCGAGGCCGTGCAGCAGCACGACGGGTGAGCCGAACGCGTCGCCCCAGGTCCGGTACGCGAGGCGCACATCGCCGACATCCACAACAGACTGATCTTCCATGCCCCTGACGCTACAGCCGCCGGGCGCCGGACGGCCGCCGGGGCCCCGCGTCGCGCGGGGCCCCGGATGCTCCGGTCACCGTCCTCATGGGTCAGTGGACGCCGACCCCGGCCGCGGCCGGCACCACGTGCTCGCCCGGTGCCTGCTCCTCGTCCGCCGCGTCGGGCTTGCGGCCCAGGTGGTTGAAGGCGAGGTTCAGCACGATCGCCACCACACAGCCGGTGGAGATGCCCGAGTCGAGGACGACCAGCAGGCTCTCCGGGAAGGCGTGGTAGAACTGCGGCGCCGCGATCGGGATCAGGCCGATGCCCAGGGCCGCCGCCACGATCAGCGCGTTCTCGCCCTTCTCCATGGCGGCGGTGGCCAGGGTCTGGATGCCGCTGGCCGCGACGGTGCCGAACAGGACGATCCCCGCGCCACCGAGCACCGGCAGCGGTACGAGGGCGATGACGGAGGCGGCGACGGGGACCAGGCCCAGCACGATGAGGATGCCGCCGCCCGCCGCGACGACGAAGCGGCTGCGGATCTTCGTCATGGCGACCAGGCCGACGTTCTGGGCGAAGGCGCTGCACATGAACCCGTTGAAGAGCGGGCTGATGGCACTGCCGAGGGTGTCGGCGCGCAGACCGCCCTCGATGATCTTCTCGTCGGCCGGACGGCCGACGATCTTGCCGAGGGCCAGCATGTCCGCGGTGGACTCGGTCATGCAGACCAGCATCACGATGCACATCGAGATGATGGCGGCGATCTCGAACTGCGGGGCGCCGAAGGCGAACGGTGTCGGGAAGCCGACCACGTCGGCGTTCTTGATGGCGCCGAAGTCGGTGATGCCGGCCGGGATGGCGATCAGGGTGCCGATGACCAGACCGAGCAGGATCGCTATCTGCTGGAGGAAGCCCCGCAGGAGCTTGCGCAGGGCCAGCACGATGACCAGGGTCACGGCGGCCATCGTGATGTTGGTCATCGAACCGTAGTCGTCGGCCGTGGCGTTGCCGCCCTGGGACCAGTTGAAGGCGACCGGGAGGAGGGAGACCCCGATCAGGGTGATCACGGTGCCGGTGACGACGGGCGGGAAGAAGCGGACCAGTTTGCAGAAGTACGGGGCGAGGACGAAGCCGAGGATGCTCGCGACGATGATCGCCCCGAATATGACGGCTATCCCGTCGTGTCCCCGGTCCTTGCCTATCGCGATCATCGGGGCGACCCCGGCGAACGAGACGCCGTTGACGAAGGGCAGCCGGGCGCCGACCTTCCAGAAGCCGATGGTCTGGAGCAGGGTGGCTATCCCCGCGGTGAAGAGGCTCGCCCCCATCAGGAAGGCGGTCTCCTTGGCGGTGAGGCCGACGGCGGGCCCCACGATGAGCGGCGGGGCCACCACACCCGCGTACATGGCGGCCACGTGCTGGAGGCCGCTGGTGAACATCTTCAATGGGGGGAGGGTCTCGTCGACCGGGTGTTTCCGGTCGTCTCCCGTTTCCGCGGCGTTGTCGGCCGTCGTGTCGGGGGCGGCTGTATCTGCGTCTTTGCGAAACCTGGGCTTGGCGGCCACGGCGGTTCCTCCGGTCGGTTACACGTCGTCGGCGACGTGGGATTCAGGGAGGTGGTGCGTAAGGGTGCGGCGGTGCGGCTCTCTCAGGTGGTGCAGGTCGTGCAGGTGGGGGGTTCGGATGGGCGCGCACCGGGGTGTGTGCGGGCAGCGTTCATCACCGGTCCGGCGGACGCGCACCATGCGCGCGTCCGCCGGACCGGCTGCCGTGGACCCCGCTCGGGTCCACGGCGGCCGGTCTCGGGCCGTCCCCCTCGACCGGCCGGTCGGGGATACCTCGCGGAGTCGTGCTCCGCGGGGATGCCGCACGGAGTCGGACTCCGGCGGGGTACCGCTCGGAATCAGGCTCCGGCGGCGATCTGCGCGAGGCGGCGGGCCTCGTCGCGGGTGACCCGGGCGATGGCGTCCTCGTCCACCGTGGTGAGGTGGTTGCCCTCGACGACCGGCTTGCCGTCGACGAGGGACAGGGTCACCGGGGCGGCCGCGCCGAAGATGAGCGCGGTCACCGGGTCGGCGATCGAGGAGTGGGCCAGGGTGTCCAGCTTCCACAGGACGAGGTCGGCGAGCTTGCCGGCCTCCAGGGAGCCGATCTGGTCGGCGCGGCCCAGCACTTGGGCCCCGCCGAAGGTCCCGAGGCGCAGGGCCTGACGGGCGTTCAGGGCGGCCTCGCGGTGGGCGCCGAGGCGGTTGATGAGGAGCGCGTTGCGCAGCTCGGTGTGGAGTTCGCCGGACTCGTTGGAGGCGGTGCCGTCCACGCCGAGGCCGACCGGGACGCCGGCGGCGAGCATGTCGGGGACCCGGGCGATGCCCGCGGCGAGGCGCGCGTTGGAGGACGGGCAGTGGGCGACGCCGGTTCCCGTACGGGCGAAGGCGGCGATGTCCGAGTCGTTCATGTGGACGCAGTGGGCCATCCACACGTCGTCGCCGAGCCATCCGGTCGACTCGAAGTACTCGGTCGGGCCCATCCCGAACAGCTCCTTGCAGAACTGCTCCTCCTCGACGGTCTCCGAACCGTGGGTGTGCAGCCGTACGCCCTTGCGGCGGGCCAACTCGGCACCCTGGCGCATCAGTTCGGTGGACACGGAGAACGGCGAGCAGGGCGCGACGGCGACCTGGGTCATGGCGTCGAAGGAGGCGTCGTGGTGGGCGTCGATCGTCGCCTCGGTGGCGGCGAGGGCGCCTTCGAGGGTCTCGACGGCGAAGTCCGGCGGCAGGCCGCCGTCCTTCTCGCTGCGGTCCATGGAGCCCCGGGCGAGGGTGAACCGTACGCCCATCTCGCGGGCGGCGCCGATGATCGCGCCGGAGAGGTCGCCGGAGCCCTTCGGGAAGACGTAGTGGTGGTCCATGGCGGTGGTGACGCCGCCGCGGGCCATCATGGCGAGCGAGCCCTGCGCGGCGGCGCGGGCCATCGGCTCGTCGATGCGCGCCCAGGTCGGGTAGAGGGCGACCAGCCAGTTGAAGAGGTTGTGGTCGGTGGCCAGGCCCCGGGTGATCCACTGGTAGAAGTGGTGGTGCGTGTTGACCAGGCCGGGTGTCGCGAGGTGCCCGGTGCCGTCGATCCGCCGGACGACTCCGGTCAGGCCCTCCGGAGCCTTGCCGGCGCCGATGGACTCGATGCGGTTGCCCGCCACGACGATGTACCCGGACGCGTACTCCGTGTCGTGGGCGTCGACGGTGGCGATCGAACAGTTTTCGATGATGATGCGCTGAGGGTCTGCCGAAGCTGCCATGGCGCTTCCTTCTTCTCTCTGTGGCGATGTGGGCACGGCAGGACCCTAGGAGGATTTGAGTGCCACAGCGGTGCGGCTGTGGGTGCCGAGATGATGGAAGAACAGATTGAGCACGACCGCGACCAGCGCTCCCGCGCTGATCCCGGAGCCGAGGACGGTCTGCGCCCACGCCGGGAATCCGGCGTAGAAGGTGGGCGCGGCGAGCGGGATGATGCCCGCGCCGAGCGCGACGGCGACCAGGATGATGTTGGAGCTGTCGTCCAGGCCCGCCTCGGAGAGCGTACGGATGCCGCTGACCGCGATGGAGCCGAAGAGGACGATGCCGGCGCCGCCGAGGACGGGCATCGGGACGAGCGAGACGACCGCGCCGAGGACCGGGAAGGCGCCGAGGACCAGGAGCGCTCCGCCGGCGGCCGCGACGACGTACCGGCTGCGTACGCGGGTCAGGGAGACGACGCCGACGTTCTGGGCGAAGGCGCTGGTGGGAAAGCCGCCGAAGACCGGGCCGAGGAGGGTGGCGATGCCGTCGGTGCGCAGGCCGCGGGTGATCGTGCGGCCGTCGGTGCGGCGGTCGCAGATCTCGCCGAGGGCGAGCATCCCGGCGGAGGATTCCGTCATCAGGACGAGCATGACGATGCAGAGCGACAGGATCGCGGCGGGCTGGAACTCCGGCGCGCCGAAGGCGAAGGGGGTCGGCAGGGCGGCGAGCGGTGCGGACTTCAGCGCGGAGAAGTCGGCGAGTCCGAACGGGATCGCTGCCAGCGTGCCGACGAACATGCCCATGAGCAGGGCCACTTGCTTGAGGAAGCCGCGGCCGAAGCGCTGAATGAGCAGGATGACGACGAGCGTGAAGGCGGCCAGCGCCAGGTACTTCATGGCGCCGAAGTCGGCGGCGGTGGCATCTCCGCCCTGCGCCCACGCGACCGGGACCGGCATCAGGGTGACGCCGATGAGGGTGATGACCACGCCGGTGACGAGCGGCGGGAAGAAGCGCAGCAGTCTGCCGAAGAAGGGGCCGACGGCCAGGCAGAAGACTCCGGCGACGAGCACCGCCCCGTAGATCGCGGGGAGTTGGTGACCGGGTGCGCTGGTCTCGGCGATGGCGAGCATCGGCGCGATCCCGGCGGAGGAGGCGGCGTTGACGAAGGGCAGCCGGTTGCCGGCGAAGCGGCCGAGTCCGACGGTCTGGAGGATGGTGGCGAGTCCGGCGATCAGGAGGCTCGCCGCGATGAGCCGGGTCATCCCGGCGGTGTCCAGGCCGACGGCCTGGCCGATGATCAGCGGAGGGGTGACGACGCCCGCGTACATGGCGGCGATGTGCTGGAGCGCGGCGGGGACGAGCCGCGCGGGAGGAAGCTTCTCGTCGACCGGGTGGACCGCCGTGTCGGCAGCGGTGGTCGGTGAGGTGGTGCCTGGGCCTTCTGCCGGCCCCGTTGCAGGCTGTGCCATGGGTGTTCCCTCCGGGATGACCGGCCCCCGCCCGTCGTTACGCGGCCGGGGACCGGTTCAGTGCCGCGTCAGAGGTTGGTCATGTCGACCGGGATCCTCGGCTCTACGCCGTCCCGGAGCACGGTGGCCTCGATCAGACCGTAGGGACGGTCCGCCGCGAAGTAGACCTCGTTGTCGTTCTTGAGGCCGAACGGTTCGAGGTCCACCAGGAAGTGGTGGTTGTTCGGCAGCGAGAAGCGGATCTCGTCGATCTCGCTCCGGCTGTTGATGACGCGCGAACCCATTTGGTAAAGGGTCTGCTGGAGCGAGAGGGAGTACGTTTCGACGAAGGCCTGCAACATGTGCTTCTTGGCCTGCTCGTACGACTTCTCCCAGTTGGGCATCCGCTGGTCGTCGCTGGTCCAGTTGTAACGCCAGGCGGCCGACACGTCGGTGCACAGGACCCGGTCGTACGCTTCCTTGAGCGTCGTGTACTTGTCCTTCACATAGCCCCAGAACTCCGAGTTGGTGGAGTTCATGACCGTGAGGTCCTTGAGGCCGGAGATGATCTCCCAGTTCTCACCGTCGAAGGTGATCTGGGTGGTGCGCAGCTCCTGGCCCTTGCGGGCGAAGGAGTGGTTGACCTCGTCGGCGCCGATGAACCTGGAGTTGCCGTCCGAGCTCGCGATGCGCTCCCAGCTGTACTCCTCGATCCGGATCCGGGCGCGGTGGATCGGCTCCTGCGAGGAGACGAAGTGCCGGGCGAGGTGGATGCCGAACTGCTCGGCGGACTCGATCCCGTGCTCCTTGGCGAACGCGAACACCGTGTTCTTGGTGGTGTCGGTCGGCAGGACGTTGGCGTTGGAGCCGGAGTAGTGGACGTCGTCCATGTCGCCGGAGAGGGCGACCGAGACGTTCAGGTCCTTGATGTGGTGGGTGTCGCCGTCCCGCGTGATCTTGACGACGCGGTTCTCTGCTTTGCCGTACTGGTTCTGGCCGAGAATCGTGGGCATGTCGGTGCTAGCTCCCTCGGTAAACGGAGTAGCCGAACGGGTTGAGCAGCAGCGGTACGTGATAGTGCTCGCCCGGGGCGACCGCGAACGCGATGGTCACCTCCGGGAAGAACGCGCCGCTGTCCCTTACGCGGGGGGCGTCCTGCTGCGCCTCGGCTTGCTTCTTGGAAAAGTACGTCTCGGTGTCGAAGTCGAGACGCACGTGGGTGGTGCCCTCCGGCAGCGCCGGGAGGTCCTTGCAGCGCCCGTCCGCATCGGTCGCGGACGCTCCGAGCGTCACGTACGGCGCGTCGCTCCCGCTGCGGGCGGCGAGCGAGACGGCGACGGACGCGGCGGGGCGGCCGATGCTGGTGTCCAGGATGTGGGTGGACACCGATGCGGTCGTGTCGGTACTCAAGACCGTCACTCTCCTAGATCTCAAGAGTCCTGTGCGGGAGTGCCCTCTGCGAGGGTCTCCGTCACGAGACGGGTCAGCCGGATGCGGTTGATCTTGCCCAGTTCGGTGCGCACGATCTCCTGCTCCTGCTCGGGCGAGTTCCCGATCCGGGACTTCACCGCGTCGCGCATCTGCTCACCGGTGGCGCCGGTGGCGCAGATCAGGAAGACATGTCCGAACCGCTCCTGGTAGGCCAGGTTCAGTTCGAGCATCTCGGTCTTGAGCTCCTCGGAGGCGCCGGCCATCCCCCGCTGTTCGCGGGAGGAGGTCGGGTCGCCGGGCTTCGGGCGGCCGATCGGCGGGTGGCCCGCCATCGCTTCGGCCAGGTCCTCCGCGGTGAGCTCCGCCATGGCGGCGTCGCTCGCGGAGAGCAGGGCTTCTTCGGTGGCGTACGGGCGCCCGGCGAGGATGGTGTTTCCCCAGGTCGCACTGGCACACACCTCGTGCAGTGCGGGGGTGGCCTCGCCGTCCGCCAGGGTGTTGAACCGGGTGAGGCCCGGTGTGGAGCTCGAAGTCACGGGAGCCTCCGTGGCTGTTTTTCGCTGTGCGTTGTTCGGGCTGCGGATAGCTAACGCCCTCCGCAACACGACGTCAACACTTTGTTGAAATCTCGCGAACGAAGAAAGCCGCCGTCCCGACATGCGGACGGCGGCTTTTCCTGCGTGTTCGGTGTGTTCGGCCAACTACTCACCCTTGGCCGCATGTTCCCGGTTCAGGTAGTTGTACACGGTGAACCGGGAGACGCCGAGGGCGCCGGCCACCGTCTCCACCCCGTGCCGCACGGAGAAGGCACCGCGTGCCTCCAACGTCCGGACGACGCTCTGCTTGGCCTTGCGGTCCAGGTCGGCGAGCGGCATCCCGTGCCGTCGTTCCATCGCGGCGAGGATGTGGTCGAGCGAGTCGGAGAGCTGCGGAAGGCGTACGGCTATGACGTCCTGCCCCTCCCAGGCGAGCACGACGTCGTCCGGCTGGGCCTGATCCGGACCCAGCAGCTCCGCGCCCATCGCGTCGACGAGCGGCTTGACCGCGGAGACCAGCGGATGGTCGAGCGTTGCCGAAGGGTTATCGGACGCGGCGGAGATGTCGGCGGCGGCCGGGGGGTGATCGACGGATTCGGTCACGATGCGTCCCCCTCGATCACGTTGACCTGGAGCGAGACCCGGGTGGCGCCCGAGGCCAGGGCCCGCCGCAGCAGGGAGTCCACGGCGGTGAGCACCTCGTCCGCGCCCCCTTCCGCGGTGTTGCCGAAGGGGCCGACGTCCACGGCGTCGAGCCCGGCGCCCTGGATCACCTCGCGGGCGACCACCGCGTGGGCCGGCGCCTCGTCGAGATCGAACGGCTCGGTGGTGAATTCCACCCTCAAGCGCACTGTGCCTCCAAGATGTCCTCGCCCCGGGTGCGGGCTCCCGCGGCTCGGCCACGACTGTAACCGCTGGACGGGGCCCCGCTCCGGTGCGCGCGGGGCCCCGAACGCGGTGGTTACGGGAGCGGCAGGACGCAGACCGCCACCGGAGCCGGGAAGGGGGCGCCGGCGGCGGTCAGGGAGCCGTCGGGCCCGACCCCGAACACGGTGACGGTGGAGGAGCGCTGGTTGGCGGCGAAGAGCAGGGAGCTGTCCGGGGACAGGGCCAGCTGCCGCGGCCAGTCGCCGCCGACGGGCACCGTGTCGAGCAGTCGCAGGACCGCCCCGTCGCTCTCCACGGCGTAACGGGTGAGGCTGTTGTGGCCACGGTTGGCGAGGTAGACGTACGCCCCGTCCCCGGTGACCACCGGCTGGGCGGGGTAGCTGGTGCCGGATCCCGTACCGGTGGACTGCCCGGGCCCCGGGGTGAGAACGCCGGTGGCGGGGTCGTACCCGCAGACGACCATGGTGTTGTCCAGCTCGCACGCCAGGTACGCGAAGCGCCCGCCGGGATGGAACGCGAGGTGGCGGGGGCCGGAGCCGGGAGCCAGAGCGGCCCGGGAGACCTCGGTGAGCGTCCCGGCCGACGCGTCGAGCGCGTACGTGTACACGGTGTCGGTGCCCAGGTCGACGGCGATGACGTGACCGCCGTCGGGCGAGGTGACGACCTGGTGGGCGTGCGGTCCGCCCTGACCGGGTCCGGGCGGCGGCGAGCTGTGGGTGACCAGGTCGGTCCGCTCCCCCAGGGAGCCGTCCCCGGCGATCGGGTGGACGGCGACGCTGCCGGAGGAGTAGTTGGCGCTCAGCAGCCAGCGTCCGGACGGGTGGACGGAGAGGTGGGTGGGGCCGGAGCCGCCGGTGGGGCGGCTGCCGAGCACCTCGTACGTCCCGTCCGGCGCGATGGCGACGGCGGCGACCGCGCCCGCGCCCTGCTCGGCGACCGCGTAGACGGTGGCGCCGGAGGGGTGCGGGGCGAGGTAGGAGGGGTTCTCGACGCCGGTGATCACCGGACCGGAGGTGATGGCGCCGGTGCCGGAGTCGTACGCGGCGGTGCCGATGCCGGCGCCGCCTCCCGCCTCGGAGGTGTACGTGCCGAGGAGCAGCGGGCGGGTGG
>NZ_JAAXYC010000230.1 GCF_018619185.1 Streptomyces sp. McG3 | reverse complement strand
GGGTGCGGTGGGTGATCCGATCACCGTGCTGCCGGTGCTCTTCCACCTGCTCTGGTGCCGGGAGCTGGCGGTGGATCTGGAAGCTGGTCTGCTGTCGGCGGCCACGCAGGTGCGCCCGGTGCCCATGGCCGCGAAGGAGGTGGACGGGGATGCCGGCGCTTCCGCGGCTGCTGTCGCTGGGTGACAGGGTCCGCTACGACGGGCGGGAGCACACGGTTGCCGCCCTGCACGGCACTTCGGTGCGGCTGGTCGATGACGCCCAGGCCGCCAGTGTCGTGCTGCTGGGACACCTGCTGGCGTCGGAGGCTTTCACCGTGCTCAGCACCGCGCTGAGCCGCCCGCCGCTGCCGGAGGCCGGGGTGCTGGAGGGGCTGCCGGAGGAAGCGGCGCAGCGGGCTAAGTGGTGGAGGCGGCATCTGACCGAGCTGCTTACCGGCCGTCCGGACGGCGATGGCAGCGGCCCGGTGCGGGCTGAGTACGACCCGACGGTGCATTCTCTGCGGCAGCGGGAGCTGGCCAAGGTGGCCGAACTGCGGGACTGCGGTGAGGCGGTGGGGCTGAGCACGCTGCGCCGGATACGGTCCCGCTTCGAGAGCGAAGGGGTGGCGGGCCTGGTGGACGGCAGGCTGCGCAAGCCCGCCACCGGCACGAGCCGGGCCGATCCCCGGGTGGTCGACGCGATCGCGAAGGTCGCGGGCGGCCGGACGGACGAGCCGACCGTCTCCGCGCAGGTGTTGCGGCGCCGCGTCGAACGGCTCCTGGCTGCCGAGCACGGTGCCGGAGTGGTCCGGATGCCGTCCAGGGCGGCGTTCTACCGTCTGCTGGCGGCGGTCACGGCCGGGCAGCATCTGTTCGGTTCGGCCCGCACCCGCCGTTCGCTGGGCAAGCAGCCGAAGCGGATGTTCGGGCAGCTGACGGCGGCCCGGCCCGGCGAGGTGATGGAGATCGACTCCACGCCGCTGGACGTCATGGTCATCATCCACCAACTCCGCATGATCGCGCACACCATCGAGGCAGTCGCAGACCCAACGGCGGCACACGGGCCGACGGAGCAGGGACACTGAAGTCAGCTGCATCAGAGCCGATTACTAGGCTCGGATCATGACCAGCAACCCCGGATTCACCTGCTCGTGCTGCGGCAGCCACCACGTCGAGCTGCCGATGAACCACTCGGCCGAGGCTCCCTGCTTCTGGGAACCGAGTTTCGCGGACTCTACGGACTGCTTGCTCTCGCCGGATCAGTGCGTGATCCGGGCACAGCACTACTTCGTCAAGGGTCTGATCGAGATACCGATCACCGGCAGTGACGAGGTGTTCTCCTGGGCCGCATGGATCTCCCTCAGCCGGGACAATTTCGCCCGGTCCGCGGACCTTTGGGACACCCCGGGACGTGAAACCGAGGAGCCGTACTTCGGGTGGCTGTCCACCGACCTCTTCCTTTACACGCCCAGCACCATCAACTTGAAGACCCACGTCCACACCCGCCCCATCGGACAGCGTCCCTTGATCGAGCTGGAGCCGACCGATCACCCTCTCGCAGTCGAACAGCGGACCGGCATCACGGTGGAGCGCGTCCGTGAAATCGCCGAAGCCGTTCTCCACCCCGCCGACAGCGAATCCAAGTGACGTCGATCAGGGAAATGAGCGAGCGTGAGTACTTCGCCTGCGTCGGCCGGCGTCCCGGCATGTTCGTCGGCACAGCCTCCTCGTTCCATCAGCTGACCGCCTTCCTCACCGGCTACGACCAACACGCAATGCGCCACGGCGGACAGGGGCTCACAGGCTGGCACGAGTGGCTCATCGCCCGCCGCGGCCGCGACTGCAACCATGCCTGGCCCGGACAGGTTCTGCATATCGCGCTCCCAGAGGGCTGGAACAACATCGCCGACCTGCCGCCCGAGGACGAGAAGCACGGGATCAAGATCCTGTTCCAGCTTCTCGACGAGTTCGCCGCCGAACGCGAGGCAAGTCCTGGCGCTCAGAACTCAGATTGAGCGGGACGCCGATCTCGCCTCCGTCTCGCTCAATCTGAACCACCGCTGTTCACAGCCCCGACGTGGTTCACCTTCAGCGAGACGGGTCACCGTTCCCAGCAGATACGGCGAGTCCCAGTGGTTCTGGCAGACGACCTGGCCGAGCCCCGGCGAAACCGGCCGGCCTGTACGGTCCACCGCATGGTCGACCAGTTCGATGTGGCTCAGGCTCTGCGTGGCGGGATACCCGACAGGGCGCGAGCCTGGGCCTTCCTCCGGGACTTCGCCGCAGCGTGGGCGGAGCCGCTCGCCGACGGCGCGGGTACGCGAGCGGAGGATGTGGAGCGAGCCGAGGAAATGCTGGGACTCACGCTGCCGACCGCGTTGCGCGAGGCGTACTCGCTTCTCGGTGCGCGTCACGACCTCACCGGCAACCAGGACCCGCTGCTGCCCCCTTCCGAGCTGTTCGTGCACGACGAGTTCGGTGGTGTGCTCGTCTTCCGCAGCGAGAATCAGGCATGCGCTTTCTGGGGAGTACGGCTGCGGGACCTCGATCAGGACGATCCGCCGGTGTTCGTCCAGTCACAGGACGGCTGGGTCCGCTTCCTGGAACGGGTCTCCCTGGCCTGTGTCGAGCTCGTACTCAGCGAGACGCTGCTCGGCGGCGAGGGACGGCTCTACAACGCCTGCGAGCTTCCCGTCGGCCTGATTCGAGAGCTGCCGAGTCGGTTCGCGCCGGTGGAGTTTCCCGAGTACCCGATGTGGACGGGGAAGGCGGAGTCACCCGTGTGCTGGTTCTCCGCGCCGGGGAAGCTCTTGCGGCTCGACGGACTGAGCGACCACAGCTGGCTGCACGTACGGGGAAGTACGTTCGCCGACCTGGAGTCGCTCTGCGCCACCCTCCCCGGCCGCTGGGTACGTGGGTACGCGGAGCCGGAGGCCGACGGGAGCGCTTCTGCCGACGGTTGCGGCCACGCGTGGCATCGGCTGTCCGCCGACACCACCGAAGCCTCGGCCTGATCCCTCGCGCTTTCGCGCCTGCCGGCCTACGGATCACGCCGCACACGGGCTCACCCCTGCTGCTTCCCCGGGGTGACCGGGTGACCGGGGTGCTCAGCGAGCAGCGGCCTGGACAGCGTCCCCGGCGTCCCGACCCCGGATCTTGTTCCGAAGATCGTTGTGTTGGAGGCTGAGGCATGCACACTCAACCGACGTTCATCTTTGTCCACGGGGCCTTCGCGAACTCGTTCTCGTTCGCGCCGCTTCAGGCCGAACTCGCCCTGCTCGGGCACCGCTCGGTCGCGGTCGACCTTCCGGGGCACGGATTCGAGGCGACGTCGCCGGCGTCCTACCAGGCTCCCCAGGATCTCGACGCCCTCGCCACGGAGCCGGGAGGCATCAAGGGAGTCACGCTCGCGGACAACGCCGCCCGCGTGATCGAGGTCCTCGAACGGGCCAGGCGGAACGGCCCCACCGTCCTCGTCGCCCACAGCAGGGGCGGCATCACGACCACCGCCGTCGCCAACGCCCGGCCCGACCTGATCGACCGGATCGTCTACGTCTCCGCCTGGTGCCCCGTCGAGCTGGAGGTGGGCGACTACTACGCCCAGCCGGAGATGGCCGACGTCGACGCGGGAGCCCTCGCCTCCGTGCTCGCCGGGAATCCGGCCGAACTCGGGCTGCTGCGATTCAACTTCCGCACGGCCGACCCGACGGCGCTCGCCCTGCTCAAGGATGCCTTCGCCGCCGATCTCACCGATGACGAGTTCCGGACCTTCCTCGGCACCTTCCAGTGCGACGAGAACCTCGACGCCGGTACGGCCGCCGACCGGGCACAGGCCGCGACCTGGGGCCGGATACCCAGGACCTACGTCCGCCTGGCCGCCGACGCCAGCGTTCCGCCCGCCGTGCAGGACCGCATGATCCGCGAGGCCGACGCGCTCACACCCGACAACCCCTTCGACGTACGGACCCTCGCCGGCAGCCATCTGCGCTGGCTCGTCCACCCGAAGCCCGCCGCCGAGCTGCTCGCCGACCTCGCGGCGCTCTGACCGCCCGCCCGGTCGAGGAGCCGGCGTCCCGGCCGGGAGCGAGAGCCGGTGGGACCCGATCAGTGGGCGGGGCCGGTACGGAACCCGGCTCGCCCATACGCGGGTTGGGCCCCCCACTGGGCCCGTGGGCCCCTGACCGGGCAGCCGCCCGGCCCTATCGTCTATGCGGGTAGACCCTCGTACCCACTGATGCCGCCCGCCCGGACACCCACGCGCCCTGACGTCCCATGTGCTCGACCCGTCCCACGTGCTCGACCCGCTTCGAGGGAGACATGATGTGCCGATCCCGTGCGACCACCGCCCCGCAGGCGGAGACACCGGCGGACAGGGAGAGCCCGGACCACGGCCTGTCCCGTCGACGGCTGCTGGCGGGCCTGGGGCTGGGCGCGCTCGCCCTGAACCTCTCGGCCGGGGTCTCCCCGGCAGCGGCTGCTGGGGCGGCGGCGGCGAAGAACGGGGCGTGGGCCAATCCCGCCCTGGGCCGGTTCCCGGCCGGGGGCCACTACGGCGCCCCCCGGGGCGGCGCGTCCCACGCCGGCCAGGACGTCAGCAACTCCACGGGCACCGCCGTCCACGCGGCGGCCGGGGGCACGGTCGTCCGCCGGTCGTGGGGAGGGGGGCTGCCGGGCCGGACCGGTAACGCCCTGGTGATCGCGCACGGCGACGACCAGTACACGTACTACGGTCACCTCAGCGCCTACCGGGTCGCGCTCAACGCCAGGGTCTCGGCCGGACAGCGCATCGCCGACATGGGGGCCACCGGCAATGTGACCGGGCCCCACCTGCACTTCGAGACCCACTCGGGACGCCTCGGCACCACGGTGAACCCGGTCGCCTTCCTCGCCGCCCGGGGCGTGGACCTGTCCGGCGGCTGGTCGAGGATCGATCCGGGCGCGAGCGGCGCCACGGTCGTGGTGATCCAGCACCTGATGAACCAACGCGGCCATGGGCTGGCAGCCGACGGGAGTTACGGCTCCTTGTCCGTCGAGGCGGTCAAGCGGTTCCAGCGCTCCAAGGGGCTGGCGGCCGACGGCCAGGTCGGACCGGCCACCTGGCCCGGACTCGTCTACACGCTGCGGCAGGGGGCGAGCGGGTTCCACGTCCGCGCCCTGCAGACCGCGCTGAACAGACGCGGCGCCCGGCTGGTGGTCGACGGCGGGCTCGGTTCCGTCACCACGAGCGCCGTACGCGCCTACCAGAGCGGCAACCGCCTGGTGGCCGACGGCGAGGCGGGCCCGGTGACCTGGCGGGCGCTGACCGGCTGACCGCCCCCGAGTGTGGGACGCACAGTGACGCGTGACGTCCCGCGGGCCGCCCGCGAGGGCGGCAGTGGTCGGCCATGAACGGTCCGGCGGCCGTTTATGGTCGACCACGCCCCACCCCACCAGCACCGCACCCAGAAGCCGCACCACCCCGGCGCAGACCACCGCAGGAGACCGACAGGCATGCGTACGCGATCCGCCCCCGGCGACGACGGCACTCCGGCAGCACCTCCCGTGGCCCCCGCGTCCCCCGCGGGGCGCGCCTTCGACGCCGTGCTCTGCGATCTCGACAACGTCGTCCGCTTCTACGACACCGCCCCGCTCGCCGCCCTGGAGCGGGCCGCCGGGCTGCCGGAGGGCACCACGACGGACATCGCCTACGCGCCCGAGGTCGATCTCCCGCTGCTCCTGGGCCGGATCACCCCGGACGCCTGGGTGGCTGCCATCGCCGCCGGGCTCGTGGAGCGGGTGGGGGCGGACCGGGCCCACGCACTGGGCCGGGCACTCGCGGACGCGCCGTTCCGGGCCGACGAGGAGGTGGTGGCGCTGCTGCGCCGGGCCAGGACCCACGTCCCCCTGGTGATCGTCACCAACGCGACCCTGCGACTGGACGCGGATCTGGCGCTGTTGGGCCTGTCCGACCTGGCCGACGCGGTCGTGAGCAGCGCGGTGGAGCAGGTGGCCAAGCCCGATCCGGCCATCTACCGCATCGCGGCCGGGCGCGCGGGCGTACCGCCGGCCCGGTGCCTGTTCGTGGACGACCGGCAGGAGAATGTCGACGCCGCCATCGCCCTCGGCATGACCGGTGTCCTCTACCGCGTACCGGCCGATCTACGCGGGGCGTTGGGTCCGTGCGCGCGGGCGGCGGGGAGCACCGAGGCCGCGGACGGGGCGGCCGACGGGACGGAGCGGTTCGCCGCCCGGGCGCGTTGAGCCCGGTGGACCGGGACCCGGAGGTGCTCCCGGTGGACCGGGACCCGGAGGTGCTGCCCGGCGGACTGGTCAACGCCGGAGCCGTCGTCCGTCACGGCGACGCCGTCGAACGCCCCGCCCCACCGCACGCCGCCCTCCTGCACGCCCACCTCCGGGCCCTCCGGGAGCAGGGGTTCGACGGCGTGCCCGTCCCCCTGGGGGTCTCCGCCCCCGAACGCCGCGAGCGGCTCCGTTACGTCCCCGGCGAGGTCGCCGTCGCCCCGCACCCGCCGTGGGCCTGGACGGACGGGGCCCTGCGTTCCGTGGGGGCGCTGCTCCGGCGCATGCACGACGCGGCGGCGGCCGTTCCGTCCGGCCGGGCGGCCGACTGGCCCGGCGACCTGGCCGACCCGGAGGGGGCGACGGCTCCCGGCGCGGTGGTCTGCCACAACGACGTGTGCCTGGAGAACGTGGTGTTCCGGGACGGCCGCGCCGCCGCGCTCATCGACTTCGACCTGGCCGCGCCCGGCCGCCCGCTGTGGGACGTGGCCATGGCGGCGCGTTACTGGGCGCCGATGCGGGGCCGCGCCGGCCTCGACCCGTCGCACCGTCTGCGCGTCCTGGCCGGCGGTTACGGGCTCGGGCGCGCGGACCGGGCCGCCCTGCCCCGGGTGATCGAGCGGGCCACCGCGGTGTGCCGGGCGTTCGTCGAGCTGCGGGTGGAGCGGGGGGACGCGACGTACGCGGCGGCGTACGAGGAGAGCGGGCGTGCGGTGTGGGACCGGCACCAGACGTGGCTGGCGGACCACCGCCGCGCACTGACCGCGGCCCTGCTCGCCGACTGACCACCGCGAACCGGCCCACACCCCTCAACGCCTCAACGCCTCAACCCCTCAACCCCTCAACGCCTCAACGCCTCAACGCTTCAACTCACCAACAGCGCGACGGCGGTTCCGGACCCGGCTCGGAGCCGGAGTCAGTCCGGCTCCAGGCCCGTCCGCAAGTGGACGAACGCCTGCTCGGCCGCCCGTACCGCGGACGCGTGGACCCGGTCCGCGCTCTCCCCCGCGTCGATCCGGCGCCAGTTCTCCAGGGCCAGGATGCGCAGGACCGCGATGATCTGCCCGGCCGCGAGGCGTTCGGGCAGCCCGCCGCCGAGGGCGCGGGCGAGTGCCGCCTCGGAGCGGCCCTGATAGGCGTACATGCGGGCCACCAGGGACGGCGTTCCGTACAACAGGCTGAGGAACGCCAGCACTTCCGGTACGTCGCAGAGGCCGGTCACCGGGTCGCGCCGGTCGAGGCCGTCGAGGAAGTGGCGGCGCAGGGCGTCCAGCGGGCCCTCGCCGGGGGGACGTTCGGCGACCACCCGGGCGGACTCGTCCTCGTGGTCGGCGAACCGGTGCAGGACCAGGTCCTCCTTGGCGGGGAAGTACCGGAAGAGCGTCGGCTTGGAGATGTCCGCCGCGGCCGCCACCTCCGCCACGGACACCTTGTCGAAGCCGCGCTCCAGGAACATCGCGATGGCCGCGTCGGAGACCGCCTGATAGGTCAGCAGCTTCTTGCGCTCCCGCAGACCGACCGGTGCCGGGGGACGCTCCGGCGCCCGGCCGGGGGCCCGGACCTCAGCACCGCTCCCGGACTCGCCCCCGGTTCTCTCTCGGCTCATGACCATGAAGCGTACGCCCCTGACCTCAAGCGGACTTGACGTCGCCACCGGAGGCAGCGGAGCCCCCGGAGCCCCCGGGAGAGCCCAGGGCACCCGGGGCACCCGGGGCACCGGGAGCGCCTGAGCCGTCATGGGTGCCGGCCGCCCTGCGGATCAGCGCCTCCACCCCGTCCAGCAGCACGCCCATGCCGAACGTGAACTCGTAGTCCGCCTCGTCCGGCTCGCTCATGACCCCGGTCTCCAGCTGCCGGGTGATCCCGGGGTGCCGTTCGGGGTCGACGAGCCGCTTGAGGGTGCGTTCGTGGGAGGCCGCCAGCTCCTCGGGCGTGATCCCGCGCGCGGTGACGGCGGCCTTCAGGTCGCTCGTCATCAGCGCCTCGCTGCGCACGAAGTTGGAGATCAGCAGGATCACCGAGGTCTTGTCGCCCTCGCCCAGTCCGCTGTCCCGCAGCGCCTGGAGCCCCTGCTCCCACCACGCGATCGAGTTCGGGGTCGCGGGCGGGCCGCCGATGGGGATCCGGAGCGCCCAGAGGTGGCCGTGGTAGCGCTCACGCTGCGCGGCCGCCCATTCGGTGAGCGCGGCCCGCCAGCCCGCGCCGGTCTCCAGGGCGGACAGGGGCTCCGGCGGTCCGACGGCCGCCTCCTGCATCAGGACGTACAGCTCGTCCTTGGCGGAGACGTACCGGTACAGGGACATCGTGGACGCGCCGAGTTCCTGGGCGACCCGGCCCATCGACACGGCCGCGAGCCCGTCGGCCGCCGCGACGGCCACCGCGGCGGCCACGATCCGCTCCAGGCTCAGGCCGGGCTTCGGCCCCTTGGCCGGGCGGTCCCGCAGCCCCCAGGCCGCCTCCAGGCTGGCCGGCAGATCGCCGCCGCCCGAGCCGTTCTTCTCCGTCACCGCATCCCCTTCGCCCGCCGTCCCGGCCACGCCGCCGTCCAGGCGCCGTCGCGCTCCGCGCCCCCGCGCGCCTTGACCCCATCCTAGAGATGCGTAATGCTTACGCAATAACGCGTATGACATACGCAGAAGGAGGCCCGACCATGACCGGTCCGACCGGAACCACCGACAGCGGCGGCGGCGCCCACGCCATCGAGGCGTACGGCCTCACCAAGTCCTACGGAAAACCCGCCGTCCGGGTCCTCGACGGCATCGACCTCCAGGTCGCGCGCGGCACCGTCTTCTCCCTCCTCGGGCCGAACGGGGCCGGCAAGACCACCACCGTGCGGATCCTCGCGACGCTGACCGAGGCCGATTCCGGCTCCGCCCGCGTCGCGGGGTACGACGTCGTCGCCGAGCGGAGCGCGGTGCGCAGGTCGATCAGCCTCACCGGCCAGTTCGCCGCCGTCGACGAGACCCAGACAGGCGAGGAGAACCTGCGCATGATGGCCCGGCTCACCGGGCTCTCCCGGGCCGGCGCCCGGCGCCGGGCCGGCGAGCTGCTGGAACGCTTCGACCTCACCGCGGCGGCCCGCCGCCCCGTCCGGACCTACTCCGGAGGCATGCGCCGCCGCCTCGACCTGGCGGCCGGGCTCGTCGGCTCACCGGAGCCCGGGGTGTTCTTCCTGGACGAGCCGACCACCGGCCTCGACCCGCGCAGCCGCCAGGAACTCTGGGAGGTCGTCCGGGAGCTGGCCGCGAGCGGGGCGACCATCCTGCTCACCACCCAGTACCTGGAGGAGGCCGACCGCCTCGCCGACCGGATCGCCCTGCTGAACCGGGGCCGGATCGTCGCCGAGGGCACCGCAGCCGACCTCAAGTCCCGCGTCGGCGAACAACGTCTCGACCTGGTCCTCACCAGCAACGAGGCCTACCTCCGGCTGGCCGGCCGGGCCGTCCACCACTCCCCCGAGACCCTGACGCTCGGCCTCCCCACCGACGGCTCGGCGGCCGAGGTGCGCGCCCTGCTCGACGAGATCGACCCGACGGGCCACGAGATCGAACGCTTCAGCCTGCACAGCGCGACCCTCGACGACGTCTTCCTGGACCTGACCTCGAACGCGCCCACGACTCCGGAGGCATCCACCCATGTCTGACACCGCCGTTCGGCGCGGAACCCGGGCCCGGCACACCGGCGGGGCCGCGCGGCGCCCCGGCCCCGGCCACGGGCCCGGACCGCTCACCCACACCGTCGTCATGACCGCACGCGCCCTGCGCATCAGCAGCCGCAACACCGACGCGCTGATCACGTCCCTGGCCCTGCCGATCATGCTGATGCTGATCTTCGTCTACTTCTTCGGCGGTGCGATCGACACCGGGACGGGCTACGACTCGTACGTCATGTACGTCGTCCCGGGCGTCCTGCTCCTGTCCGCGGGGTTCGGCGCCGCGACCACCGCCACCGCCGTCAGCGAGGACATGAAGGGCGGCATCATCGACCGGTTCCGCTCCGTGGACGTGGGCGGTACGCCGGTACTGGCCGGGCACGTGGCGGCCAGTACGGTCCGCAACCTCTGCGCCACCGCCCTGGTCTTCGGTGTCGCGCTGCTGATCGGCTTCCGCCCCACCGCCTCCTGGAGCGGCTGGCTCGTGGTGGGCGCCGTACTGGTGGCCTACATCGTGGCCCTGTCCTGGATCTCGGCGGCGATCGGCCTGCTGGCCCGGACCCCGGAGGCGGCGAGCGGCTTCACGTTCTTCATGTCGTTCCTGCCCTACCCGAGCAGCGCGTTCGTCCCGACCGAGAACATGCCGGACTGGCTGCACGGCTTCGCCGACCACCAGCCGATCACCCCGGCGATCGAGTCCCTGCGCGGGCTGCTGCTCGGCCAGGAGGTGGGCAACACCCCCTGGATCGCGCTCGCCTGGGCCGCGGGGATGCTCGCCGTGGCGATCGGCGTCTCGGGGACGCTGTTCCGGATCCGGACCCGCTGACCGCCGGGACCGGGACCCCGGTCCCGGCGGCGGGCAGGGCTCAGAACACGTCCGGGCACCACGGCCGCCGGCCCGTACGGAACACCGCGTCCGCCGTCGTCGCCGCACCCGCCCTCAGCTCCTCGGCCCGGCCCAGGTCCACCAGCCGCCGCACGGACTCGTCGCCCAGATACAGCGTCGCCAACTCGGCCACGTCCAGGGCCAGATCGGCGCTCCTGGTGGTCGGGGCGCACCGGCCGCCGTCGGTCGAGGCGTCCAGCAGGAAGCGGCCCCCGGCCAGCCCCGCGTCGTCCCGGACCTCCAGGACGAGCGACGCCCCGGTGCCGTAGGTCCGGGCCTCCAGGGCACGCGGCACGTCGAGCATCCGCAGCCACAGCCAGTCCACGTTCGTGATCATCCGGGCCGCGCGCGGGTCGGGCAGCAGCAGCGGAAGCAGATCGTCGGGGGCGCGGTAGCCCGAGCGGATCGTGGTGATCCAGTCGATCGAGCAGAGGTAGTGCCACAGGGCCCGCTCGGCCGCCGGGTTCAGCGCGATCAGGTCCCGTACGGAGGCGGTGTTCAGCGGCTGCTTGGCGTCGCCCCACTTGTCGTCCGCGCTGTACACCATCAGGCCGTCGACGGTGCCGTCGCCGTCGCGGTGCACGACGTAGAAGGGTTCGGTCCACTTCTCGTGGGCCGAACTGGGCGCCGCCCCCGTGCGCTGCCGCCACCAGCGCTCGCCGCGGGTCACGACGCCGGGCTGCCGGGCCGCCAGCGCTCCATGCAGCTCGGGGCCGAGCTTGCGGACGTCCGCGCCGTCCACCATCTCGATCCGGCCGCCGCCCGCCGGCTGCCCCGAGCGGCGCGGATCGAGGCCGGCCCGGTACACGGAGACCTCCCACACGGAGGTCCAGGCGGCGGGGCCGAAGCCGTACCGCCCGTAGATCGGGTACTCGGCGGCGATCAGCGAGGCGACCGGCTCGCCGCGTTCCTTGGCCGCCGCCAGGTCCGTCGCCATCATCCGGCTGAGCAGTCCGCGCCGGCGGTGTGTGGGCGTCACCGTCACCCCGCTGACCGCGTCGGCCGTCACGGTGGCCCCGCCGACCACCGTCAGCTCCTGGGCGAACGAACGGAACGTCGCCACACAGCGCCCGGCCTCGAAGGCTCCCTGCGTGCGGGAGAGGTCGGCGTCGGCGAACCGGTCCGCCACGAGCTCCTCACTCGGTGTGCCCGCCGTGAGGAAACCGTTGCTCACCGCCCTCATCCAGTCGGCGGTCTCGGACGCGGTGACGCTGCGGACATCAAGGCTCATCCCTCCACGCTAGGCAGGCATCCCTCAGAATGTCGCGCGAATTTCCCCGACCTCCGCCGCCCCGCCCAGCAACGGCGAACGCCCGATCCGGGCGACCACCGGGGCATCCACGCCCAGCAGCTCCAGGGCACGGGCCAGCACCGGGCCCAGCGCCCGGGTGGCGCCGTCGTCGATCTTGAAGGCGAGGGCCCGGCCGTCGGCCAGCGCCACCGCCTGGACCGCCTCGGCGCCCATCTTGGAGAGCGTCCCCGGCACTTCGCGCATCAGCCAGGTGTCCGGACGCCGGGTGCCCGCGACGTACTCCGGGTGGGCGCGCATCGCGTCCGCGACCCGGCGCTCGGCGCTCCCGGGCTCCGCCAGCACGAAGGACCGGAAGGCGCGGGCCAGGCCGGTCAGCCCGACCGCCATCAGCGGCGCCCCGCAGCCGTCCGTGCCGAGCGCCGCGACCGGCTCGCCCGCCGCCTCGGCGACGACCCGGCCGACGAGCTGCTGGAGCGGGTGAGCGGGGTCGAGGTAGGTGGCGGTGTCCCAGCCGTTGCGGACGCAGACGGCGAGCATCGCCGCGTGCTTGCCGGAGCAGTTCATCGTGATCCGCTCGCGCACGTTCCCGCTCGCGAGGTACGTCTCCGCCTCCACCGGGTCCAGCGGCAGGTCCGGCGGGGTCTGGAGGTCGGCCGGGCTCAGCCCGTGCTCGGCGAGCATCTGCCGCGCGAGGTCGAGGTGGAAGGGCTCCCCGGAGTGGCTCGCGGCGGCCAGTGCCAGCCGTTCGCCCGAGAGGTCGAGGCCGGCCCGCAGGATCGCGGCGGCCTGCATCGGCTTGTTGGAGGACCGGGGGAAGACCGGCGCCGCCGGATCGCCGATCGCCCGCTCCACGCTGCCGTCGGCGGCCAGCAGGACCAGCGATCCCCGGTGGTGCCCCTCCGTGAACCCGGAGCGCACGACCTCGGCCAGGACGGGCGGGGCGGGGGC
>NZ_JAAXYC010000022.1 GCF_018619185.1 Streptomyces sp. McG3 | reverse complement strand
GGGGAGGGGGAGCGGAGGCGGCGGCGGTCTGCTCCGCGGGCTCCGCCTGGGCCCGCTGTGCCTGGGCCCGCTGTGCCGGTTCGGCCGCGGCGGGAGCCTGCTTGGCCTTGAAGTGCAGGCCCCACAGGTAGCCGCCGCGGATCAGGCAGACCAGGGCGGTGGCGAAGAAGATGCCGTACGCGATGCCGAGCGCCGTGAGCACCCCGTACATCGTGGCGACGCCGCCGCCGAAGGCGATCTGGGAGGAACGCCTGGAGGGGGAGGTGCCGGGGTCGGTGACCATGTAGTTCGTGAAGAGGATGAACGCCACTCCGGTCATCATGCCGAGCGCCGCCGGGATGGAGGTCCCCGTCACCAGGCCGCGGATGACCGCCTGGAGGACGAACCCGATCAGCCAGGCGCCGATCAGCCACATACGGCCCGTCAGCTTCGCGTTCAGCATGGTGCCCAGAACCAGGATGATCGCCGGAAGGACCCAGTCGGCGGGGCCGTACAGGTACTCGGTGAAGTGGTAGGGCGGGGCGATGCTGGCCCAGGGGAAGAGCAGCAGGATGATCGCGATGCCGAAGTTCGACGGGTTCATGTAGTGCCGCATGCGGCCCTTGAGCGGGGCGCGGAGCACCCACTTGGTGCCGACGGCCACGACGACGCCGAAGACCATGACCCAGACGCGGTCGTTGACGTACGTCAACATGTTCACGGCGAGGCCGGTGATGTGCGCGGGGAAGAGGAACTCGACCATGCCCTTGAAACCGCCGCCCGCGTAGCGGGGGGCCCGCTTCTCGCCGCGGGCGCTGACGGCCTCCAGCGCGATCTCCACCGTGTAGGCGGTGAGGACCGCGATGAACGGCCACAGCCAGGGCTGTTCGAAGCCGAGGAAGGTGTACCCGGCGATGTTGAGGATCGAGATCGAGATCGCGAACCGACGCAGGGCGGTGACGACCTTCACGTCGTGCCGCGGCGCGGCTGCCGCGCGCGTCTTGGTTTCGGGCACGGTCACTTCTCCTTCACGTCGGCGCCGAGTTCCAGCGCGTGCCGGCCGGGGGTCAGCTGGAGATCCTTGTTGCGCACCTGCCCGGTGCGGTCACGCCAGGTCAGGCGGGTCTGCATCGGCCCCTCGGCCTCCTGGCCGAGACCGATGTGCACGTCCTGGCTGCGCTTGCCGGAGTGGCCGCTGCCGCCGTCGACCCGGCCCAGACGGGTGCTGCCGTCGGAGAGGGTCACGGTGACCTGGGCGCCGATGACGGGCGAGCCGCCCGCGTCGGTGAGGCTGAGGTTCAGGTGGCCGCCGGTCTTCTGGCTCATGTTGCAGTAGAAGACGGGGTCCTCCCACTGGCGTGCCACGACCATGTCGAGGCGTCCGTCGCCGTCGGCGTCGCCGGTGGCGATGCCTCGGCTGGGCACCGGTACGGCCAGACCGAGCTGCTTGGACAGGTCGCTGTAGGCCTCGCCGTCCTTCTCCTGGACGAAGAAGCGCATGTGCTGGTCGCCGGCGAGGTCGTCGCCCTCCTCCACGCGGGGCCAGAAGCGGGGGTGCTTGACCAGCGCGTCGTTGGCGGTGGCGAGCTCCTGGAGCTGGGCCCAGCGGTTGCGCTTGCCCTTGACGAAGCCGACGGCCTGGGTGATCTCCTGGATTCCGTCGTTGTCGAAGTCGCCCATCTTCACGTCCCAGCCCCATCCGGACCAGGCGAGGTTGAGCGGTGCGCTCTCGTCCTTGTAGGGGGCGACGCCGTCGCGGAACTTGGCGCGCAGGTCGGCCTTGTCACGGGCCGTTCCGATGAAGGCGAAGTTGGACTCCTGGATGCCGAAGGAGGTGGTGATGTTGGAGACGAAGGCGTCGTAGAGGCCGTCGTTGTCCAGATCGCCGAAGTCGACGCCCATGCCCTTGAAGGAGCTGCGGCCGATCTCCTTGGACTTCGGAGTGGTCGCGGTGTGCTTGGCCTTGACCTCGCTGAACTTGAAGGTGCCGGGGGTCGACCTGTTGTAGAGAAGGGCCGACGTCCCGAAGTCGTGCGCGAGGTACATCTCGGGGCGCTGGTCCCCGTCCAGGTCGGTGGCCGAGACGGCCAGGGTCCAGCCCTGGTCGATGCCCTTCGGCAGGACGTCCTCGACCTGTTCGTAGCCGGAGGGGGTCCAGCGGAAGAAGTGACCGCCGCCGCCGTTCTGGGCGTGGGACAGCGAGTCGTTCATCGTCACGCCGCCGTGCACGGTGTCGTCCAGGACGGGGCTGTCGGGGAAGTAGTTCCCGATGTAGATGTCGTTGTGCCCGTCACCGTCGAAGTCGGCGACCGTCGCGGCGTTGGAGTTCCACAACGGTCCGTCGTACTCCCCGCCACCGCCGTTGCCGGGGACGAGCTCGACGGGCTCGAAGCACTTCGGGTCCATGGTCGTGGTGTCCTTGCCGGGCTCCTTCTTCGCCTGGAAGATCACCGGGGTACGGCCCCAGTAGTACACGAGCAGGTCCATCGCGCCGTCCTCGTTGTAGTCACCGGGGACGCAGCCGATCGGGGCCATGATGTCGCTCTTGGGCAGCGGAGACATATCCAGGGTGAACGGCGCGTACGACGCGCTCTCGCGACCGGGCGCCGGTGCGGGGGTGACCACCGCCTGGTCGATCTGCGGGTCGGTGATGCACAGGTCGTTGGGCAGGCCGTCGCCGTCGATGTCGTTCATGGCGACGCCCGCGCCGACGGAGGAGATCCACGCCTCGATGTGCTTGTAGGCCTTGTTCACCTTGCGGACGCTCTGTTTCTTGTAGCCGCCCGGCATGGATATCGCCATCGGCTCGAAGGTGAACTTCTCCGCCAGCTCCGCTTTGTCGGCAGCACTCGACTCGTACGGCTTCACCACATAAAAGGTGCTGACCATGAGAGCGAGTGCGATGACTCCGGGCGCCTGCTTCCGCAGCCAGGAAATCGGGTGTGTCATGCCAGCGCCTTTCTACGCGTGCGGAACGGAAGTGATCTCTGCGGCGATGTGCTGCCGCCAGATTTCGAATGCCGGGATCTCGCCGCCGTCACAGCTCTCGGGCGCCGTGTCGGCGCACACCCGGGCGGCTTCCCCGGGTGTCCGGCCGCCGCACAGGACGCGGGCGGCGAGATGGGTGTGGGCGGTCGTCGTGCCCGCGCGCTCGCGTGCCTCGCAGGCGAACGCGGAGCCCTGCGCCAGGTTCGGGAGATGCTCGCCCGCGTGTTTGGCGAAGCGCCGCAGTTCGTCCTCGTCGACGCTGCCCGCGTAGGTGCAGGCGAGTCCGGCGCCGGCGTACATGTCGCCGCGACGGTGGGCGGGGTAGGCCCCGATGAGCTCGGCGACGACGTCGGGGTCGGTACCGCCGACGAACCACAGGGCGCGGCCGATGCCCTGGTCGATCACGCGGGCACTGTAGGCGTCCGGCCCGCCCTTCCAGGTGAAAGGGTGTTCCAGGCCGGGGTCGCGGACGTAGGCGTCGGTCTTGAAGTAGGCCTGGTGGAAGCCGTACCCGTCCAGGAGCAGCCAGCGCAGTACCGGGTCGGTGCTGCTCACGTCGGGCCACATGAACCTCGGCAGCCTGGCCATCGCCCAGCCGACGCCGACGTAGATCATGTAGTTGTGGTGCCGGCCCCTGCCCTCCAGGATGCCGGTCAGCCGCTTGTCGCCGCCCGTCAGGGAGTCGAGCATGACGGCGCCCATGCCGGCGCCCTCGTACGCGAACCCGCGGAAGGGCAGGGGAACCGTCTCCAGCCAGTCGGTCGCCTGGTCCGCGGTGCGCGCCTCGACCGCGTAGGCGTAGCCCTGGAGGAAGCTCGTCCCGACCGTTTCCAACTGGTGTTTGGCCGCCGCGTTCTTGACGTGGAAACCGCGTTTTTCCAGTTTCGTTTCCCGAACATTTGGCGTGAGGACTCGGCGCCTCATCGCACGCAAGATGGACATTAAAGGCCGCCCCTCTATCCTTTGCCGGAATTTCCCGTTGTTGGACGAAGATATGTGATACGGCTACCCGTTCGGCTACTCCAGGAATGCTCAATCGGTAGGCACGAGGAGTTGTGCACGCACCGTGCGGCGCCAGATTTCATAGGCCGGGACATCCCTCGCCGAGCCCGGCGCGGGCGCGGTGTCGTCGGCGAGCGCGGCCGCGGCCTCGACGGTGATCCCGGCCAGCGCGTGGAGCGCGGCCCGGGTGTGCTCGGGCACGACGCCGGAGAAGTGGCGGGCCTTCGCCGCGAAGACGGACCCCTGCGCCACATGGCCGCTCAGCTCCCCGGACTCGGCGCGCAGCGACGCCAGTTCGGCGGCCGTGGAGCAGCCCGCGAAGGTGGCGGCGAGTCCCACGCCCGCCCACAGGTCCGGCGCACGCTCGGGGGCGAAGCCGCGCACGGCGGCGCTGACCTGCCCGACGCCCGCGCCGTGGATGAACCACAGGGCCCGTCCGATGCCTTGGTCCACCGCCCGTTGGAAGTAGTGCGGATGCCCCTCCCAGGCGTAGGGAGTGTCCGGACGCTGGGCGTCGACCCAGCGGGCACGGTCGAAGTAGGCGCGGTCGAAGCCGTACCCGTCGATGGCGAGCCAGCTCATCGGCGGGTAGAACTCCTCGCCGTCGAGATCGTCGGGCATGACCTTTCCCCACAGTGGCCGGGGCAGCTTGGCCATGGCGAAGCCGATGCCGATGTAGTTGAGGAAGATGTGCCGCCGCCCGCTCCCCTGGAGCAGTGCCCGGGTGCGTCCGCCGCGGCCGGGCATCGAGTCCCGGATGACCGACGCCATGACCGCGCCCTCGTACGCGAAGCCCTGCATCTCCAGGTCGACCAGCGACAGCCGCCGCTCGGTCTCCCACAGGCTCTTGGACTCGATGCCCCATTCGAAGCCGGTCACCACGGCCTGCGGGATGGTCTCCAGCTGTCTGGTGGCAGCGGTCTCGGCCACGGGGAATCCGCGTCCGGCGAAGCTCACGTCACGCAGGGAAGGGGCCATCAGAAGTCTGCGCAGAGAACCCATTGCCGATGCCATGCGGTGCCTCCTCGGGCAGCCACCCGGGGGGTGGCGAGAATTTCATCGTCGGACTGCGGTCCAGACCGGGCATCTTCGGGAGTGCGCAACGCCGGTGCGCACGGTCCGGCCGCTGCCGCCCGGTTCGACGGGCGGCAGGATGTGCCCGCCGCCTCAGCCTCCGCTCGCGGGAACCGAGGCCGACACCCGTGCGGCGTACGGTTCCAGGGCCTGCCGCAGGGCTTCGGGCACCCTGGTGGGACGGGTGTCGCCGTTCGGGCCGCGCATACAGGCGACCCGTTGCCGGCCACGGGCCACCAGGTTCTCGGTGTCCTCGTGCAGCCGCAGGTAGTCGAAGGTGAAGACGATCTGCGTCTGCGTCAGCTCCTCCAGACGCATCCGGATCGAGAGCTGGTCGAAGGCGGTGATCTCGGCGAAGAACTCGCACCCCACCGAGACGGTGAACAGTTTCAGGTCGTCGCGGATGTCGTCGAGCACCTCGGGCGCCATGTCCAGCAGGAACATCTCCCGGCACCGCCCCTGCCAGCGAACATAGTTGACGTAGTAGACGTTGCCGACCAGGTTGGTCTCCTCGAATCCGACGAGATGACGCAGTTCGTAATAGGGCCGCGCGTCGGCCATCGGCTTTCCCTTTCCTTCGTCATCAGGGCAGGCGCCACCGGTCGAGCCTGCTTCTTTGCGGGCGCCGACGGCGCCCGGGAGGGAACCGCCGCCCGGAGGCCGCTCTCCGCCGGGGTCGCCGACCGGCTCGTGCGCCGCGAGGGCGGGTGACGACACGATCGGGTCGATCCACCGGGGTTGGCCCGATTCAGGGGATGGGACCCCACAGACACGATTGGGGATCGCCCGACGGTCGGCATCTCCCGGCTTGCTCAGGGATCCAGGCTCCGGGCAACCGCACCATCCGGGGCACGCCCGGCGGATCCAGAGCAATCCCGGAGTGGTACGCGACCGAGGTGGCGGGCGAGCATCGAGGTAGTCCCGGGCCGGCGGCCGGGTCACCAGCGATCGGCCGCCCGGACCGTACGGCGGCGGCAGCACCGGGCGACGGCGGGGCCGCTGTCGGCCCAGCCCGGTCCGGTGGCGGCGTTCCACGCGGCCTGCTCGGCAACCGCCGTCGCACACCAGACAGTTGAGCGAGCCGGATGCGTATCCGTCCGGTTTCCTCGGCATCGTGCTCACATCACGGAGGCAAGGAACCCGATGAACTCCACCGACACCACGACCACGACCACGGCCGACGAGAGGGAGCAGGGCGTCGCCGGCCTGCCGGAGCGCATCATGGCGGCGTGGGCCGCCCATGACTCCGCCGCCTTCGCCGACATCTTCACCGAGAACGGCAGCATGGTGATGCCCGGCGTCCACTGCCAGGGCAGGGAGGCCATCCGGTCCTTCATGGCGGCGGCCTTCGAGGGCCCGTTCCGGGGGACCCAGGTCGTCGGCGCACCGGTCGCCGTGAACTTCCTCAGCGACGAGGCGGCCGTCCTGGTCACCGAGGGCGGCGTCCGCGCGCCGGGAGAGGACACGCTCAGGCCCGAGCGCAGGGTGCGCGCGTCATGGGTCGCGGTGCGGGGCAAGGACGGCGTGTGGTCTCTGGCCGCCTACCAGAACAGCCCGTTCGACGCGTCCTGACCCACGGCTCGTCGCATCCCGACCCATGGGCCCACCGGGCGCGACGAGAAGGCGGGGCCGCCCGGACACATCGTTCGGGCGGCCCCGTCGGCGTTGCCGGACACCGGCGGTCCGGCAGGGCCGGGGAACGGAGCGGGCCCGCCGGAACGGAACCGGCCGTCCTGACGACGCTCGCTGATACGTGTCGTCACGCGTTGTGACGTGCCGGCAGGCGGCTTCGTCGGGTTGTGGGTCGCGGGGCCGGTCCGGGGGGCGAGGGCCGGCCTCGTTCTTCGAATGTGCTGCGGTGGGGCACACGCCTCCGGGCGCAACGGCGAAGAAGCACCGGCGGCATCGCGCCCTCGATGATGGCGTGGTAGCCGGAGAAAGTGGGAGGGGTTTATGGCCAGGGCCCGTGGTACCGATCCGGTGCGTGCTGTCCGCACCGGATGGACCGTCCCGGTCGCCCGAAGACGTTCCGCCGGCGTCCGCACCCGGCGTTCATCCGGCGGGCCGCACCAGATTGTTCTCGAAGGCGGCGGAGCGTACCTTCTGGAGCGCCATCAGTACCGGCGGGTCGAGAACTCGCACGCCTCGCAGCGGGAATTCGACGTCGGGGTGCGCCACTCGCGGACGGATCTCCAGGGGACCGATGGATCCCACATGGATCGGCAGCCCGTCGGTCAGCGCCTCGTGCGTGCTGGCCGGCACCGAGTGTCCCAGCAGATACCAGACGCCGGGCGGCACGTTCTCCATCTCGAACGGTCCGGGCGTACGGAGGACCGTGCAGCTGATGGGTTGCCCCTCGGGCACTCTCGTCGGGAAGATTCCCAAGAAGATCAGCCCTAATTCGGCCACGGTCGGCGCTGTGACGAAACCTCGCACACGCTCCCCTGCGCTTATCTTTTGTGCGACGTTTATCTGCTTCGTGTATCCACCGACCTGGCGGTACATCGAAGGAGGGAGGCCGACGCTGTTCGCGAACCGTGAGCTGAATGTTCCGACGCTGCTGTAGCCGACGCTACAGCTGATATCTGTGACCGTCATCCCCGTGGTTAACAGAAGGCGTTTCGCCTCCTGTATTCGCAGAGCGGAGAGGAAACGCCTTGGCGAGATCCCGGTGATCCGATGGAATTCTCGAGAGAAGTGAAACTTGCTGTACATGGCGAATCGTGCCATGTCATCGATGCTCAAGGGCTCCGAGAGCTTGCTCTGCATGATGCGGATCGACTGCTCCACGGCCCTCTCGATCCCTGTCACTGTGCACTGTGCACTGTGCAATTTATCCTCCGAAGTCGAGACGGATATCGACCGGTCAAGCCCACAGGGCCGATCGCATCCCGCCCAGCGAAATGGTTCGGCTCCATCGAACAGTATTAGCGACGGTATGGGGGCTGGGCAACCACGCGATCGATGTTTGCCGCGAACGGCCCATGGGCATATGCGGAATCCTTTAGATGTGCGGAGTTACAGCAATTTCGGAGATGCTTTGATCATTCCGGCAGTCGAGGATCGATGCACGGAGAGGATCCCTTGCGCACCGCGTCTCCGCCGAGTTCCCGCCTGGCCCGCACGCCGAAATGGAGAAGGAATGCCTTCTAGCCAGCCAAAGTTAAATCAGGACAAAAGCGGCACGTTGGAGGCCTTCGCCGACACCATAGTTCCCGGAGCGAAACGGAACGAGCAGGACCGGGCCGTGGCCGGCGTCGTATCGGGGCCCGGGGCCGTGGCTGCCGGAGCCCTCGAACTGCTCCAGACCGCCGCCACCGGGATGTCCGACTCTCTGGAGGCCTTCGCCGACGCCCTCAACGCGCACGCCGAACAGTTTCACGCGCAGAGCCGGCCGGACGCTGCCGCGGAGCCGGCCGAGCCGGACCCCGAGGTCCCGCCCTTCGTGGCACTGTCCTTCGCCGAGCGCACCCGACTGGTGGTCATCCTGACCGCCCCCGGCCACCCCGAACGCGATCTGTGGGTCAGCCTCGCCCTGTTCAGCAACATGGCCTTCGACACCGGTGCCCACCTGCACACCGCCGACGCGATCGCCGCCGGGCACCCGGGGCTGGCCGCCCTGGGCTTCGCACCTCCGTCCGACGACGGGCAGTGGCGCTTCTCCGAGTTCTCCTACGGTCGCCCTCTCGCCCGGCTCCACCCCGACACGACCCCCTCCGGGAGCCTGGCGTGAACGCTATCGAGCAGACCGACGTTCTGATCGTGGGCAGCGGATTCGGCGGAGCCATCGCGGCGTACCACCTGGCCGCGGGCGGGGCGAAGGTGACCGTGCTGGAGAGGGGGCCGTGGCTGGAATCCCAGGACTTCGAGCACGACTTCCTCCTCGGCTCCTCCTACACCCGGATCTTCGATTTCACCGTCGGTGACGGCATGAGCCTGCTCGGCGGCAACTGCGTCGGTGGAGGCAGCGTCGTCTATTTCGCCGCGATGCCGAGGGCTCCCCGCTTCGTGTTCGACCGCACCGGCAGCATCGGCCGCCGGATGTGGCCGGCCGCGATCAGCCGTGACACCCTCGACCCCTGGTACGACGTGGTCAGCGAGGCGTTGCCGGTCTCCACCCAGAGCTGGGACGACGTCAGCTACGCCGGTGGTCTGTTCGCCGCGGCGTGCGACCATGCCGGCCGGACCGCCAATCCCGTCCCCACCGCCGTGGACAACTCCAAGTGCACCAACTGCAACTGGATGATGGCCGGCTGCCGTTTCGACGCGAAACGCTCGCTCCTGCTGAACTACCTGCCCGCCGCGCGCGCCCACGGCGCCGAGGTGCGGCCGCTGCACGAGGTGCAGAAGCTCACCCGCACCGACGGCGGCGGCTACCGGGTGCACTTCAACACCATCGACGACACGGACTACCGCCTGAGCAACGGCAGCGGCGCCATCGACGCGAAGATCGTCATCCTGGCCGCGGGGGCCGGCGCGACTCCGGTCATCCTGCAGCGCTCCGCGGACGACCTCGGGGGGATGCCGCACGCCGTCGGACGCTACTTCTCCGGCAACGGCGAGCGGCTCAACAACGCCGTGATCGACGAAGAACGCGCCCGGGACCTGCTGGGCCTGGACCGCGGCGACGGCACCGCCTATCTCGCCAACCAGATCGGCAAGGGCCCGGTCGTGGCGAGCTGGGACAACCTCGACGGCAATCTGCCCGAGCACTCCCGGTTCTCCCTCGAACAGCTCTACTTCCCCCCGGGCTTCGGCACCATCCTGGCTCAGGTGCCCGACGCCGAGGGACCCAGCTGGTTCGGCGTGGAGAAGACCGAGATGGTCCGGCGCTGGCGCTCCTGGCTCACCATTTTCACGATGATCGAGGACGACAACGAAGGCGTCTTCGGCCCGCCGCCGCCGACCGGGAACGCCGTCCGGATCTCCCAGCAGATGCTCGGCCGCGGCCCCATCTCCTATCGGCCCACCGCCAACACCCTGCGCGGCTGGGACGAGTCCGACGCGGTCGTCAAGGACATCCTGGAACGCGACGGACTGGCCCGCGTGATGCCCTGGACCAACGATGTGGTGGGCGCCTACACCGTCCACCCGCTGGCCTCCTGCCGGATCGGCGACGACCCGCACACCTCCGCCCTGGACGACCGGCACGAACTGCGCGGCCACCCCGGCATCTTCGTGACGGACGGCTCGGCGGTACCGGGCGCCCTCACCGTCAATCCGGCGCTCACCATCTCCGCGCTCGCCGAACGTGCCATCCCGGGCATCGTCCAGGCGGCCCGCGACCGGGGTGTTGACGTCAGCTACGGCGCGCCCACCCCGGACGGAGACGTCTCCGTCCGGGCCGGCGTACGCCCGCAACTGCCGTTCCTCACCCGCAAATAGCGCCACCCGGGAGCCGTGCGGCGATACGATGCCGCACACCGGTCACCCCCCACCCCGGCCCCACGCCGTGGTCCCGCACCGACGAGCACCTGCCGACGCCCCGTCAGGAGCGCGGCCCTGCGGAAGGGACCGGCCTCCCGGAGCCGATGGCCGAGGCCGGCCGGGGCAAGCCCCCCGGTCCGGCAGGTCCTCGGGACGTTCCTCACCGGGCCCACCGCCGCCGACGGGGGCCCGCGGCCGCGGGCAGGCCGTGCCGATGGTCTCGCGCACCGGGCGGTCCCGGAGCCGGGCGGGGGTCACGGCCGCCCTGGGGTCGTTGTCCCGCACGGCGCCGAGCGCGTCACGAGGACCCGCGGCTTCGGCCCGTGGCCTCGGAGGAGGAGTGGAGGCGCTCCCCGGGCGGGCCCCGCGGCGGACAGTCGTCCGGGTGTGCGGTCGGGGGCCGGAGCCGCTACACGCGGACGACAGGTAGCGGAGACGACGCAGGCGTGCCCGGTCCCGTAGCCGCTACGGGACCGGGCACGCGGCGTTCTCGGCGGGGCGTCGAGGGGAAGAGGTCTCACGTGCCCCGGTTCGGCGGGGCGGTCACGGGCGTCCGACCCTCACCGGGACGTGTCGGAGAACTGGCCGGGCCTGCGGCCCTCTCCGGCCGGGCCCCGGTAGGCCTGCGCGATGTCGAGCCAGTGATCCGCCGCACCCTTGGTGGCCGTGAGGGCAAGGTCGTCGCGGTGGCGACGCCGGGTGACGAGCAGGCAGAAGTCATGGGCGGGACCAGTGATCCGATGGGTCGCCTCCGAAGGGCCGTACTCCCACAACTCGCCTGTCGGAGAGGTGAGTTCGAAGCGGAAAGGCTCACTGGGCGGGGTCAGGCCGCGGGCCTCGTAGCCGAAGGCCTGGGTCAGCACGGCGAATCCGGCCACGTGGCGCAGCCACGGAGCCGGATCGCGGCGCACGCCGATGGTGTCGGCGATGTCCTGACCGTGGGCGAAGGTCTCCATGAGGCCCGCGCAGGCGAGCACGGCCGGCGGCAGCGGGTTCACCAGCCACGGCACCGTCTGTCCCGGGGGGACGGCGGCGAGCGCCTCGATGGCAGCCGCGCGCTCGGCGCTCCAGCGGTCGAGGAGTGCCTGCGGGGTGCCGGAGCTGTAGGCGGCCAGTGCGGCGTTGACCGCTCCGTCGAAGTCGCCGGAAGCCTTCTCGGTCATGGCCCGGAACGCCTCCGGGTCGGCCGCCGCCGTACCGGCGAGCCGGTAGACGAAGACGAGGTGGGCTATCTGGTCGGTAACCGTCCAGCCGGGGGCCGGGGTGTCCAGCGCCCATTGGGCGTCGTCGAGGTCGGCCACCATACGGTCGGTCTCGTCTCCCGCCGTCGCCAGGTCCTTGAGCACGTTCGCCAAGTCGGACATCGCTCGCTCTCGTCTCTGCTCGGGGGTCTGCGGTCAGTGTCGCGGATACGGGATCCAGCCTGGTCCAGCAGGGATTCAGTGTCTTCTCCCAGACTGCTGAGCGCTGTGGCCGACGATTGCGGCCGGCGGAACGGCCGGTGCGAGGAGGCCGGTGCATCCAGTGGAGGAAGGGAAGAATCCGGAGTCGGCCGGCCCGACCGCGACACAGGGCCACGGCCGAAGACGTCCAGTGGCAGGAATGCCCGGGGAAGCCTTCGACCGCCCCCGGAGGACGCGTCGGCGAGGAGCCCCGCGACCGTCCCGGAACCCCTCCGCCATGACGACCGCAGCCTGCGAGCGCTGCCGCGCAGGGGTGTCTTTGCGTCAACTTCCCCTGTCTACGAAGGACTTCAAAGGCCTCTGGAAGCGAAGGCCGAACCCCTGCCCCCTTCCCGGCCGTACGCTTCCCCACCGGGGCGATCGCAGCCTGCCGCGTTCCGCGCCCCGTACGCTCCCGTAGCGCACACGGAGGGCCTGCTGGACGAGCCGAGCTCACGGGCCAGGAGCAACAGGCCGTCGTCGGCGCCCCGGGCCCGGACGGACGATCCGAGAGCCCCGTCGGCTCCTCCGCGTCGCGGAGCCGGAGAGGTGCTCACCGGCCTGACCCGAGCGGCGGTTGCCGTGGCTGCTCGGCCCGCTCCTCACCGAGCCAGGCTGTTCGGAACGACGGGGATGTGGCCGAAAGTCGGCCGTGGGTCGACCGCCGGTTCCGCCGCTTCGGCAGACTGCGCCGACGAGTAGCTCCCACCACTGCGAGGAGAGTCATTCCCGTGCCGCGGATTCCTGTCCACGCCGTCGACAGCGCGCCCGCACCCGGCGGGGAGACTCCGCGCCGCCGGGAGAAGCGATTCGGGAGGGTGCTCAACATCCACGGAGGGATGGCCCACTCGCCCGTGGTCCTGGCGACCTACGCGGCGATGAGCACGGCCACCGCCGAGCACGGCACCTTCGACGCCCGCACCTGCGAGGCGATAGGCCCGGCCGTGGGAGCGGTCGACGCCGGCGCGTACTGCCAGTCCGCACACACGGTGTCGGCAAGGGCGGCGGGCTTCACGGAGGAGCAGGCCGTGGCGATCCGGCCCGGAGAGCGCGGCGACGATCCGAAGCTCGACGCCCTGGTCCAGGTCGCGAGGGAGGTTGCCGGCGAGGTCGGCGAGGCGTCCGACGCGGCGTGGGACGAGGCCGCTGCCCGGGCTGGACGGACACCCAGCTGACCGAGGTGTTCGCTCACGTGGCGGTGAGCCTCCATACCAACTACTCAAACCATGACGTCCGTACGGAACTCGATGTCCCGGCAGCCCCGGGCCTCGACGGCTGATACCACCGGCCGCCGGCCCGGGCCGATCCGGGGCGGCCGTTCGCACGGTCGAGCCGACGTTCTCTCGCACAACATCCGGTCAGTACACGGCACCGGTGGGGACGGCACCGCCGGGCGCCCCCGGTTCAGCGGGGAGGCCACATGAATCGAACGGGCGCGTGCCCCAGAGTGCTCATCGTGGGTGCCGGCCTGGCCGGCACCGCGACGGCGATCCGGCTCCTCCACTTCGCGCGAAGACCACTGGAGATCGTTCTTCTGGAGCGCCGCCCCGACTACCGTTCCGCCGGAGTCGCCTATCACCGTGACGGCAACCCCTGGGACTACGTCTTCAACATCCAGGCCGGCCGGATGTCCGTATTCCGCGAGGACGTCCTCGACTTCATCAGCTGGGCCAACCAGGAGGCCGACCGCCGGGACTGGCCGCAGCACTGGGCCGGGCACACGTTCACCGAACAAGGCCCGGCTCCCCGGCGCATCTTCCAGGACTACCTCGCCGACCGGCTCGCCGAGGCCAGAAGACAGTCCTGCCCCGGCGTCGTCCTCGTCGAAGCGGACGGCGAGGCGCTCGACATGGACGCGTGCGGCCGGGGCTACGAGGTGACCGTCGGCGGCCTCTCCGCGACCGGACTCGACAGCGTGCGCTCCGGTCCGCTCCCGGACACGAAGGTGGTCGGCGCCGACCACGTGGTCCTCGCCACCGGCCTCGAACTCAAGGATCCGCCCTTCGCCGTCGAGGTCTCCGGACACCCCTCCTTCGTACGCAACCCGTACTCCGCGGCCGGAATCCGCACGCTCTCCCAGCTCCCGCCCGAATCCACCGTCGCCATCGTCGGATCCGTACTGAGTGCGTACGACTCGGCGGGACTGCTGCTGCGCAACGGCCACACAGGGCAGATCCGCCTCATCTCCCAGTCCGGAACGATCTTCCGCACCTATCCCGGCACCCACGAACACGGCGTGTTGCGCCTGCCCCGCCCCGAGGCCCTGATGGAGCCCTACCGCGACCGCGAGGAATTCCTGGCACGGGGCAGGGCCGCATGGCGCGCGGCGTGCTCGATGGTCCGCGAGAGGCACCCCGGCATCGCCTCCGTCATCGTCCCCGAACGCGTCGCCAAAGCGTGGGAGCCGTACCTCCCCGAGATCATCGAACGTATCCCGGATGAGGAACTGCGCCTCCTGCTGGACGAGTTCGCCACCACCATCGCGGCGCTACGCGTCGGCGCCGTGGAGTACACGATGGCGGTCATCGAGCATGCGATGCGGTCACCGGAGGGGTCGGTAGAACTGGTCGTCGGCAAGGTGCGGGCCATCACGCCCACAAGGTCGGGGCGGCTGCTGGTCTCGGTCGCCGGGCAGCACGGCGGCCACGGAGTCGAGGCCGATCTGGTGGTGTCCAACTTCGGCAGGGAGTCCGACTACGCCAAGGTCGGACAGCCGCTGTGGCGAGCGCTTCTGGGGAAAAGCATCGCGACCCCCCACGCGCGCACCGGGCGCGGCCTGGAGGTCGACGCGTGCGGGACCCTGCTGGACGCCGACGGGCGACCGGTCGGCCCGGTCTCTGCGATCGGCGTGCTGAGGGAGGGCGACGAGATCGTCCGGCACGGCCGAACGGGCGCGTTCGCGTTCAACCTCGCCGCCATCAAGAACCACTCGGTCTCCGTCGCGGCCCATGTGACCGAGCAGTTGGAACTGCGACAGGAGGGCTTGAGCGACATCGCGGCCCTGCACCCCCACTACCGGAGCTATGCCAGCAATCCGGAGGAAGCGGACCGGGCGGCCTTGGAGGAGGCTGTGGTACTGGAGGTGCGGAGGCTGGCCACGCGCGAACGGAGGAAGCGAGAAGCGCTCGACTCCCGCTTGACCGCGAGCATCCTCTCCATGGGCGGTCTTCCGGCACTCCCGGCAGTTGTCTCCCGGCCCGACCGCCTGATGAGGGCGGTCGTCAACCGGGTCGCTGTGGAACGGCTCAACGACGTCTCCGTGACGCCACGGCAGCTACGTCGACAACTGGGGATCGGGAACGTCGACAATCCGGAGGGCTAGTTGAACGGGAACAGGCGACGGATTCTGGGGTTTCTTCTGGCCGGCGGCACCGAGAGCGTGCTCCGGGGCACCTGTAATCGGACAAGAGTTCCACATGAGGGCAGCATCCTCGTCACCCCCTTCCTTGAGGCAGGGATGTACGACGCCATCGTGGCCGCACGCGCGGTGGTCTGCGGCTCCGGCGGACTGACCGGCCACATGCAGTCCCTGTGCCGTGGCAGAGGGATACCTGTCCTGCGTGTCGACGAGGCGGACCTCGCCGACCTGGTCGGCGAGGTGACGCTGTACCTGGAGAGCGCGTCGATCGTCGTCGGACCTGAGGCGTCGGCGCGGGCCGGGACCGGGAGGTCCGCGATGGACGACCTCGGCTCGGCGTGCGCGGTCATCGCGGACCTGCAGGACATCACCACCATCAACGCCTCCGGGCCGGACGCCGCACGGGTCGAGTCCTTCTTCATCCGGGAGGAGTTCCTCTGCCTCGCGCTGGGCCTGAGCCCGCTCGACGCCATGGCCGGCGGCCCGGCCGGCATCACCGCCTACGGACAGGCCATCGGAGGGCGGCTCCGCAGCTTCGTCGAGGCGCTCCTGCCCGGCCAGCGCCTGATCCTGCGGATGCTCGACCTGCGCTCCGACCACGCGGCCGAAGTCAGCGAGATCACCCCGGTCGCGGTGGAGCCGAACCCCGAGATGGGGCTGCACGGCGCCCGCTGGCTGCTGCGCTCCGTCGCCTACCGCGACGCCTTGCACGTCGTCCTTTCCACGCTGCGCAAGCAGCTCGGCGACCAAGCCGACAGGGTGGTGCTCTCGGTGCCGTTCGTCCGCGACGAGACCGAGTTCGCGCAGCTCCGAGCACACCTCGACCTGCCGGACGAGGCCCCCCTGTCCGCGTTCATCGAGACGCCCTCCGCCGTTCACGCCACCCCGGCGATGTGCGCGGCCGGTGTCAGCGAACTGTTCGTCGGCATCAAGGACCTGGTGCAGTTCTATCTGGCGGCGGACCGCGGCAACCACTTGGTCGCCGACTCCTACAGCACCCGTCACCCGGCTGTCCTGGACGGGGTGCGCAGGGTCGTGGAATGCAGCCGCGCCGCGGGTACCCCGGTGAGGGTCTTCTCCCTGGCGTCCGATCTCGACTACTACCTGGAGAACCTGCCCACCCCCGACGGGTACATGATGTGCACCGCCGAACTCCGGCAACTGCTCCTGCGCCATTCCACCAGGACCTGACCGCAACAGTCGGCGCGAGGCGGGGCAGTTCAGCTCGGTGACGGTCCGGCGGTGACGTTCGCACCGGCCGGTGCGGCGCCGGCGACCGGTGTCCCGGACCTACCCGGTGGGACCGTGCCCGAGGAGCCGGATCTCGACTGCCGTCAGCCCGCCGCGCTGTGCCCGTCGGGGACCACTGCCCCATGAGAAGAATCGTCCGCCTTCCCGAAGGTCGAGCGGAAACAAGGATGTGTACGGCATCCAGCGTGCCGACGGCCCCTCATGGACGTGTTCGGAGCGGACGGGAGCCTTCACCGGCGTCGGTGCGGTCTGGATCGTGTGGCAGAGCCTGACGGTAGGCGGCTTCGCAGCCCTCCAGTACGTCGGGCTCAAGCGGCTGTGACCTCGTCCGGATCAGGTCGGTGGGGACTTCCGGGGCCGGGCCCGGAAGGCGTCTCCTGGCGGGAGGCGCTGGTGCGGTTGGCACCGCCCTCGGCGCAGACGCCTCCCACGGCGTTGTCGTCGGGCACGCGTCCACACCCGGGACGGCCGCGCCGCATACGCTGGTTCCCGGTCGCCGGACCGTGTTCGGCGTCGTCGGCCACGTCGCGGCAGTGGGCGTGGCCATCGCCCCGGCCATGCTCGGCGAGCGATCGTCACCGGTTGCCGAGCACGGCCGCGGCGGCACCTGTCGACCGGATCGTGGCCGACCGCGATCCGCCTGACCCCTTGAGGAGCTTCCATGCCCGACCGTGACCCGATTGCCGAGATCGGACCCTTCAGCGACGCACGCGCCGACGCGACCCCCTGGCCGACCGCGCTGCGTGTGCTGGAGCAGGCGCGGCTGTTCTGGCTGTCCACCGTCCGCCCCGACGGCCGGCCCCACGTGACGCCGCTGCTGGCCGTCTGGAACGGCGGCGCTCTGTACTTCGCGACCGGTGACCAGGAGCGTAAGGCGCGCAACCTCCAGGGCAACCACCACTGTGTCATGACAACGGGCACGAACGTCCTGGACGGTCTCGACATCACCATCGAAGGACTGGCCGAGTCGGTGAGCGACCCGACAGAACGCAGCACTGCCGCAGACGCCTACGAGGGCAAGTACGGCGACCTGCTGACGAGCCCCGACGGCACCTGGTACGGCCTCGGTGACACCATTCGCGTCGGCGATGTCCTGCTGTACCGCATCGACCCGGCGGTCGGATTCGCCTTCGGGAAAGGCGAGGTGTACAGCCAGACCCGCTATCGCTTCCACCACGGATCTTCTGAACAGCGGTGATGGGGGTCCGTCCGGCGCCATGGAGGTGTCGCGGTGCCGGGGGCCCGGGTGCCCGGAGCCTCCGCGGACCCCTGCACGTACGCTGCAGCCTGATGCCTCCGCGACACCTCACCCTGCCGGTCCGCTGACGACGGGCGCGGTCACCCGGATCGTCCTCCGCCCGATCACCGGCCCCCTTCCGTTGGGGTTCTTCGCGCTCGGCATGGGAAGCGCGGTCCTCTCGACCCGCCAGCTGGGTTGGGTTCCGCTCGCCCAGAGCGGTGTGCTGCTGCTCCTGCTCCTCATCTTCGTCGTGCCCCTGCAGTTCGTCGCCGGGCTGTTCGCCTCTGTTGCCAGGGACGCCGGAGCGGGAACGGCTCTGCTTCTCCTCAGCTTCCCCTCTTCCGCCGCGGGGCCGCCCGCACCTCCATCGAGGGCGGCCTGCGCGAACAGCTCACCGCCGCACAGCAGGAGGCCGGGGTCCGCCACCAGCTGTGACGCCGGAGCCCGGCGGCACGGGCGGGCCCGGCGCACCACCCGGCCGCCACGCGGTGCGCCTCCAGCCGCTCACACGGGGTACGCCGAGCGCGCCGCACGGCCGGCCCGCGAAGCTCCCGCCGAGTGCCCTGCCCACGAGCGGAGGTGAGCCGGTCGCAGGCCCGCACCATCGAGGAGATGGCCGCGGGTCTGCGACCGGGAGGACGTACCGCTGTCGGTGCGCGGTGAACGTGGAGGTTAGAGCCGTTCGATTAAGATGTTGCGGAACCTCGGGTTCTCACCGGGGTCTCCGTGGTCCTGCAACTTGATGTGGCCCGGTGCGGGCCCTCGGGCCGGCCTGCGCCGGTCGGGCCGGCGATGGCGACGTTCCTGTGCACCGTCCTGCCGTTCCACCGGAGGGTCACCCGTGCGTCCTGGACCTTCTTCCCGTCGCTGTCGAAGCGAGCCGCCCGGAACTCGATGTCGTAGCTCTGCCAGGTGCCTGGCGGGGTCGCCGCGTTGACGTCGGGGGCCTTGCGCAGGTAGATCGAACCGGCGTCGTTGGTGGCGGGTACGTCGACCCCGAAGGACTCCAGGACCTGGAGCTCGTAACGCTCCTGGATGTAGACCCCGCTGTTGCCCCGGGCCTGTCCGGTGACGTCCGGCGGGTAGGGGGGCTGGTACCACTCGGCGTGCATCCGGAAGTCGCCGAACTTCTCCTTCGTACGGATGTCTCCGCCGAGGGACTCCACCGAGCCGTCCGCCACCGGCCACTTCGCCGGACTGCCGTCGTTCGCCTCCCAGGCGTCGAGGTCCGTGCCGTCGAAGAGGGTGGTGCGCTTCGTCGGGGTGACGGTGAGGCTGTCGAGGTTCACATGGCCGTCGTCCTCGGGCTCTCGCGTGCTCCTAGAAGAAGCCGAGCTTCTTCGGCGAGTACGACACCAGAAGATTCTTCGTCTGCTGGTGGTACGGGCTCGGCATAGCCTCTGAGCTGCGAGTATGGGTGGAATTGGCAGCGGATGAGCCGAGTTGGCCCGCATCTGGTCCGGATCTTGGTGAGGTCGCTGGGCGGACGGCCCCGCACCCGGCCGGATCACGTCAGTGGCGACAAGGCTTACAGCTCACGCCGAAACCGCCGCTACTCGCTGGGCGATCGAGGAAGCCTTCCAGGCAGCGAAGAACGAAGCCCACCCATCAACGGTGGGTGCTGGCTCGCCGCAGCCTGGCCCGTTCGGACGAGATCGCGTACTACCTCGCCCATGCACCGAACGGCACCCCCGTCGCCGAACTGGTCCGGATCGCCGGGGCGCCGCCTGGAGGTACTTCGACGTCTCCGCTAGGTTCTGTCGTCAAATGTCACGCCCACATCAGGAGTGATGCGAGAGTGGCGGCTGCTTTGTAGGACTCGGCGGTCTTGTCGTAGCGAGTTGCGATGCCCCGCCATTGCTTCAGGCGGTTGAAGCACCGTTCCACGACGTTGCGGTGCTTGTAGATCTCGCGGTCGAAGGCCGGCGGGCGGCCTCCGCGGCTGCCTCGACGGGCCCGGTTGCGGACTTGGTCGGCCCGCTCGGGAATCGTGTGCGGGATGCCTCGGCGCCGCAGCCAGGAGGCTGAGCGCGGCCAGTTCATGTTCGGTGAACAAGTCCTGCACGTGAGGATCGGCTGGTCGATGTGCCGGTGCTCGGTCAACGCTCCGATGCCGGCAGCCTGGAGCCGGGCGGCGAGTTCTTCCGCGACGACGGCTGAGCGATGCCGGCCGCAGCTTCTCTCGCCTATTGCGAGCTGTTGCTTCCGATGTCAATCAGTCGCGGTTCACCTGGCCTCGCCCTCTGAGTCCTGCCTCAGCCGAACGCCTTGATAGAGCCCCGTCATGACATACCGGTTCACTAATCAGTGTGTGGCCAAGGCCGTCCCGGTATTCATAGCCGCACAGCGTAGCTCGCCGACAGGACATCGAGACTCCCGTTCGACGGACACCACTCAAGATCGGAAAGACAACAGCTTCTCAGCTGCATCCGGACCGCGAATGAACCGCAACTTGGCCGTCGGCTCCGCACGAGAACAGCCCAGGCCGACCCGGCCGAACCAGGAATGGGGTAGCCCGTCTGTGGCGGACGAGCGGGAAAGTCGGTCAGGGAGTCCTGCCTACGCATCGGCGGGTGCCTGGCGGAGAAGCGCGTACCTTCACACCACCGGGTGGCCGGGTTCATCCAGTGCCGCCCAGGGCAGGGGATGGTCGTTCGTGCCGACCGTCGCCGGCTTCCCGTCCTCGGACGCGAATCCAGTCGACGCGCCCGCGGCTTATGCGACGTGCCACGCGGAGGGTTCGTGGCACGACGTAGGCGTGCCGCGCGAGAGCACGGTCCGCCGGGGTGGGCGTCGCGCGGGGCTTCGGGCGACCGGTCGGCGGTCAGCCCGAAGCCCCGGTGCATCAGCTACAGGACTGTTGCCCCGTAGGCGCTCAGCGCCTCGGTGACGGGCTGGTAGAACGTTGTGCCGCCGGTCCGGCAGTTGCCGCTGCCTCCGGAGGTGAGACCCAGAGCGGTGCTGCCCGCGAAGAGCGCGCCACCACTGTCACCGGGCTCGGCGCAGACGTTGGTCTGGATCATGCCGTACACGATCCCGCTGGAACCGTAGTTGACCGTGGCGTTGAGGCCGGTTACCGTGCCGCTCCGCAGGCCGGTCGTGCTGCCGCTGCGCTGGACGGCCTGGCCCACGGAGGCGTTGCCCGCGGTCGTGATGTCCTGGTAGGAGCCGTTGTACAGGTAGACCCGGCCGTCGGCCGCCGCCGGGTTCGAGTGGCGGATGATGCCGTAGTCGTTGTTCGGGAAGCTGGTTCCGGTGCGCGTACCAATGGACCAGTTGGCGCTGATGTTGGTGCAGTGGCCGGCGGTGAGCGCGTGGGCGACTCCGTTGACCGACACGTTGAAGCCGAGCGAACAGCGGCTGCCACCGGTGGTGATGGCCTCGCCGCCTGCGATCAGCGGGGTGAACTTGCCCTCGGCGCGCTTGACCGTCAGTTCCGCCTTGGAGTCCGCCAGAGCGTTGCTGACCTTGGCCAGTTCTGCCTTCGATACGGTGCTGTCAGCGGTGAGGACGATCCTGCCCGTGCTCGCCTCCGTGTACCAGGCGGTGCCCGCCACATCAGCGGCGACGATGGCGGAGCTGGCGTCGGCGAGCTGCGAAACGGTGGCCTTGGACTCCGCATCAGGAGCGGCGACGGCCGAGGGGGCGGCCAGGGCCACGGCGGCCATCAGGCCCGACGCCACGGCGAGGAGCCGTGCGTGTCTTGACGTGCTGCTGAGCGGCGAGAAGCGCTTGAAGGTCACGAGATCCTCCGAGGTATGGGGGGACAGCCCTGGTCGGGTGAGGTGGGGCCGTTGGTGCGCGAGGTTCCCGCCCAGTAGGAGTAAGCGTGAACCTGCCAAGTTGCACGCTGGAATCGTCGACGGCGATTGTCCCTGACGCAAGGACAGATTCGCGCCCGCGTGCCCGGAATGAGATGAGCGTCGACGAGTGGCGGTAGATCTGATCCATCGCGCACAATTGACCCCAAAGGGAAATTTGGAGCGGATGCGTAAGAATTTATGGGTGGGCGTCGCGCTCAGATGCTGCACATGGTCGCGGCGGGTCGCGAGTCGAGATGAGTTTGTCATTTCTTTGCATATGGTTACCCTCGGTTACGCCATGATTGCTTAGGATTTCATGCTTCGCGCGTGGTCTCGCAGATTGCGTGCATGAACCATCAAAGAGGCGTTGGTTGCCAGCTTCCTGGCGAGGTGCTCGGGGAGTTATGGTGATGAAATGCGCACTCGCTGCCTTTTCGGGCTGGCTGAATACGTGCTTCCGCCTGGGAGGAACTGGCATCGACGGTCCGAATGCGTCCGGAGAAGCCCTCTTGTGAACCGGTTCAGCGTGTGTAGCCGGTCCCCGGTGACGGCCGCTCAGGCGTGCGCGGCAAGCTCGACGCGACTCCGTGCGGGCCTTCATCGCTTCGGGATCGAACGGGCCGGACTGCCCCCTCACCGACCCGGCCGCGGTGTCCGGTTGCCTGGACCACGCCTCAAAGTGTGACGTTCCGTCAAGGCCCGGACGGTGTCGCGTCGCACCGTCGGCTTCTCGGTCGGAGGCAGGCCGCCCACGCTGACCAGCGGCGCCTCCCTTTAAGCCCGAAGTGCGCTGCACCGAGTGAAACCCGCCCCCTGGCCACCTTTTCCGATGACCAACCCGCCTGATGCCATTTCAGGCAGCCCAGCGTCCACCGCTGGCCTGCCGGTGATACCCGGAACGCACGGAACGGTGCCCACGCTGCAGACCTTCACCGGGTTCGGCGCTCTCCTGGTTGCGGCAGCTGCTACTGGCCGAGAACTCGAAGAGACTGAGCTGGAGCAGCTTCGGGCCTTCGGAGAATGGTCAGCTGTCGATGGCATCACCCTGCGGGCCCTTGTCGTTCACCACCTTGCGCTCGCCCGCACAGCCTGGCCCGCCGGATCGTCGGACGCCGATCATGTCCTGGCGACGGTGCAATGTGCTGTCGAGGCGCTCGGTAGGCGGCCCAGCTGGCGTTGGCGTAGCGGGCCCATGAGTCGGCGGTGCAGAGGTGGATGCCGGGCAGGTCGGCGACGACGGTGGGCGGCAGGCGGGTGACGGCCTCGATCATCGCGGTGTTACGGGCCTGGCGCACCGGTAGGTCGTGCTCGCGCATCTGGGCGTAGAGCCAGTTGAAGCTGCGGTGCCGGCTCGAAACCCTGCCCGGCATCAAGAACGGTGGTGACCCCGGGTGGGGGGAGAGCATCGACGTGCCGATGGCTCCGGTGATCTGCTCCTGGATGAGGCGGGCGAGTTTCGGTGGTAGAAGCACGGGGTTGCGCTTCAGGGTGAGGTAACCGTGCCCGTCGGCTCCCTGGGTGTAGCGGTCGGCGGTGAGGGGGACGATGCGGGTCAGCGACAGCGCATACAGGCGGCTCAGGGCGTCGGCGATGCGTACCTCGCGGGGCAGGCCGGTGTCGTTCAGGCAGACCCCAACATCGGCCGCTTCACCACCCCCGACCCCTCCGGCCAGGAACAGAACCCCTACCTCTACGCCGCAGGCGACCCCGTCAACCGCATCGACCTCACCGGACTGTTCAGTTTCGCCGACGGGGTCGGTGTGGTTGCCGGCACTGCCGGCGTCGGCTGTGTAGCGGCGGGCGCTGTGACTGCGGCCCTATGGGGTGCGGGCGCAGGTGGCGCAGGGGCAACTATCGCCGGTGGTACCCAGGCAGAACGGAAAAACGGCGCCATCGGAGGTCTGCTCGGTGGGCTGAGCGGGCCGATTGGCTCCGCTATCTTCGGCTAGATCACGGCAGGAGGAAAATGGCTGGCACCAGGGCACGAAAGAGTATTCCGGTTATCATCGGAACGGCGGTGGCAGCGAGCGTCATCGGTACTCTCGCCGTACTGCTCGGGGTCCTCCAAGGAACAGCTCCACAAGCGGCTCTGCTCTTCGGAGTCGCTGGGGCTATCGGCGGGCTCGTCATTGTGATGCTCAAGCCTCGGACGAAACAAGAATAGGTCCAGCCAGCTTCGCGAATCCTGAGATTTCTGCGGAGTCGGCGAAATCTCAGAGGACGGACAGGCTGTCGAGGGCGGACAGTGCGGTGCCCCGACCAGACCCTGGCCGGGGCACCGCACTACGACTCGGCAGCGTCGTCGCCCTGACCGACGAAGCGAGCACGAAGGTCAACACGTACGCCTACAGTCCCCGAGGCGTCCAGCGAGACACCACCACCGAGACGGTCCCGCAGCCCTACCGCTTCGCCGGCGGCTACCAGGACCCCACCGGCCTCTACCGCTTCGCGGCCCGCTTCTACGACCCCAACATCGGCCGCTTCACCACCCCCGGCCCCTCCGGCCAGGAACAGAACTCCTACCTCTACGCGACAGGCGACCCCGTCAACAACATCGACCCTTCGGGCCTTGGATGGCTTCAGAAAGCAGGAGACTTCCTGAGCGATCACGAGAACAAGGTGGGAGCTGCTGTCGGATGCATTACCGGGATTGGTGCCGCAGCCGAAACGGGAGTCATCCAGGCCGCAAGCATTCTCGGTGGCCCCCTCGGGACGGTAGGCGCGGTAGCCGCCAGCTGCGCGGTTGGTGGCACGATGGGCTACGCAGGCATGGACATCATCAGCTACGGGTGATTATGTCGTGGCGCCCATAGCTCGTTAGCCACAAACTCTGTCGTGGCAACGGATTCATCCGTTGCCACGACTAAGGGAAAGCATGCAGGAATATGGAGTTCAAGGTGAACGATAAAGTCAAGTTGCAAGTATTCTCTGTCGTTTGCGTTGCGATATCTATCGCGGCATTGGTGGCTGGCGTGCAGACAGGTGACGGGATGTATCTTTTCTTGGGGGGTATGGGGCTGCTAGGGATTGCTCTAGTTGCCTTCGCGGTAATACGTAAAGGGAAACGTAGTTCTTAATCCGCTAGATAGCCGGTCGCCGTAGGTCAGCGGGGGTGGGTCAGCGGGTCCGGGAAGCCGACGCCTCTTTCTCCGTTACAGCAGCGGCAGAGGGCCCTCCGTATTTATACGAGGCGGTTTGTCGGGTCCGCTGGCTGCCGGGGTTGCCGGGCTTCCGGACGACGGCAACGCCCATGCGGAGGGGGAGGTGTGCGTCCGTGTCGACACTGGGCTGGTCGTCGAGGTGCTGGCCGGTTCGGGCCGACACGGCGCCCTGACTATTGAGGGGGTCCGCTGACCTCGTTGCGGGTCGGCAGGTTCCTCCAGCGTCGGCGCTGAGCAGGACGTATGCACGGCCGATCATCGCCCGGTAGCCCGCCCCGACGCGCTCCTGGTAGGGGTGTCGCCGGTCCAGCCCCACCGGTCGGAGTCGTCGGGCCGGGCCTTGAGTCGGACCGGCCGCCGGGCCCGTACAGGCCGTGATTGCTGATCAGGAGCGCACCGTCGGCGCGCTCCTCGGCAGTGTCGTCGCCCTGGCCGACGAGACCGGTACCAAGGTCAACACCTACGCCTACAGCACCAGCGGCGTCCAGCATGCCACCACCACGGAGCAGGTCCCCCAGCCCTACCGCTTCGCCGGCGGCTACCAGGACCCCACGGGCCTCTACCACTTCGCGGCCCGCTTCTACGACCCAAACATCGGCCGCTTCACCACCCCCGACCCCTCCGGGCTGGAGAGGAACCCCTACCTCTACGCCGACGGTGACCGCGTCAACCGCATTGACCCCACCAGGCTCTGGGACTGGGGCAAGTTCGCCAGCAGAACCATCTGCACGGGCGTAGCCGGTGGGCTTGGAGGCTGCGCGGCGGGTGCTCTCGGGTCCATCTGGACGGGTCCGGGTGCCGTGGCAGGATGCGGAATCGGTGCCGCCACGGGGGCTGCGGGCGGCTTGGTGACAGGTGCCGCGGACTACACCTGGTCAGAGATATTCGTCTGACATCGCATCACATCGAACGAAGTTCGAAAATGGAGCCTATTTGGATTGTCGGCCTCGTCGTGGGGGCGGTGATCGGTGGACTCACCGTCGTTCTTCTGGGAAGGCGGCGGCAGTAGATCCGCAGGAATCTCGGACTCCGGTCGGCGTCGGCGTTGAGCGCAGTGCTGCCTACCGGAGCGCCGGGCAGAAGCGGCCCTAGTGCGCGCTCCCGCAGACTTCGCTGTCTGACCTGCAGTTTCACCGGGCGCTGGTAGCGGGTCGTGGGGAATTCGAGGGGCGGTCTCACTGAGGCCGCCCCTCGAGCGTGCGACGGTTTGCAGAGCGACAACTACGGGCGCCTGCGTTGGGGGCAGTCCTGCGGCTCCGCCGACTGGGGCCGGACAGCGCCAGCGCCGCCCTCCAAGTCGTTGAACCCTCGCCTCGAAGAATTGAGCCGGGCCACGACGGCAGCGAGGGGAAGCGTTCCGGCGGTGAACCTTCTCGCCCGCGCGAGTGACGGCTGGTCTTCCGGGCTTCGCGGCGGGCCGGTAGAACGCGGTGGTGATCAAGCTGCTGTCACGCTTTTGGCGGAATCGTCCTGGCTGGAGCAGGCCCGCGTCCTGGCTGCCTGGCACCCGGCCTCGTACGTCGCGTGGGACGTCATGGAACACCCCGAGCAGGCTCCGCCGTCGCCGCCCGCCCGCCCGTACACCGAGCGCCGCGCCCTCCTGAAGGACCGACGTTCCGAACGTGCTGATCACGGACTGGTTCTTCACCGAGCTCGGCCAGCCCGACGCCGACTCGATCATGGACGACGCGCTGGGGGTGGTGGTCCCGGACTTTCCCGAGGCACATCCGCTCACACCGGCCACGACCGCGCCGGTGTGGTTCTGCGGACCCCTTGTGGACGCCTTCGCACCACAGCGGGCGGAGGCGCGCAAGGCCCTCGGCCTCGACGAGGACGCGCTCGTCCTGACGGTGGCAGCGGGCGGTCGCCCGGACCGTATCGCCGCCCTGCACATCCGTTGCAGGCGCTCCAGGCGTGGAGCAGATACGCCGCCCCGACGGATCAGCTCCTCCTCCTGGCGGACCCGCCCCCCACGCGCGGGCGAACCCCCGCCACCCCCAACGTCCGATGGGTCGGGCGGAGCAATCGGCCGGAGCTGTACTACCGGGCCGCCGATGTCGTACTGGCCGACGCGCTGGGCTTCACCGGCTGCGAACTCGTCGCCAACGGCGTGCCGGTCATCGCCTCCGTCACCCCGGACCCCGGCCGGGCGGTGCGCGTCGGATTCGCCGAGCGCATGGACATGCTGGAACGCACCGGTCTGCTGACCCGCACCCACGCCGACGAGGGCCCCGCGGCGCTGTGGGACAGCGTGCGGGAGATGCGCGGCCGGGCCGACGATCCGGCACCCGGGGACGTCTGGGCCGCCCCCTTGGACGTCGCCACCCGGATACTCGGCCACGGCCGTACGAGTTGAGGCCACCTTTCCGCTGCTCGCGGCGGTCGGCGGTGAGCTCCAGGACCACGGCGAACTCGTCGCCCCGAGGCGGCCGACGGACGCACTCGGGCCTGCCCACGCGGTGAGGCGGGTGCCGAACGCGGCGGAGTACGGCGTCACCCGCCGCGTGGCCCAGGGTGTCGTTCACGGCCTTGAAGTGGTCGGCGTCGACTATCACCAGCGCGACGTCGTCGCCGTGGCGGGCCAGGAGGCGGCGGGCGCGGGTGGTGTAGGCGTCACGGCGCAACAGCCCGGTCAGCGGATCCCTGCGGGTGGCGGCGAGGCGCTTGTGCAGGGTGACGGCGTGGACCGCCCAGCCGGTCAGCGGTACGGCGGTGGTGATCAGGAGGGTGCGCTTGCCGATCCGGCCCGGCAAGCGCTTGGCGTTCACCGAGGTGGCGTTGCCAAGCCGATTTCATAGGCGGTGATGACAAGTTGGACCCGGTCGCGGGCTTCGAGTTTGGTGAGTAGCCGCGCTACGTGTGCTTTTGCCGTGGCCACGCTGATGTAGAGGTGGGCGGCGATCTCGCTGTTGGACATGCCGCGTCCGACGAGGGTCAGTACCTCACGTTCCCGCTGGGTGATGTTCCCGACTGGTCGTGGATACGGGGCTGGTTCGGGGCGGGCGGCGAACTCTGCGATCAGGCGGCGCGTGACGCTCGGGGCGATCAGGGCGTCTCCAGCGGCTACCACGCGGATCGCCCCGAGGATGTCGTCCAGTGCCATGTCCTTGACGAGGAATCCGCTCGCACCCGCTCGGAGCGCGCCGTAGAAGTACTCGTCGTCGTCGAACGTGGTGAGGATAAGGACGCGCGTCGCTCCAGCCGCTGCTGTGATCAGCCCGGTGGCCTCGAGGCCGTCCATGCCTGGCATGCGGATGTCCATCACTGCCACGTCGGGCTCCGTGTTCCGGACCAGCTGGACCGCTTCCGTGCCGGTTCCAGCCGGTTCGCCCCCGACTTGTTCCGCATCCTCTCCTGGTCCTCCTCAAGCAGCGTCCAGACCTCGATCAGGTCCTCCGGCTCCCGCTCCTGTCGCACCCCGCGCTCCCTCCGGTCGTCATGACCGGACCAACCTCGCCGAGCACGGCCCCCGATGAGCCCAGAAAATCAAAAGTCCTGACAAGCGCACCCGAGATCCGCTACAGAGAGCTACGTGTCACTTCGCCGTAGCTTCGGGAGGACAGGGCCAAGATCCCCGCGAGTTCGCGGGAACTGAAGGCTCTTCAGCGGGAACCCGAGGGTTCAAGGACGTCCTTTTCGGGGGTTGACCCGTGGGTTCGCGGCGAACACGCTTGAGCTGCTTTGAGGTTGGTCTGGAAAAGAGTGCTGACCCCGTTCCTCGTCAAGGTGCTGTCGCTTGTCAGCCCGGCAGGGCGTTCACAGGACGAGCATGAGCTTGCCGCCGGGTCGGCGGGACTGGCTGAGCTCGGCCGCTTCCTGGACCTGGTCGAGCGTGTAGGTGCGGGCGACCGGTACGACCAAGATGCCTTTGTCGGCGAGCCGGGCGAATTCGTCCATCTGCTCATAGCGGATCTCGGTGGTGGTCCGGACGCCCAGCTCGGCCGCGGCGGCGAAGTCCGAGACGGTGAGGACGCGGTCGGGATCCCCGGTCAGCTCGATAAGGGTCGGTAGTGAGCCGCCGGCCGGGCTGGGCTGGTCGGCGCGGTCGATCCGGCCCCCGGTCGGCGTGGCGTCGAGGGCACGATCGATGCGGCCTCCGGCCAGTGCCCTGACGCGTTCGGCCATGTCCTCGCCGTAGGTGGTCACCTGCGCGCCGATCTCTTCCAGGGCCGCGGCCCGGGTCTGCCCGGCGGTGGCGATCACTCGAATACCCCGGTGTAGCGCGAAGCGCACCGCTGTCTCACCCACGGTGGTGCCCGCGCCGTGGACGAGCAGCAGCTCGCCCGGCTGGACGCCGAGGTCGTCGAGCGCGCGCCACGCCGTCTCGGCCGCCATCGGCAGCGCGGCGGCCTGCTCGGCGGTGACACCTTCGGGGATGCGTGCCCAGGCCGGCATCAGCGCGTACTCGGCGGCGCCGGCCGTCTGGCCGTGGAAGGTTGCCGGGCCGAATACGCGGTCGCCGATCTGAACGTCGGTGACGCCCTCGCCGAGCGCGTCGACGGTGCCCGCAATCTCGAGGCCGAGCCCGCGCGGCAGCGGCGGCAGACGGTCGGCGAGGAGACCGTCGACGATGTGCCAGTCGGCCGGTGTCAGGCCGCACGCCCGTACGGCGATCCGAATCTGACCGGGTCCCGGCTCCGGCTGTGGGACGTCGCGGAGCGCGATCACGTCCGGGGGCCCGAACCGGTCGAACTGAAGAGCCTTCATGACAATCTCCCGAGTGATGACAGCATCTGTCGTCATCGACGGTATCATCGTGACAACAGATGCTGTTGTCGTATCCTGGCGGGTATGCCGAGATGGGAATCCGATGCACAAGGCCGACTCGAGCGCGCAGCGCTCGACCTGTTCGAGACACAGGGGTTCGAGGGCACCTCGGTCGCGCAGATCGCGGGCGCCGCCGGTCTGAAGGAGCGCTCCTTCTACCGTTACTTCCCCGACAAGCGGGAAGTCCTCTTCGCCGGTAACGAACTCGAGGCCCACCTCGTCGCCCAGGTCGAGGCGGCCGACCCGGGCCTCACGCCGATCGAGGCGCTGCTGACCGCACTGGGAACCGCCGAGGAGATCTTCCGCCCGCGCGAGTTCCTGCTGCGCCGGGGAAGAGTGATCGCCGCCAACCCGGCACTGGCTGAGCGCGATCTGATCAAGCTCGCCGACATCGCCGACGCGCTGGCGCCGGCGCTCGAGCGCCGCGGCGTCGAGCCTGGCAAGGCACGCTTCATCATCGACGTAGTGCTGGCGATCCACCGGCGCGCCATGCCCCGCTGGCTAGCCGAGCCGGACACCACCCTCGCTCAGCTCATGGCCCAGGCCGCCGCCGAGCTGCGTGAGACGGTCGCGCTGCCGGCTCCGACAGCCCGCTGAATCGGCCCACGACTCCCGAAGTTGTCGCGAGAACGAACCCGGCGAGCGCGTCGGTCTCGAACTGCTCCAGTCCCGCTGCTGAGACCGGATCGCGGAACTCGCCCGGGTCGCATACAGCTGCCAGCACCAACCCGAGTCTCCTCACCCCGATCGCCGATCGGTCGGACGAGGTGAGAACACTTCAAGAACCCTGAAACTACGTCACCAGCGCGAAGAACACCTCGAGGAGACAGAACACCCTGGCCACGGGGGCAAGGACTCACCAGGGATCGGAGGACTCACGGGATGTCGCACACCAGGCACCGTCCGCTCCAGCTCCAGGTTGGGTCTCACCATGGCGAGCAGCGCTACGAGTCCCGCAAGGGCAATACGCGAAGGACGCCAAGCCGGTTCGATTACGGCGGGACGGGGCGGTGGTACATGGTGGTACGTCGTTCAGTCGCAGGTGACTTCGTCGCGCGGGTCGTATCGCGTCTTGAAGTTCTCCGTCTTGACCGCCCTGCCGCCATCCTTGAAGACCCGGTCGACGGCGACGTGGAAGCCTTCGAGCGGAGTCTGCGGCACGCACTTCTCTCCGGATGCTCCCTCGCGGGTCGCCGGCTGCTTCACGGAGGTGCGCGGGCCCTTGACCGCTTCGATACCGTCGTACTTCTTGGTGCCGAGGAACGTGATCGTGACGGAGGTGTCTGTGGCGCGCGCGTCGATGTATATCGCGTTGCCGGAGTCGTTCCTGAACTTCAGGTCGAGGCTGCCCCAGGCCACCGTCGCCTCCCTGCCCTCCGGATAGCGCTCGATGTAGAACGAGTGTGCTCCGTACTCCACCGGTTTCACGCCGGCGAAGAAGAGGGCGTTGAAGACAGTGGTGGCCACTGCGGAGACACCCCCTCCGGCAGCCTTCTCGAACCGATCGTTGTTAATAATGACGCCGTCCACGAACCCGTTGGCCTCGGTCCGCTCGCCCACAGTGCGGTTGAAGCTCCAGGTCTCGTCAGGCAGTACAACCGACCCGTTGATCAGTTCTGCGGCGCGGCCTATGTTCGTGACGCGGTAGGGGTCGGGCTCGAAATCGACCGTGAAGGTCGACATCTGCTCCTTGATGCCCAGGCTGCCCAGGTTGTCACGGGTCAGCCTGGGCTCGGTCTCCTCGACGCCCACCGCCCCCGTGCGGGCTGTCCCACTCCTGGCCAGCAACGGCAGTACGGCCTTCTGGAGCGCCGCGGCCGTGACATCCTGCCCGGCCCTGCCGTCGGAGGCCACCGCCACTCGGCCGCCATCCAGGCTCAGCTCGGCATTGGCCGGCTCGTCGAGGGCAAGCGCGAGCTGACTCCCTACCGTTGGTTCGGCAAGGAGTCCCTTGCCGTCCAGCACCGGGGCCAGCGGCTTGTCCCCGTCGGGCTTCATGATGAGGTGCTTGCTGAGCGCCGCCGGGCCGATCTCGATCTCCTGACCACCGACGGTGAGCACGACCGGCGCAGACATCGCCGGAGTGGCGAATTCCTTCATCGCGCGTTTGACTTCCGCCGCATCGACCTGCGGTTCGGTTGTGCGAACTGGGAGCCGCAGCGACTCTCTCCCTCGGCCCGGGACCTGCGAAGCCAGCTTCTCGACCGCGCCGTCCACATCCAGGGATCGCCCGGTGACCGGTCGCGCAGGCACTGGCTCGCCCGCTCGGAAGGTGATGGCGCCCTCCCGCGCCTTCCGGTCGTACGACTTCGCCTCTTCGGCCAGAGACGCGCGGGCCTTCGCCTTGTCCACGCGAATCACCGGCTCGACGTCGCGGTCACTGCTCGTGAAGAGGCGCCCGATCACAGTGAACGGATCGGACCCCGTCTGCGCGGCGCGGCCGACGGTCTCCTCCGTGCCCAGAGAGATGCCGGATACGCGGACGGTGCTTTCACTATCACCGAGGCGCACCTTCACCGGCTCCGACCAGGCCTTGCCCAGAGTGCTGTCCAGCCTCTCCCGCGCCTGCGAGTCACTCAGTCCCCCGATGTCCACGCCGCCCACCCGGGTGCCTGCGGGAACATCGTCGCCGGCGACGAGCAGCCCCACGAGGTACAGCCCGCCGAAGCCCACACCCACAACTCCTGCGACGATTGCGGCACTGCGGCCTATTCGGCGACGACCGGCCGACGCAATGTCGGCAGGTGGGCCAGGAAGAGATGGGCGACTCACTGATTCTCCTCGTGTGTGACTGCGGCATGCCGCGGCGGACAGCGCCCGTACATTAGGCAGCTTTCCGAGTAGTGAGTAAAGGGTCCACCTCTGCCGGTTTGACTCACCCTAACCCGCTAGTCAACTAAGTTGGTTAGTAGGGCGCGGTAATGATTGGTCACGATCGCCGATGGCCGCGAAAGAGGCAGGACAACGGGGCACCGTTCCGAAGACGAGACCCTCCCTCGCTTCGAGCTGTACCTGTGGTGGATGGCCTGCCACCAACCGCAGTTTGCGCACTTCTAGCAGCCCAGGAAACCGCACCCCCGGGTGGGCACGCCCTGAAGCGGCAGGTCGAAGTGGCGTCTGGCTTGTTGATTCATCGGGGCGTGATGGGGTTGTGTGGGGTGGCGACGGCTTGGACCGCCCGCTGTCGGCGCAGCACCGCTCTCCACCACAAGGTCCGGGCCGTCGCGTGCATGCACAACCGCAGCCTCAGCACGCGTTCAAGCCTGTCGCGAAGTTCTCGGGCCAGGAGTTCGGTGAGTCCAGATGCCCTTTTCCGGACTAAGAAATGGCGGTCACCGCGATGCCCCGATGTCCTCAAGGCGGGGGCGATGATCGCGGTCGGGTAGGTTCTGGCCAGCAGTTCCTGCCGGGCTACTCGGTGCTCCTGGTGGATGATCCCGAGGTGGAGAGGCTGTCGGACCTGCCCAGGGACAAGCGGCTGGCCTTCCTGTCCGACATGCATCAACTCGGGGAAGCGGTCGAGCGGGCATCCCGTCACCTGGATCCGGCTTTCCGGCGGGTCAATCTGGAGATCCTGGGCAACACCGACGGGTTCCTGCATGCACACGTATGGCCCCGGTTCGAGTGGGAGCCCGCCGACTTGGAGCGAATTCCGGTGTGGCTCTATCCCCGCAGGAAGTGGACCGAGAAGCAGTACGCACTCGGACCGCAGCACGACCCGCTGCGCAAGGCGATCGGGGACGAACTGGACCGACTGCGCTCGGCGAACCAACGAGTTGGTGCGTGATAGCGGGTGAGCGTGTTTGGTTTGGTCGTGGACTGTTGTCAGACGTTGTTGGTGCGGTCGGAGACCAGACCGGCGATGGCTCGGTAGGTGTCGGGCAGGCGGTCGCGGCGGTGGGTCCAGCGCGTCAGCTGTTTCCAGCGTTTGTGGTCGGCGAGTGCGTGTTCGACGCTGATGCGGTCGGACGAGTGGCCGTGGCGGTCGCGTTCTCACTGTTCAACTCTGCTGGGCAGTGCTCCCGGCCGCGGCTTTCTGGGCGGCGTGATCGCTTGTCCTCGGTGGCCGCGACTGAGGCTCAGGTAGCCGTCGTCCAGGAGGACCTCGACGTCGGAGAAGTGCTGGAAACAGACGGCGATGTCCTCGTTGCGGGTGGCCGTGACATCGTGCATACGTCCAGGTCGCAGGGTATCGGCCCACACCGTGCGGCCCCGCCGGTCGGCGATCACGGTGGCCTTCATCGTGTTCTGCTTCTTCTTGCCTGACACGAACGCGCGGCGACCGCCGCGGTTGGCCGGCGGTCTGCGGACCTGGATCTCAGTGGCGTCCAGCCTCAGCTCGATGCCTTCGGCATGGGCATAGGCGAACACGTCCGGCAGCGTCCGCAGACGCAGGCCGGGGCGGTCGGGGCCCGCGCACCCCCGCTCGGCCAGGAGGTGACGCATCTTTCCGATCGCGCGGGTGATGGTGGAGCGGTCGACGCCGAACAACAGGCCAAGGACCGAGTGCGGCAGATCATGGCGCAGATGGATCAGCGTGGCCACCAGTCGGTCGACGAACACCAGCTGGTGACGGGCGCCGGCACCCGCAGCCCGCTTCCTGACCCCGCCTCGTGCAGCATGACGACGGCCTTCGACTCCGGCCTGCCACGGCACGCCCAACTCCTCGACCAAGCAAGCCAGATGATGCCGCGAGATTCCAGTGAACAGCCGATGCGCCAGGACCGCCCGATTGACCATGATCGCCAAACCGGATCATGCCACCTGCCAGCAACGACGCCTCACCCGTTATCACGCACCAACTCGTAAGAGACCATCTCATTTGGCGAGTCTCAGGTAGCAGATGAGGGTGCACGCGATGCTGGTGAAGGCCAGGAAGTAGTCGCCGCCGGCGGAGCAGGTGGGCACGACAGCGGCGCGCCCGGGTTCCGGCCGCGCCGCTGTCGAGCTGTGGTCAGCCCTCGGGGGAGCCCACGGGTCAGTGGAGCTTGTTGACGGCGGTCTTCGTCGTGGTGCGGAAGGCGGTCAGCGGGGCGTCCTCGAGGTCGCCCATCTGGCCCCAGCGGACGAGGGTGACGGTGCGGCCGTCGCGGCCGACGGAGAACAGGTGGATGTCGGAGATGCCGATCTGCGGGTCGGCGGTGTCCAGGCTGTAGACCCAGGCGCCCTCCTCGACGGCGAGCTTGCCGTGGGAGGCGCTGACGGCCTGCAGGCACGGGTTCTGCTGCTCCAGCAGGGGGCCGCAGCCGTCGAGGGCCCCGCGTAGGGTGTCGACCAGCTTCACGGCGTCGGCCTCGGTACGGGCGACGGTGGTGACCTGGACGCCGTTGGTGTCGAGCTCGGTGCTGAACTCGCGGTAGCGGGTGTTCTGCGCCGGGATCTTGTATGGGGCGCAGAGGACGCCGCCGTTCTCCGGGACGCCGGTGAAGACCTGGGTGGCGGTCCACGGCGTCGACGACGGCGGCATCTGGGACGCGGCGAGGAAGGCGGGCTGGGCAGCGGCCTGCGCCGGGGCTGTGGCGAGGGCCGCGATGCCCAGTGCGGCAGCGGCTGCGGTGGCGAGTGCGGTGCGGAGCTTGTTCATGGTGGTGGATCCCCCGTCGGGTCGTTCGTTCGGTCAGTGCTCAACCAGCGTGGGGCCGGCGCCCGCTGGTTGCAACGATCACGCGCCCACCAGCCGTCCCGGAACCATTCCACCCCCGCTGACGTGCAAGGACGTGAAGGATGCGACGCCGGGTCGAGGGGGATGGAATGCCGAAGGACGCCGCCGTCGAGGAGTTCGCGGGGCTCGTGCGCGCGCCGAAGGCGCGGGACGGGAGGAGTTACGAGGCGCTGGGCCGGCGACTGAGCGTCAGCGCGTCCACCCTCCACCGCTACTGCTCGGGCGCGACCGTCCCGGAGGAGTTCGCCGTGGTCGTCCGCCTCGCCCTGCTGTGCGGGGCGGACGAGGAGGAACGGCGGGCCCTGGAGGCGGCCTGGACGGAGGCGGACCGCGCCCGCCGCCGAGCGGCCTCGCCCGCGCCCACGCCCAGGCCTGTGCCGGCTGTGTCGGCCGCGCTGGAATCGAACCCGGAACCGTCCGCGCCGGATCTCATTTGGCGAGCCTGCGGTAGCAGCCGAGGGTGCAGGCGATGCTGGTGAAGGCCAGGAAGTGGTCGGCTGTGTGCTCGTAGCGGCGGTGGAGGCGGGCATCCAGCGAGCCATGCCATCGTGCGTTCCACGGTCCAGCGGTGGAGGCCCAGGCGTTGTGAGCACTCAACTCCCTTGCGGGAGATGCGGTGGGTAATGCTTCGCCCTCGTAACCATCGTCGCAGGTGGTTGTAGTCGTAGCCCTTGTCGGCGTGGAGCTTGCCAGGCTTGCGCCGCCGTCGGCCACGGCGCGAGCGGATCGGCGGGATGCACTTCACGCGAGAGATCAGGGCCTGGCTGTCATGCAGGTTGGACCCGGAGATTCCGGCGGAGATGGGCAGACCGGAGCGTTCCGTGATCAGGTGGATCTTCGAGCCGTACTTGCCCCGATCGATAGGATTCGGACCTGTCAGGTCGCGTTCGTCGACACGGCCCAGGCGGATGCGGGCAGCCGGTCACGGGCCTCATGCGGCCCGGCAACGCGGGCAGCAACACCGCCGCCGACCACATCACCACCACCCAACTCGCCCTGTCCCAGCTGCTGAAGAATTGCCGGCGCGGGCGCCAGACACTGATCCGGACCGACTTCGGCGGCGGCACCCACGAGTTCGTGGTCTGGCTGACCGGACGCGGCCGGTGGCTGTTGTACCCAGTCGGCATGACCATCACCGAGCAGATCGACCCGCGAGTACAGCGGAATCCCCGAGGGCCCGGACCCCGGGCTCGCCTTCGACGGCCGGATGCACCCGCCCCGCGCGGACTGCACCCGAGGGGACGACGGCACGCTGGTGGCAGTCACCAAGGGCAACGTGATCTACACGAAACCCGACGGGGAACTGATCATTACCAGCAGGCGGAACGGCGAGACGGTCTACCAGCGCCCCGGCGCATAGACCACCCGCCCGCCCCGGCAACCAGCCGGGGCAGGCACCCCTCCGTCGCAGCTACCGCCACAGGAGACATCAGATGCACCCCGACCTCATCGTGATCTACACGGACCGCCTCGACGCCTGCCACGCCTTCTACACCGAACTCGGCCTCACCTTCGCCAAAGAACAGCACGGCCCGGGGCCCGAGCACTACGCCAACCAGCTCGACGGAACCGTCTTCGAGCTCTACCCGGCCAGCCCACGCCGCCCGGCCACCGGGTCCCTGCGCCTCGGCCTCACCATCCCCGCAGGCCCCCGAACGCCCCTTGTTGGCCGGCACACCCACACCGACCCGGACGACCGCACCGTCGTCCTCACCGTCACCCAGGAGGCGCACCCCACGACCACCGCCCAGGAAGCACAGACGGCGATCCACCACGCCTTCGGCGACACCGCCCACACCGACATCAAGACGCTGCCCGCCGGAAACCTCGCCATCACCATCTCAAAGGGGGACCAAGCCGCCACCATCAACGGCCACGACTCCAGCGGCTGGGGCTGGACCGTCAACCCCGCCAACGACGACGGGTTCACCGGCCACGAGAACATCGCCGCCACCCTCGATGAGGCGCTCACCAGCGTCCGCGCCGCCCTGATCTGACCAGGAAGGGCCGACGGGACGGGGCCCAAAGGCCCACCGCCGAAGCGGGGAGCACGCCCCGTCGGCCCAGCAGATTCCCCAGTGGAGAACCACCACGATGGTAGCGAGCAGCCCGCCCACACCGCCCGAAGGGCGACCGGGCGTCACCTACGCGGAGATCGCCGACCACTACGGCCTCGCGGTCACGGCGCGATCGTCTCACCCCAGCACGCGAACAGTTCGTCCGATCCATCACAGCTCTCGAACCCGGTGAACCTTCTCGGTCACAGCACTAAAAGAGCGTTTTGTCCTGGCGGGAGTGTTTGGGAACGCAGTGCTGTCGTGGATGATTGCGGGGTGTTGGTCCAGGTGGAAGCGGTAGGGCAGATCGCAGACGGGCGCGCGACGGTTCGGGTGCGCTCGGAGGTGGGTGCCGCCGTGGCGTTCTGGTGCGGCGGTCCGACGGGAGTGGGCCGCGAACATCATGTGGAGTGGACTGTTGAAGAGGATGTGTCCTGGGGCGGCAACACCCAACCGGCCACTTCCTTCTCATCCGGGGTAGATGAGAAGGAAGGCGACCGGATCGTCTTTCGGGGGCGGCTGGGCCTGACGGGCGATGGCGGAGCCACGTTGGAAGTAGCCGGAACCCACATCCTTTTCGACCTCGCCGACCCGCCGCCATCGACTGCTGTCGATGGAACGTGGGTCGAGATCAGCGTGGAGCGGAACAGCGTCAGCCTGTGGCCCTACCTGCTGTGATTCACAGGAGTCGGCTCTGCGGTCGTTCAGCTGTCGCGCCAGTTGTGGGTTGATTCGCGGGTGAGTCTGCGGCTCATGAGGTCGATCATCGCTATCTTGATCATGGCTTCGGAGCGGTGGCGGCGGACTGGGCGGCCTTGGCTGCGGATTCTTCAGCGTCTGTGGCGGATTTGTTTGCGGCGGCAGCGAAATTGAATGCTTGGGTTTCTGATTCTGCGGCTTTGGCTGCGGCCTCGTTCGCTTCGTCCTCGGCCTTGCGGGCGCGGGCGGCTGCCTGTTGGGCTTTCCAGGCTTGGGCGCGGGCGTTGGCGGCGGAGCGTGCGGTTTCGGCGATGAGTTGGGTTGTCTGTGCCAGGTGGGTGGCCGTCAGCTGGTCCATGCTGTCGGCTTGGTACTGCCCGTGTTGGATGAAGGTGTGCAGTTCGTCTGCGGAGCCGGACAGTGCGATGCGGGCGGCGGCCTTAACTTCTGGTCCGCCGCTGGAGAGGAGCTGGCCCGCGCGGACGCGTTCGTCGGTGTTGCGTGCGATGTACTGCTCGGCCAGGAGGAACGTTGCGAGCTTCTTGGGATCGTTTTCCTGGAGCAGGGCCTTAGCGGCTTCCTTGACCCCGGGGCCGCCGGTGCTGTGCACCTTTCCGACCTGGATCCGGTATTCCGTGACCGCTGCCTAGAATTGTCCGTGCCGCAGGAACGCTTCGACGTCCTCGTTACTGCCCTTGAGCGCCTGGTCAGCTGCGTCCCGTACAGCCTGGTAGGGACTATCCGCAGCAAGCTGTTCGACTTGGAAACGCGTGTCGCGAGCGACAGCTTCGTCTCGCCCGGTGCGCAGGTAGAGCACGACGGCGGTGTCGTCGCCGGAGAGAGCGGCGGCGGCTTCCTGGGTCCAGGGGCCGTGGTCGCCGTTCCGCATGGCCTTGACGGCCAGGGCACGTCCCTTGGCCGACAGCGCCTTGGGGTCGGCGTCGGGTTTGGCGGCCTCCTGGTTGAGGCTGCGTGCTTCGTCGTCCAGGGCGTAGATCTGTTTGACGGACTGGGCGATTCCGGCGTTGAGGGCGTCGCGTTCCTTCTTGCGGTTCTCGGCGTTCTCCACTCCGACGGTGGTGCGGTCGGTGAGTTCTTGCTCTTCGGCTGCACGGGCGAGTGCGAAGACCTGTTGAGCGGTGGCCAGTGCCTTCTCGGCCGTGCCGGCGGCGTTGCTCGCTTCGCCAGCGTGCTTCGCGGACTCTTCTGCTGCCTTGGAGGCGTCCCCGGCGTGGTCGGCGGCTTTGTCGGCGGCGTCTGCGGCGTTGCGTGCGTGAGTGGCGGCGGAGCGGGCGGCATCGCGGGCTTGGTAGGCCGCAGTGGCGGACTTGCGTGCCAGGACGCCGGATGCGGTGGCGGCGCGTTGGGCCTCATTGGCGTGCCGTCGTGCCTGGGCGGCGGCGTTGCGTGCCTCGTCCGAGCTGACTCCTGCCTGTGCGGCGTGGCTGTTCGCGGCGTCGGCGGCGTCGGATGCCTTGCCGGCCTGGTTGGCGGCGGCGGCTGAGTCGTCGGCGAGGCCGGCGGCCTTGCGGGCTGCGGCCGCGAGCTTTCGGGCATCGTCCGCCTTGCCTGCGTCGGATGCTGCGGCAGCGGCGGCGGATCGTGCGCGGGAGGCGGCATCGGCTGCCTTCGTCGCCGCTGAGGCTGCTGCTGCGGCGGCGGAGGCAGCGATACGGGAGGCGGCGTTGGCGGCGCGGGCCGCTCCGATGGCGTTGCTGGCTTCAGCGGCCGCGCCGCGGGCGGCCTGGGCGGCGCGGGCGGCGGCACTGGCGGCGCGGACAGAGTCCTTGCCCGCGGCCTTCGTTTCCTCCGCCGCCTTCGCGGCAGCTTGCTTGGCAAGTACGGAGGCGGCCTCGGCACGTTGAGCGCCTTCGATGGCCTGGTCTGATTCCTTCTGAGCCAGACGGCTGGCGTAGCCGGCCTGTTTTGCCAGCTGGGCCAGGGTGGCCTGTTCGCCGTCACGGGCACGGGCAACGTGCTGGCCCGTGGCTAGGAACTCGGCGACGTCTTGTTCGGTGCCCCTGAGAGCGAGTTTGGCGGCGGCCTTGGTGGCTGGTCCACCGACGGCCATGATCTGACCGACCTCAACCCGCTGATCGGTGGCGCGGGCTTGGTACTGGCCCTAGTCGAGAAACTTCTGTACATCTGCCGGGGAGCCGAGGAGAGCAGCCTTCCCCGCGTTGCGCACGCCATTGCCGCCAGTGCCGATGATCTGGCCGACGCGGACACGCCCGTCCTGTTCCAGCGGAGCCTTCCAACCGTCGATCAGGAACTGCTCAAGCTCGTCCTGTGATCCGAGGAGGGCCTTCTTGGCCGCTTCCCGTACCCCGATGCCGCCGGTGCTGGCCATCTGGCCTGCCGCGACGCGCTCGTCGTGGTACTGAGCCAGGGCTTCTTCGGTCGCAAGGAAGGTGAGGATGTCGTCGTTGGTCCCGGCAAGGGCGGCCTCCGCCGCGTGGGGCGGGCAGCGTCAGGACGGTTCGCCGGGTGTTCGGCGGGAGCGCCGGCGGATGACGTCGGGCAGCTGGCGGGAGGCGGCGGCCAGGATGAAGGACAGCCCGGTCATGCTGAGCTGTCCTGCTGTGCGGTCCGCCGGGACCGGGCAGGAGCGGGTGGCCTATGCCGGTTTCGCCGACCTTCTGCCCCAGGCAGAGACAGGCAGATCCTCGGACCTGGGGTGCGGGGAGGAGAAGCAGTCAGCGGGCGGCAACAGCCGCGTGTCTGGTACGGCCCTGGGAAACCGCGGGCGCGCGATCTCTTCCGCGAGCCCGGCTTCGGCACCGGTGAAATCGCGGGGCCCCTGGCAGAGGCCGCCGGCCTCCACCTCCACGAGATGCTCGCGGCGATCGGCCCGGCGCCGTCGGGGATCTTGTGCGCCGACTGCGGCCTTCCGGCGGTCCGCGCCATGGCGCTTCGACCTGGCAGTCGGTGCCGACGGGATGCACTCCACCGTACGGCGCCTGGTGTTCGGCGGACGCCCTTCCACGAACCGAAGTGCTCAGGCAGGTCCGTCCAGGGAAGCCCGGTGCGGTACTTGAACGCGATCGCGTCGATCACCTGCCGGTGATCCCGCCACCGCCCGCCCCGTTTCGGCGTCCGATCCGGCAGCAACGGCTCGATCCGCGCCCACTGCGCGTCACTCAACGACATGCCCCAGCGAACGACTCGCATCTGCAGAAGCAACGGCAGCCCGCCATACCGGTCAGTCGGGCCGCAGTACCTGATCAGGCTCTGCTGAAGCAGCCCCGGCGTACTCTGCGAAGTCCTCGTTGCCGAGCGCCAGGCCCACCTGGACGCCGTGCACTGCGGCAGGCAGGGCTCGAAACTCCCTAGGCTCGGGCGACTCGATGAGTTCCTGGTAATAGACGGGGTCAAGACCACTCACGTCTTCCCAGACGGTCGACAGAGCCAGCAACGCCCGCGCCGGCGACTGCATGGTGCCGCGGTCAGCAATGAAAACTACAATCAGGTCCTCATCCACCACGGCGGCAAGAACCTCGTCGGCCGTTGCTCCTGACCAAGCAGGCGCATCGACCACCTGCACTGCTGCGGCGAACTCACCGCCTGGCCCCCACGGCCGGTGCAACTCCCCAACCACCGCGTTCCACGCCTCGTCGTCGCTGAAGTCGGTCCTGACGACGAGAACGTCGAACAAGCCGCATCCGATCTCAGGCAGCACTCGCTCAAAATTCTCCGGCATCGTCATGCCCAGGACTCTCCCACCCCGCACTGACAACCAACTCCGGCGGGAGTGATCCAGAAGAAACGGCCGCGTTCGCGAAGAGGCAGCGATCAGCCAGGTCCTGCTCAGGAGAGCATGGAGCACCTGATCAGGTATTTCGCCCCATCTGACAGATCGTTGCCAGCGGATGGGGAGCTGCTCGGCTCTCCTGCTGAAATTCGCGATAGAAGTTGCCCATCACCGTGGCGACCGGTGCGTAACGGACAAGGAGCGACGCGATCGACGCGGGAACCCCCTGCGGGGGCATCCCTTGGGCGCACGTATTCACAAACGTCTTGCGTTCTTCCGGTGTGTACCCGTAGAGAGCGACGGCCAGCCAGTTCACCAGGTGGGTGACGGCGTAGCACTGGTCGTAGGTGCGGTGCTGGTCGAAGAAGTCGGCCTCGTCTCGTGTGAGGTCGAAGCGTGAGGAGACCGCGAGGCCGTAGTCGGTGAAGAAGAGCTGTCGGCCGTCGGTGAGGATGTTCTCGAAGTGGGCGTCGAAGTGCAGAAGCCCACGGTCGTTCATGAACGCGATTCCGGCCTTCAGCTCGTCGTCGACCATGGCGCAGGCCCGCTCGACCGCCTCGTCGCCGGCCCCGAGCTGGGCGCCCAGCCAGTCGTGCAGGTTCTGCGGGATGTGCTCCAGGAACAGCACGAGGCTTGCCGTGGACTGCTGGAGGGCTTCGATCCGTCGGCGTACCGCTGGTCCGCCTCCCCAGTAGGCGACAGCTCGGTCCACATCGGCCAGTTCCTCGGGAAGCGGCTGGCCAGAGTCTGGGATCACCCGCCAGTGGTACATCAGGGGAAAGCCCTCGTGGTCTCCGGCGATCACCCAGTTGGTCGTCATGGTGCGCGCGGACAGCTCCCGCCAGGCCCCGAACCCCTGGGCGCCGATGGTACCGATGCCGTAGTGGCAGAAGGTCGGGAGTCCGAACAGATTCGCGGTGGAGTGAACATGCTCCGGCCGTCGTTCCAGGTCGGTCAGCCGAACCTGCTTGACGAAGACCTGGCTTCCCTCGACCTTCAGCAGGACCGTCTTCCCGCCGATGCCTGACCCCAGCGGTGCGCCGGCGTCGACGAACTCGCGCAGACTGTGGTCACTGCGCAGCGCCAGCGATGTGGAAACAGCGCCGTGGGCGGCCAGACGAGCATCGCGGGACATATCAGGGCCCTTCACTCACGCCTCCAATCGTGCCCCGCCTCTTGTTCAACGGCTTCAGCAGACACCGGGACGCGGCCAAAGGTCACTCTCCCACGTCGGGGCCGGCGAGATGTGGCGTAACTGGGGGCCCTCCGGATGGCGTTGATGCTGTGTGACGAAAACGGAAGAGCCTGCCGACAAATCCTGCGCACTCACGTACCACGCGAAGACCCGTGCACTCGTCGAACAGGCCATGGCCATCCTCAAAAGCCTGGCGGCTCATGCGCAAACTGCGATGCTCTACCAGCCGTATCACCAGCCTCGTCCAGGCCGTCCTCACTCTGCACCTGACATGCACAAACCGAGGTTGGAAAAGGCTCCATCAGTCAGCGCAATCAGAGCAAAGCACTCAAAGACTAAGAACAAGCTCAGTGCGTGTTCATGTACCAAATCGCGCCGCCGAGGAGTACCGGAAGCGTGAATGCCATCTGAAGTATCCAGGCGCCACCCGGACCGTCTTCGTCAGGTTTGCCCGGATTTTCTTTTCGCCAGATCATGAACTCACGCATGCCCTTTGAGTGCCCCAGTGCACCGAGGCCAATACCCAAAATCATTCCACAATAAGCAGGAAGGATCTCGACGATGGGCCAGTCGTAGTTGGCGCTGAAGGCCGCCAGGGCGATGAATCCTGCTGCAGGCCCGCACGAGACCCAGATCTTCTGCTGCCGGTTTACCATCCCTGGGAACATGATCGAGAGATAGATGGCCACGCTGACTGCAGCGAAGAGCCACCACAGTGAAGACGATTTCTCCAGCATGAAACTCTCTTTCGTTCCGGCGCGAGGGGGCTTCATCTTATGCAGAACTCCGCAACGGGCGGTCAGCGGGGTGTCCGCCCGCCGACCACCCGAACCTGCGGCTCGATTCACCTCGAACGGTTCATACCGTTCGGTCACAGAACGTGTTTACCCTGTGAACCAACCCGCGATACTTGACGCTGCGTTATTGATGCCCGACGCTGCGGCCTTTCCGACATTCGTGACGGCCATGGAGCCGGCCAGGCTTCCTACGCCACCCAGGCCGATGCTGAGCGCCATGCCGGCGACGCCGGTGTAGAACTGGTCGCTGCCCCAGCCGAACGCCTTCGCGTTGTAAAGAGTGCTGGTCGCCGCGAGGACGAGCGAGAGGCCGCCCAGGGCGTGGGCAAGTGGCTGGCCCATGGGTACGAACGCCAGGACGACGGCCACTCCCCCGATGACGGCGCTGGCTTTGGCCAAGGTGGTGGCCGTCGCCGCGTTGTCCTCTTGTTCGGTGTCCCGGATTTCGCCGACGTCGATCTTGTCGTTCGTCTCCGTGTTCGCCCGGTCGACGTTGTCGGCCTTGTCCTGCCGGGCCTGTTCCGCCGCCTTCGCGGCTTCGGCGGCGACCTCCTGCTTGCGCTTGGTCTCCGCGATTCGCTTGGCGTCACTGGCTGCCGCCTGCGCCTCGGCCGCAGACTTGCCCGCCGCGATGGAATCAGCGTAGGCGCGGTTGGCGGAGGCCTGGGCGCTGTTTGCCGATGCGACCGCCGCGTGGGCCGAGTTGATCGCCTGGTTGGCCGAGTAGTTGGCCTGGCGGCTGGCCGTGCGGGCGGCCGAGGCCGCCCGAGGCGGCCGTCTTGGCCGAGGCTTCGGCGGCTGCGGCCGATCGGTCGGCGCTGTCGGCGGCGGCATCGGCGTTGTTCGCGTGGGTCTGCGCGTCCTTGGCCGAATTCTGGGCCTTACTTGCCCATTCGCCGGCCTCCTTCGCGGCCTGGCGCGCAAGGGCAGCGGCCTTGGACGCCTCGGCAGCGTCCTTGTACGCGGGTGGCCGCGGACGTTACCCCGCCCGGCGGTGCCACGGTGGTCCGCGACGACCCGTACGAGGTCGCCGCGTTCCCCGCACCAGGCCGACCGCCGCCCTGCCGGGAATCGGCCCCAAGACCGCCCGCACGCTACGGCATCACCACCGTCGCCGACACCCAGCTGCCCACCCTCCAGCGCATCCTCGGGACCGGGGCCGCACGCCAGGTCCACGACCTCGCGCACGGCATCGACGAGCGCCCCGTCGTCCCGGGCGACGCACCCAAGACCGTGAGCGCCGGCCACCGTTTCAACCGCGACGAACTCGATCCCGACCAGCACCACCGAACCGTCCTCCGCCTCGTCCAGGAGCTCGGCGCCTGGCTGTGCACCAGCGGCGAGATCACCCAGGCGCTCACGCTCACCGTCACCTACGCCGACCGCACCCAGACCACCCGCGGCCGCACCCTCACCGAGGCGACCGCCCACACCCCCGCACTGGCCACCACCGCCCGCGAACTCCTCACCGGCCTCGGCCTCCAACGCGCCCGCGTCCGCACACTCGCCCTAACGACCTCGTGCATGGTTAGCGGTGACTTGGCCCTGCCGGTTCGTTAGGCCTTTCGTGGTGGGGATGCAGGCGCGTGGGTTGATCATGTCGGAGCGTCGGGTCACGGGCCTTCAACCGCTGTGATTGCCGATCTGTTAGCGGAGTTGGGTCCGGTCTGGCAGGTCCGCAGGGATTCCGAGCTACTCGACCGACCGCGGCGGCGGGCGGTCGGAGCGGGCGCGAAGTACAAGCTGGTCTTCGTGGACCGACTCCTGGCCACACTCGTTCACCTGAAGGCACGGCGTCACCCACGACGTGCTGGCCTGCTGGTTCCAGGTGGACCGGTCGACCATCACCCGTGCGGTCGGCGAGATCCGGCCTCTACTGGCCGACCGCGGCTGTCGCATCGAGGGTGGTCTGCGACTTCGCACGCTTGCCGATGTGATCGCCCATCTTGGCGCCACCGGCCAGACCGCACTGATGGACGCCACCGAGGTCCGAGTCCGTCGCCCAAGCGCACATCGCGGCGGACGCAGCCGGTTCATCTCCGGCAAGAGCCGTATCAACGCCATGAAGGCCCTCGTCGTCACCGACCAGCGCGGACGACCACTGCTCTGCGGCGAGGTCCGGGCCGGATCCATCGCCGACATCACCCAAGCCCGTGACGCCGGCCTGGTCGACCTGCTCGCTGACACCATTGACCTGCAGATCCTTGCCGACGCCGGCTATCAAGGCCTCGCGGCGCAAACCTACGGTCAGGTCGTCACCCCGCCACGCAAACGCCGCGGCAAACACCTCGAACACCTGCAATGGCTGATGACACACCACGAGGCCGCCCGCTTCGCCCACTCCTCAGCCAGAATCCCCGTCGAACACGGCATCGCCCACCTCGAGAACTGGAGGGCCCTCGCCCGGCATCACACCCGACGAGAGAACTTGCCCGACACCATCCGAGCCGTCGCCGGACTCCTGACAGACCAACAAGCCACCCATCACACGAAGGCACTCGCATTGCCCGCCACACCCGCATGATCAAAACGCCGACCGCAACCTCAACACGCCCTCGCCCCAACCATGCACGAGGTCGTAAGAACTCCTAACGAAATGGGTCTTGGGGAACGCTAGGCTTGGTGGCCATGAGTCAGAGCGGTTCGCAAGCGGCGGCATTCTTCCGAGACGTCCGTGAAAGTAGAGTGGTCTGGCTTGTCCGGAATGACGAAGGAAGCCCGACTCACCTCTCTGCGGACGGCACGCGAAGCTTTCCCTTCTGGTCGACCTCGCCCCGGGCTCAGAGGGCGGCGACTATCTGGGGGCGTGGGCTCCGCGTCGATTCCATGCCCGTGGACACCTGGTGCAATCTTGTACTGCCCGATGCCACCCGGGACGGACTCGTGATCGGCATCAACTGGAGTGGACCGCGTCTGATCGGCTGGAGCGTCACCCCCAGGGAAGTCCTTAACCGGCTGGCGGCAGCCCGCTAGGCCGTGTCGTCAATGTGATCCTGGCTGGTGGATCATGGTCAGGTGACGCGTCGCCATGAACTGACCGATGCCGAGTGGGACTTCGTGCAGCCGTTGCTACCCCGGAAGTCGATGGGTCGGCCTCGGCTCGATGACCGGAGGATGCTCAACGGGATCATGTGGAAGTTCCGGGCGGGAGTGGCCTGGCGAGATGTACCCGAGCGGTACGGATCCTGGGCCAGCCTGCACACCCGCTTCCGCCACTGGGCGGCGGACGGCACGTTCGACCGGATGCTGAAGAACGCGCAGGCCCGAGCAGATGCTGCCGGGAGTATCGACTGGTTGGTGTCGGTCGACTCCAGTATCGTCCGGGCCCACCAGCATGCCGCAGGGGCCCGAAAAGGGGGCGTCGCAGCCCGGCGCTGGGCCGTTCTCGAGGCGGGTTGACCAGCAAGATTCATCTGGCCTGTGACGGCCTCGGCCGCCCGCTCGCCCTGGTCGTCACTGGCGGCAATACCAACGACTGCACCCAGTTCACCGCCGTGATGGAGGCGATACGTGTGCCACGACTCGGGCCCGGACGGCCGCGTGTCCGGCCCGATCACGTCTTGGGCGACAAGGGCTACAGTTCTAAGGCCATCCGAGCCTGGCTCCGACGGCGCGGCATCGGACACACCATCCCTGAACGCGCCGACCAGGCCCGAAACCGCTACCGACGGGGCAGGCGGGGAGGACGCCCGCCCGCTTTCTACAAGCAGGTCTACAAGCGACGCAACGTCGTGGAGCGGTGCTTCAATCGCCTGAAGCAGTGGCGCGGACTCGCCACCCGATACGAACGCGCCGAGGCGAACCTGGTCTTCCAGGTCATCTCGAAGCGCTACGAAAAGGGCTCTATCATCCTGACCTCGAACACGACCTTCAGCGAATGGGGTCAGGTCTTAGGCGACGAAGTCCTCGCCACCGCCATCCTCGACCGCCTCCTGCACCACTGCGAAGTCATCGCCATCAACGGTCCCAGCTACCGGCTGAAGAACCGCCTCAAGGCCATCGCGCGCGAGACGGAGGTCGCCTGATCCGGGATTTCAATCCTGTCCCGGCTCCTCGCCCGGCGGGATGAAGGCGTCGGCACTGTCGGCATCGTCAACATGCCCGTGAGCGTCCATCGTGATGGCCGTTGCCCGGCCCTGCGAGGTGATCAGCCACGCGATTACCTGCTCCGTGAGCGGGGTGTTCCCCGGGCCCTCGACCTTCCAGTGGGCCCGCCACCCGCCACCAGGAACTGCGGCTACGACCTGGTCGGCCTTCTCAAGGTGGGAGAAGTCCTCGTAGTCCGTGACGGGACGCATGGCGCCTCGCTTCGGGTCGACTACAAGCGCCGTTCCAGTTGCCGGGTCCCATGCCTCCACCCGCACCATGCGGCCGATCTCGGTCTCGGTGCTATTGAAGATCGCGTTCCAGCCGGTCTGATTGAAGTAACGAAGGTCCACCGTCCCATCCTCTCGCATGGCGATGAGCGCAGGGGGCGGCTACTTGCTCTGCACGTTCATCCGTACGCACCTCTGCACATAGCCAAGTACGCCGACAGGCCAGCGTGTAGCGGACGCGGTAGCCCTCCATGGCGGCCTCGGTGCCCACGGTCTTCTCGGTGGAGCTGGCCAGCGTCGACCCGGCCCGCCCAGGTCCTGACCGGTCTGGGCGCCCTCCTGGCCAACGGGGACCTGGAGGACGTCGCCTCCCTGGCAGCGGCCGGCGCCGGACACGACGCCAGGGCGCTCCGAAGGGGCGGGCGAAGGAGATCGCGGCCCGGGCCGATCTGCTCGACCATCTAGACGACAGCCCGTTCGGCAGGGGCACGGACTGACGCGCGGATCTCCAGTCGCATACCGAGCGCACTGGACCATCAGGTGCAGAGACTCCCCTGCGGACGAAGCGGCCTTGAGGCGTGAGGAATGAGGATCACATGCAGGTGGGATACAAGCTGGCGGCGGAGGCGTTCGGTCCGGCGGAGCTGGTCAGGCAGGCTGTGCTCGCCGAGGACGCGGGCTTCGACTTCGTGGAGATCAGCGACCACTACCATCCCTGGCTCGACAACCAGGGCCATTCCCCGTTCGCCTGGACGGTGCTGGGAAGCATCGCGGCCAGGACGTCACGGATCGGTCTGGCGACCGGTGTCACCTGCCCCACCGTGCGCTACCACCCCGCCGTCATCGCTCAGGCGGCCGCGACGCTCGCCCTGCTCTCACAAGGCCGCTTCGTCCTGGCGTCGGCTCGGGAGAGCGGCTCAACGAACACGTCGTCGGCCCCGGCTTCCCCGACGCGGTCAGCACCCGGCACGAAATGCTCACCGAAGCCCTGGAGATCATCCGGCTGCTCTGGCGCGGGGGCTACCGGTCCTACGACGGGAAGCACCTGCGGCTGCAGGACGCCCGGGTCTTCGACCTCCCCGACGAGCCGCCCCTGATCGCGGTGGCTGCCAGCGGTCAGATGTCGACCCGCATCGCCGCCGAGCTGGGCGACGGCCTGTTCGCCACAGAGGACAAGCCGAGCATCGTCCAGCACTACCGGGACGCCGGCGGCACCGGCCCCTGCTACGGCGAAGTCCCGATGGCCTGGGCGCCCGACCCGCACACCGCCGCGCGCGCCGCTCTCGATACGTCGCGATGGGCGCTGACCGGGTGGAAGGTGATGAGTGAGCTGCCCAATCCGGTCAACTTCGATGCCGCGACCACCACCGTGCGCGAGGAGGACATTCTGGAGAAGTTCGCCTGCGGAGCGGACCCCGGGCGGTACGTCGAGGTCGCCCAGCAGTATGTCGACGCGGGCTTCGACCGGCTGGTCATGCAGAACGCGGGCCCCGACCCCGACGGCTTCATCGACTTCTACCAGCGCGAACTCGAAGGACGCATCCGACAGCTCAAACCCGGCAACGCGCGAGCTTGAAAGGAAGAAGAGCCAAACGCAGCCGTTCGTCCGAGGCAAAGTTCCCGTCTGCGTGTCGAGCCGGCCACCGAGATCGACGAGCCGGGCAAGTCATCGGATTCGAGGCGGCGACCGCTGTTGCGCGAGTCGCCCGACGATGGAGAGTTGAGGCATGCCAGCGCCCCTGCAGATCAACGCCCTCATCATCGACGCTGCCAGCCCCGAGCGGCTCGCCGCATTCTGGTCCGAGCTGCTCGGCCGACCGATCGTGGACCGTACGGGCCCCTATATCTGGCTGCGGCGGGAGAGCGGGCTGGGCCTCGGCTTCCAACAGGCCGGGGAGCCCAGGCCGGAGAAGAACCGCATG
>NZ_JAAXYC010000229.1 GCF_018619185.1 Streptomyces sp. McG3 | reverse complement strand
GCGGTACGGGGGGCATGGCGGCTCTCCTGGTCGGTGTCGGGGACGTCGCGGGGGTCGGGCCCCGCGCACCGGCGGTACGCCGCCGGCGTGCGGGGCCCTGATGCCGGGCATGGCGCCGGGGCGCGTCACATCGTGACGGCGACGGCCTTGCGGACCTCGTCGGAGATGTGGTCCAGGTGGCCCTCCGCGAGCCCCGGGTGCGACGGCAGCGCCAGCAGTTCCTGCGACAGCCGCTCGGCCACCGGCAGGGACACCCCGTGGTGGCCGGCGAACGCGGGCTGCTTGTGCAGGGGGTACGGGTAGCGCAGCAGTACCGGGACGCCCCGCGAGCGCAGGTCTGCCGCGATGTCCGCCGCGCTGCGGCGCCCGCCGCCCGGCACCACGCGCACCGCGTACTTCCAGTACGCGTGGGTGGTGCCGGGCGGCTCCACCGGCAGCTCCAGACCCTCGACGCCGGCCAGCCGCTCGGAGAGGTGCGCCGCGTTGCGACGGCGGGCCTCGACCAGGTCGCCGAGGCGCTTGTGCTGGGCGAGGCCAACGGCCGCCTGGACCGAGGTGAGGCGGTAGTTGTAGCCGACCTCGTGCGCCCAGATCATCCCCGGACTGCCGGAGACGGGGCCCTCACCGTGGCTGCGCAGTCGGCGCACCCGCTCCGCGTAGACCGGGTTGTCGGTGAGCACGGCGCCGCCCTCGCCACCCGAGGTGATCACCTTCTGTTCGAAGAGGCTGACACAGGCGAGGTCTCCGAAGCCGCCGATGGGCCGGCCGCCGATCTGGGTGCCCAGCGCCTGCGCGGCGTCTTCGATGACCGGCACGCCCGCCTCGGCGGCCACGGCGGTCAGAGCGGCCATGTCGGCGGCTATGCCGTTGATGTGGACCACGACGATGGCTTTGGTGCGCTCCCCGATCAGCGACTTCACCGAGTCCGGGTCCAGGCAGTGGGTGTCCGGTGTGACGTCGGCGAAGACCGGGCGGGCACCGAGGTACACCACAGGGCTCGCGGAGCCGATGAACGTGTGGGTGGGCACGATGACCTCGTCGCCCGGACCGACGTCGAGGGCGTGCAGCGCCAGGTGCACGGCCGCCGTGCCGGTGGACACCGCGACCGCGTGCTCGACGCCCTGGCCGGCTGCCAATGCCGCCTCGAACGACTCGACCGTGCTGTTCCCCTGCCCCACCAGGCGGTTGGAGCGCAGCGCCGCCACCGCCGCCTCGATGTCGTCGTCCGTCAGCTGGGGCCACCGCGGCAATTCCTGGAAAGAACTCAACGGTTCGTACCTTTCGACTCGATGGGTTTCTTCGTGGACTTCTGGGTGCACGTCTCCGCTGCCGGGGGTTCGGCGTGCGGTCCGGGCCGAGCCGTGCGCACGTGGCCGGGGTTCAGCGCAGCCCGAGCGCCGCTCTCACCGTGCCGAACAGCGAGGTGTTCTCCTGGACTCCGCGCACCCGGTGCGCGAGCGGCCCGCGTGCGGCGACCGGAACCGGAACCCCGGTGTGCTCCTGCGGCTCTCCGGGCAGGGCGGTACCGTACCCGAGCTGCATCCGGCCGCCCTCGTCGGTGACGAGCGTGGCTGACAGCCCTGCCGGCCGGGCGTCGTCGGGCAGCACCTGGGTCGCGTGGCCATGGTCGGCGGTGACGATCACGAGGGTGCGGGGATGCCTTTCGGCGTAGGCGAGAGCGGATGCGACCGCCCGGTCGAACGCCACGGTCTCCCCGAGCTGGCCGCAGGGGTCGGCCTCGTGCGCCCTGTCGTCGATCGACGCGCCTTCGACCTGGAGGAAGAAGCCCCGTCCGGGACCCCCCGGCCGGCCGGCCCGAGCCGTCAGCAGTTCCAGCGCCGCCCGGGTGGACTCGGCCAGGTCGGGTGTTCCCGCGGGCCGGGCGGGGTTGTGGACGGCGCACCGCTGGGGTGTGGTCCCGCCGCGTGCGGCCGGTGCTCCGGTCCACTCCACGGGCACGTAATCGGGTGCGAACAGCCCGAGCACCGGCCGGCCGGGGCGGGCCGCCGCCAACTGCGCGCGGTCGCGCACCACCTGGTAGCCGGCGGCGCGGGCTTGCTCCAGGACCGTGCGGCCGCGGAACGGGCCGTCCGTGACGGTCTGCGCGAAGTGGCCGGACCCGCCCCCGAGCAGGACGTCGGGGCGGGCGGCGACCGTCTGCTCCGCGATGGAGCCCGCGCCGCCCCCGGCCCGGGTGTCCGCCGGGCAGGCCGCCATGTCCGCCGGGCCCTTGCAGGACCGGTCCGTGACGTGCGCCGTCAGTGCGGCGGGCGTGGCGTCGGCGACCGATGCCGTGGTGACGCTGCCTGTCGCGTAGCCACGGTCGCGGGCCAACTCCAGCAGGGTGGGCATCGGACGGTCGGTGTCATGGGTTTTGGAGACCCGCCCGTTGACCGTGCGCCGCCCCGTGGCCCAGGCCGTGGCACCTGCCGCCGAGTCGGTGACGTAGACCGGCCGGCCTCGCTCGTCGACCGAGAAGGTGGTGCGTCGGCCCTCCGATTCGAGGGTGTCCATGGCCAGCCTGCCGGCCGCTCCCACCGAGTAGTTGCGTGCGGCGGTGATCTCCGCGTCGCCCATGCCGTCACCGATCAGCAGGATGACGCTCTGCGCCGGGCCCGGTCCGCCACCCCCGGTCGCGGTGGGGGCGGCGGGTGTGGTGGCCAGGACGAGCAGGACGGAGCCCAGGACCGCACCGCGACGCCATGGCAGCCGCCCGTACGCGAGTCTCATCGGGCCGGACCTCCGACGAGCGCGGCGGGGGCACCGTGCGGAGCCGGGTCCAGCACGACGCGGGCGCCGGTTCGGGCGGCACGGCCCGCGGCCGCCGCTACTTGCTGCGCCCGCAGGGCCTCCTGTCCGGTACAGGGGCTGGCCGCTCCCTGCGTCACCGTACGGACGAAGGCGAGGATCTCCTGCCGGTAGGCCGTCTCGAAGCGGTCGGTGAAGTCCTGGTACGCGGGGTGCGCCCGGGAGCCGGGCGGGCAGCCCGTGCCGTCCTGGCCGAGCAGGCGCAGCGGGGTCCGCGCGTCGAGCCCGACCGAGTACGAGCCCTTGGTTCCCAGCACCTCGACCCGGTGGTCGTATCCGTGCGGGTCGAGCCGGGAGGCGGACAGTACGGCGCGGGCGCCGTCGGCCAGGGTGAGCACCACGGTCGCCACGTCGTATCCGGAGCCGACGAGCAGACGTGCCCCGTCCGCCTGCACGGCGACCGTGGGCTGCCCGGTCAGCCAGTGCACGGCGTCGATGTCGTGGATGAGGCAGTCCGTGAAGATGTCCCCCGCCGTCTCCTCGTACGCGTCGGCCGGCGGCCGGTGGTCGAAGGCCGTGCAGCGCACCAGCAGGATCCGGCCCAGCTCGTCCGAGGCGATCAGGTCGCGCAGCTGCTGGTACTCGGGGTCGCAGCGCCGTTGGAAACCGACGTGCAGCCGCGTGTGCGCGAGCGCCTCGGCCAGCTCGCGGGCCTCGGTCTCGTCGGCGGTCAGCGGCTTCTCGCAGAACACGGGGAGTCCGGCCCGCGCCGCCGCCAGCAGCGGGGCCCGGCGCTGTGTCGCGGGGGTGGCCACGATGAGCGCGTCCACCTTCGCGACGGCATCGGCGAGTTCCCGCTCCACGGTCACCTCGGCCTGCGTGCCCGCCGCGAGTTCCTCGGCCAGCCGGTGCGCACCGCCGAGGTCGATGTCGTGCACCACCAGGTCGGGTGGGTCGGGCAGTTCGAGCAAGGTGCGCGCGTGCAGTCGGCCCATGCGGCCGGCTCCAACGATTCCCACTCTCATCGAGGGTCTCCGTAACGTTGTGCGCGGTGAGGCGCGCGGGGCCTTCAACCGAGGACTGCGGCCCATCGGGGGTCGGTCACGTCCACCCCGGACGAGTCGAGCTTGGTACGCAGCTCGTCGCGCAGCCCGGCCATGTCCGCCTGGGACCGGAGCAGGTTGGCGGCGAGCCGGGTACCGCGGGTCCGGTAGCTCGCGGGGACGTCCGCCCGCCCGTTGAACTCCTCCAGCAGCAGCGCGTCGACATGCGCGGCCCAGGGCAGTTCGTGGATGCCGGCGGCGATCTCACTGGGCCGCAACCGGTGCCAGTACGAGATGCCGCCCGCGTGCACCAGCTGCGGGGCGAAGACCTTGGTGCCGGGGAAGCTGTGGAAGTGGGCGATGCGCAGCCCCGCCGCCAACGCCATCAGCTGGTAGAACATCAGGCCGTCGAAGACGACGCGGATCACTTCGTTGCCGTTCTGGAGGTGGTGATAGCGCTCGTGGCTGCGCACTTCTCGACCGTCGTCCAGCACGTCGACCAGCCCACCCTGCGGAAACGGCAGACGCGGGCCCTCCAGGGCCATCACCCGGGCCAGCGCCCGCTCGTGGTGCGGTTCGATGAGCCGCACCATGGCGCCGTCGATCTCCTTCTCCGGGCCGGGAGCGATGTAGGAGTACGCGGCGGGCGTCACGGTGCCGCCGATGGCGCGCTCGATGTCGGGGCGCACCCGCGGGTCGAGGGCCAGGAGCGGTGGCGCGGCCAACGGGATCGGACCGTAGCTGAGCGGGCCGCTGACCGCGACGCCCGGCTCCAGCCCGTCCATGCAGCGGTCGAACCAGTCGGAGTCGGTGACGAAGCAGTCGACGTCGACGATGCCGAACGGCCGGTCCAGGTTGCGCAGCAGGAGCTCGAAGATCTCGTGGCTGCCGACATGGTCGTCCATGTCGAAGACGGGCATGCCACCGCTCATCCGGTCGCGGAGCCCGGTCTCCTCCTCGCTCAGTCCGGAGCAGATGAACACGCAGTTCAGCTGCTCGGGGGTGAAGCGCAGGAAGTGGTGGAGGACGTGCAGCAGCCCGGACGAGAAGAAGCAGAACCACGGGGGGCGGTCTGCCGGGAGGCCGTTGAGGAACTCCCTGAACGGCTGGTCCAGGTGGTGCAGGGGTTCGTCGGGCCGTGGGTCGCCCGGAGGTTTCCGGGTCGAGGAGGAGGTCATCACCATGTTGAGGCCGTTTCCTTGCTAGCCGCGATGTCTCGGTGGTCATCGGCGCGCCGTCGGTGGGCCGCGACGCACGTTCCGCGGAGGGCGGGAGCGGGGGTTGGGTACCGGCACGCGGGCGGCGCGGCGAGGCGTGCCGCACCGCCCTTCGCCGTGAGGGGCGGAGCCGGCCGGGTTCAGATGGTGTCCCAGTACTCCCCGAGCCGGAAGGGCAGCCCGAAGGACACCGACTTCCTGTCGTTGGGCTGGTAGGCGGACCGGGGCAGTGTGCGGAAGTCCATGCTGACCCGGCTGGTGTCGGTGTCGTTGACGACGTTCCCGTGCCAGGAGTTCGCGCCGTCGAACACGATGACCTCGCCGTACTCGGCGTGCACCGGCTCCCGGTCGATCCACAGCGTGTTGTTGCCGTACGCCCTGGTCAGCGGTACCCAGTAGTTGACCTCGGCGGGGTCGTGCCCGAAGTCCCGGTCACGGTGCCAGGACCCCACGGCTACGGAGTTGCGCAGATGCACCCGGAAGGTGGGTATCCGCTGGATGTAGACGTCGTCGACCGCGTCACCCAGCAGCTCGCGCGCCAGCGTGCGGTACACGGGCGTGATGACGTCGACGTTGTCATAGAAGCGTCTGTGGTACGGCGTGCTCTGATCGGTCTCCCGGGTGGCGGGCCGTTCGCTGGCCGCCAGACCCTCCAGGTCGTCCTCGGCCATCACTTCCCGGACGAGGTCGGCGAGAGGAACCTCGGTCACGTCGTAGCGCAGTCGTGTGTACTTGGCCATGTGCTCTCCTCACACCAGCATGCGGCCGCGCAGACGTGTGCACTGCCGGTACCATCCGCCGACCAGCCGGTCGATGACCGGGTCGCCCGTCTCTCCGTCGCTGACCTCGTCGGACCGCCCGCCCACCCGCATCGCCAGCCGTCGGGCGGCGAGCCGCAGCGGTACGGCGGGGATGGTGAGGCGTTCGAGGTGGTTGCCCAGCCGCTCCGCCGGGCTGAGGTCGAAGAACTCGCGGTGCCAGCGCAGTTCGTTGTGCCGCCAGTCCTTGAGGCCGTTGAAGCCGCGGCCGTCGTTGTGGTGCATGACGTCCTGCAGGTCCTGGACCATCACGCGCCTGCCCGCGGCGCGCACCAGAGTGGCGAGGATGACGCCGAGGCCCTCGAAGCCGCGGTAGTGCCCTTCGGGAAAGCGGATGTTCTCGATCGTCCAGCGGTTCACGCACAGGATGACGTCGTCCACGGCCTCGACCTCGTAGCGGTCCGAGCCGTAGTCATGCACCTTGTCGTAGTCGGTGACCCGGCCGCGCCTGGTCTCCCTCTCGTTCCACCAGGCCAGCGAGACGGTGTCGGAGCCGCCGACCGAGCCGAGCATGCCCACGGAGTCGTCCTCGAAGACCGACTGTGCCACCTCGGCCGGGTTCTTCCGCAGCTCGACGTCGTCGTGGAGCATCACCAGGCCGGTGACGTCGGAGTTCGCGGCCGCCTGGTCGAACATGGCGTTGTAGGCGGAGAACAGCGAACGCTGGTTGCGCATGGTGAACACCGGGCTGCCCGGTGCCCGGACGCGCTCGATGCCCGGCAGACATGTGCGCTCGAACAACGTGCCGGGGCCGACGCAGACGCCGTAGCCAATCACGTGTGACAACCTCCCTAGCCGTAACGGAGTTGAGCGGTCTCTTTCAGAACTGGTACGTCTCCAGGGAGCCGGCGCGCCGCACGTCGAGGGTCGCGCAGTGGAAGCCGCCCCCCAGGGTCCGCGAGTGGGTCAGCTGAAGAGGCAGCACGTTCATGCCGTGCTTCTCCAGGAGCCTGATCAGCGCGGTCTGCCGGCGGTCGACCACGGCCAGGTCGGGCCGTACCACCAGCAGGTTCATCCCGATCCACACCGAGCAGTGCGGCTTGTCACCGGTGAAGCCGATGTCCACCAGCTCGGGGCAGGTGATGTTCTCCCAGGAACGCAGGAAGTCGGGCATGTTCCGGTCGTTCACGCGCGAGGGATTGGTCAGGACGAGACCGGGCCGCAGGGGAACGATCGTGGAGTCGACGTGGGTGGAGGCGTACAGCTTGCGGCAGGGGTGCACGGTGTAGGCGTCGCCGACCGCCGACTGCAGCCACTTGGCGCCCAGTTCGTTCCCGCTGTCGGACACCAAGTACAGCAGGTCGGTGCCGAATCGCAGCACGTTCGCGGCGTCGAACACCGGCTCCTCGTCGGTCAGCCGCTCCCCCGCCGGGGCCTGGGGAGCGTAGGAGTCGTCGGTCAGCCGCGGCTTGGGCGCGGACAGCCAGCGGGAGCCGCTGGCGAAGTACTCCAGCAGGATGTCCTTGTACGCGAGCGACTCCAGGAATCGGGACCGCAGTGCCATCGGCGTCTCGATGATGGTCTGCCCCACGGACAGCAGGCCGTCGCGCGGGCAGTAGTCGTGGAACCCGTCCGTCTCCCAGTCGGGGGTCTTGATCACGGCGGAGTGGTCACGGGGTCCAGGGCGCCGGACGGTGACCCCGAGTTTGGTCAACTCCGCTGCCAGGACGTGAAGTTCCTCCTCGGTCTCCTTGAGCACACGGTCCGGGTAGGCGCCCGAGGGAATCTGTTCCTGGCTCTCGTAGTCCCCCGCGTACTCCACGGCGAAGACACTGCGGTCGGCGGTGGGCACCCGGGCGCCCACCGCGGTGCCGACGATGACCTCCTCCAGCGGGTCCCATTCGTTGTGCACGCTCACAAGGCTCATAACTCTCCTCCATCAGGCGGGACATGACGACGGCCGGCGCGGCAGGGGAAACGGCGGCGGACCCGTCCGCCGCTGCGCGGGCACGGACAGGAGTACGGACCGGGGTTGGTGCGGTCCGCCGCGAACTACTCGACTCGAAAGGGCTCGGGTGTACGGGGGCGGGTGCGGACACACGCGTGCACCGGACACAGCCGGGCGGGTACGCGAGGGGTGCTGCGGTTCCCACTGGATTCAGCGGATCCCGGCGGGTGGGAGGCGAAGGGTGGATCCGGTGATCCGCCGCGGCCGCCTGCTCCTCCGCACTCATCGAAGGCTAGCAGCGCCGCTTCACCTGGTCATGCGTCCACCGAGCGGGTCCACGGCACCGGGTGCAGACGGCTCTGGGCGCCGACGGTTCCGGGCCGACGGTTCCGGGCCGACGGATCCGGACCGACGACCGACGCCGGAAGCGTTCGACTGCGCGGGGTCAGCAGTCGAACGCCGGGGAGGAGCCGTGAGGTGCGGGCGGCTCAGCGGCCCGCACCCACGCTTTCAGCGCTTCACCCGCGCCTCAGTGCTTCGCCAGCGCGTCGGCCACGGCGATCTGGGAGGGGGCGATCGCGGTCCGCCCGTCCTCGATGTCCCACAGGGTGTTCTGCAGCAGCCGGGCCAGCGTCCACCCGGCCGCCCTCCCTCGGTCCAGCTCCAGCGCCTCGGTCACCAGGTCGAAGCGCCGCCGCACCACCCGCAGCGCGTCACCGGTGGCCTCGATCCGCTCCCACCCGGTGTCCAGGGCCGGCCACAGATCGAACCCCGGGTCGCCGACCAGGGGTTCGGGGTCGATCGCCAGCCACGGCTCGCGCTCGGCGGCCAGCACATTCTCGTAGTGCAGGTCCCAGTGCAGGATCCGGTCACCGGGCTCGCCCACCAGCTCGGCGACAGCCGACGCCCAGCCGCGCAACCGGCTACGGTCCTCCGGGTCCGTCAACGAGTGCACGGCAGAGGGCACTTCCTCCACCATGGCGGCGGCGATCTCACCCAGTCCACGCAGCCCCGGAGGCGCCGGAACGGAGTGCAGCCGGGCCAGCAGCCCGGCGAGGATCCGCATGGCCTCGTCGTCGTCCTCGACCGCCTCCAGGGTGTGCGAACCGTCCAGACGTTCCAACAGCATGGTGCTGCTCGGCGCGTCGTGGTCGAGCAGCCGCACCATGCCGTTCCCGTTCCAGGTGCGCAACCCGATCAGCGCGGCCGTCGTCTCCTCCCGGGGCATCTGGAGCTTGAGCGCTGCCCGGGTGCCGTCCGCGCGCAGCACCGGCACCACGAGGGAGGCCTCACCGGAGTGGACGCCGCCGTCCCTCTTCAGCTCCCAGCGGTCGATGCACCGCTCGACGAGAGCGGGCAGTCCTGCCACCCAGGCACGCCCCTCCTCGCCACTGCTTCTGCTGTACGACTCGGCCAGGCCGTCCGGGACGTGGATGCTGTCCGACGAACTCATGGGGAATTTCCTTACACATGGAGAGGGTTTCCCGCCCGGTCGCGCCGGCGGGGCCCGAGGGCCCGTCGGCGCGACCGGACGGCCTTGCGTGGTTCACTGGTTCACTTGCTTCGGCCGGGGCGGCTTCGGACGACCGGAGATGTCCGGGGGCCCTGCCGGGATCGCGCCGACCGTGCGTCGGGGACGCCGACGACGCTCCTCAACTCCCCCGCGGGCGGGAGGTTCCCACCGTCATCCGACATCGCTCAGGGGCCGGCCCGCCGTCTCGTCGAGGTTCGCCTGGTCCAGTTCCTCCGCCACCCGGGACCAGATATCGGCACAGCTACGGGCGAGCTCGGCTATGACCTTGACGCAGTGCGGAGGAACGTTGCCCAGGAGACGGTCCCACTCGTGGTTGCGCACGGCCACCACGTTCAGCCAACGTAGCAGCGCCCGACCGTCCTCGGTCAGCCGTACGGACGGGTCGCGACTGAGGTGGCGCAGCGCCATGACCTGCGGCGCCCAGTTCCCTTCGGTCCGTGCGGCACGGACCGGCGGCCGGGCGGCGACGGGCTCTTCCTGTTCACGATCGCGTTCGGGCAGCGGGCTCTCACCGCGGCTCAGCCGCTTGCGGACATCGGAGGCGGTGCTCGGGGAGACGCCGGCCTGGGCGGCGATCTGACGCAGCGACGCCGAGGGGTTCTCCTGGATCAGCCGACTCGCCAGCTTCCGCCCCTCGGTGGGGTCCAGCGGCCGGGCCCGACCGTCCCTGCCGATCCGCACGTTCGACTGCGGAACCCCCACAGTCGAACAGGACCTGAGAGTCCCCACCGTCTTCGCGGACAGTCCGGTCGCCAGGCCGATGGCCCGGTCGGACCAGAACGGATGGGTCTCCAGGACGCGGGACGCCGCGACCTTGCGGTCGTCGAGGGAGAGCGGCAGACCGTGGGTGACGTTGGACTTCACCGCGAAGATGAATGCCTCCTCCTCGCCGCCCTCGAAATAACGCACCGCGATCTCGGTGGCTCCGCGCATTTTGGTTGCGCGCAGCCGGTGCATGCCGTCGATGACGCGCTTCGTGGCGGGCATGACCACGATAGCGGGCAACTCTGCTCCCGATGCGGCAAGCGTGCGGATGTGCTCGACGTCTTCGCCGGCACTCCGCGGAGAATCAGAAGGAAGTAATGATTCGACCGGCACCATGGTTACGTCGGATAATTTGAGTTCGCTTTCCTCGGACGCCTCCACAGATACCACTGGCCGCTCGAGGGCTTGCTCGGGACTGTTCCCTGAAATATGCTCCATTACACACCCTTCAATCACGGGCTTTCACGGCGATAAAGAGCGGTGCTTTTTCACTTCGCGAATCCTAGCACCCGGACATCCGGGCGCATCCAGGTAAAACAGTCCGGGTGACCGAAAAACGACCTCGAAATAGAAGGGCTGCCCCGCCCGGTGCGCTCGCGCCGGACGGGGCAGCCGGAACGGACCGCTCCACCCCGCCCCTGTGGGTGATCGCGCACCTCCTGACACCCATTCCTTTTTGGCCATGCCAAGATTTTGTTAACTGCCTGTCGAATACGCGGCGACCGAAGCACCCCTTACACAGAACACGGAATCGCGCCATCACGGCTGATTCCCTTCGATCACTGTTCGGCAGCACATCCGCTCGCGCAAGGCGGCCCGCCCCACGACCACGCGAGGAGCACCACATGAAAGCGCTCGTACTGGCAGGCGGCACAGGAACTCGACTCAGGCCCATCACTCACACGTCTGCAAAGCAATTGGTCCCGGTCGCCAACAAGCCCGTCCTTTTCTACGGGCTGGAGGCGATAGCCGAGACCGGAATCACCGACGTCGGCATTGTCGTGGGCGACACGGCGAGCGAAATCACCGCCGCAGTGGGAGACGGCTCGAAGTTCGGAATGAAAGTGAGCTACATTCCACAGTCGGAGCCCCTGGGACTCGCACATGCCGTGTTGATTTCCCGCGATTTCCTGGGCGAGGACGACTTCATCATGTATCTCGGCGACAATTTCGTGGTGGGCGGCGTCGAGGACTTGGTGAGGGAGTTCCGGGCGGCCCGGCCGGACGCGCATCTGCTGCTCACCCGGGTGCCCGACCCCCAGTCCTTCGGCGTGGCCGAGCTGAGCGCTTCGGGCCAGGTGCGCGGCCTGGAGGAGAAGCCCGCCCACCCCAAGAGCGACCTCGCCCTGGTCGGCGTCTACCTCTTCTCACCCGCGATCCACGAGGCCGTGGCGGCGATCACCCCCTCCTCGCGCGGGGAGCTGGAGATCACCGATGCCGTGCAGTGGCTGATCGACGCCGGCCGGGACGTGCGCTCCACCCTGATCACCGGCTACTGGAAGGACACGGGCAATGTGACCGACATGCTGGAGGTGAACCGCCTCGTGCTGGAGACGACCGAGCCGTACTGCGACGGCCTGGTGGATGAACAGAGCGATCTCATCGGCCGGGTCCGCGTCGAGAAGGGCGCCGAGGTGCACAACTCCCGGGTGATGGGCCCAGCCGTGATCGGCGCCGGCACCGTCGTGACCAACTCCTATGTGGGACCTTTCACTTCCCTCGCCGAGGACTGTGTCGTCGAGGACAGCGAGGTCGAGTTCTCCATCGTGCTGCGCGGTGCGTCGATCACCGGGGTGCGGCGCATCGAGGCCTCGCTGATCGGCAGGCACGTCCAGGTGACGTCCGCGCCGCGGGTGCCTCACGCACACCGGCTCGTGCTCGGCGACCACAGCAGGGCGCAGATCTCCTCCTGACGTCCCCCGGTCCCTCTCGCGCCCATCCGACTCGATCCTTCCGACCAGAAGCGGAGCCTGTTGCCTTGACCACTCATCTGCTCGTCACCGGCGCGGCCGGTTTCATCGGTTCCCAGTACGTCCGCACCCTGCTCGGCCCCGACGGACCGCCCGATGTGGTGGTGACCGCGTTCGACGCCCTCACCTACGCGGGCAACCCGGACAACCTGGCTGCCGTACGCGGACATCGCCGGTACCGTTTCGTGCAGGGTGACATCTGCGACGTCGGCCGGGTCGACCAGGTGATGGCCGGGCAGGACGGGGTCGTCCACTTCGCCGCCGAATCCCATGTGGACCGTTCGCTGCTCGACGCCTCGGTCTTCGTGCGGACCAATGTGCACGGCACCCAGACCCTGTTGGACGCGGCGACACGGCACGGGGCCGCGTCCTTCGTGCAGGTGTCGACCGACGAGGTCTACGGGTCCCTCCAGCACGGCAGGTGGACCGAGGACGAGCCGCTGCGGCCCAACAGCCCCTACTCCGCGTCCAAGGCGTCCGCCGACCTGCTCGCACTGGCCCACCACGTCAGCCACGGTCTGGACGTGCGGGTGACCCGCTGCTCCAACAACTACGGACCCCGCCAGTTCCCGGAGAAGCTCATCCCCCGGTTCATCACCCTGCTGATGGACGGGCGCAGAGTGCCGTTGTACGGGGACGGGCTGCACGTGCGGGAATGGCTGCACGTCGACGACCATGTACGCGGGATCGAGGCGGTCCGTACCCGCGGCCGGGCCGGCCGGGTGTACAACATCGGCGGCGGCACCACACTGAGCAACAAGGAGCTGGTGGGGCTGCTGCTCGAAGCAGCCGGTGCCGACTGGGACAGCGTGGAGTACGTCGAGGACCGCAAGGGACATGACCGGCGCTACGCCGTGGACTCCACACGCATCCAGCAGGAGCTGGGCTTCGCTCCGGCCGTCGGCCTGGCCGACGGGCTGGCCGCCACCGTCGCCTGGTACCACACGCACCGTTCCTGGTGGGAGCCGCTGATCCCGGTCGGCTCGCTACCCGCCTGAACGGGGCGCCCCCGTCC
>NZ_JAAXYC010000228.1 GCF_018619185.1 Streptomyces sp. McG3 | reverse complement strand
CGCCCCGGAACGCCGCCCCCGCCCCGTACCGGAACCGCTCAGGCCGTCGTGCCCGCCCGCAGCCTCTCCCGCGCCTCCATCAGCGCGAAGCCCAGCAGATTCAGCCCCCGCCACTGCTGCGGCCGCTCCACCCGCTCGTCGTCCGCCGTGAGCCCGACGCCCCAGATCCGGTCCATCGGGGACGCTTCCACCAGCACCCGGTCCCCGGTGCCCAGGAGGAAGCCGCCCAGCTCCGGGTCCTGCCCGAACTTGTGCGTGCTGCCCGCCACCACCAGGGCGAACCGCTCCCGTATCCACACGTCCTCGTCGAAGCCGCGCACCAGTCGGCCCGCCTTCTTCGCCGCCGCCGGGCTCTTCGCCGACACCGCCGCCCGTTCCGCCTCCGGATCGCCGAAGAGCCGCGCCTTCGCGGCCATCATCCAGTGCTCGGCACTCGCGTAAGCGACCCCGTCCACCGTGAACGGCGACGGCCACCACTGGCTGAGGCAACTGCTCCCCAGCCGCCCGTCCGGGCGCGGCCGGTGCCCCCAGAACGGCAGATACTTCACCCGCTTGCCCTGCGCCACGTCCGCCAGAAGCTCATCGATCGGTCCCATGGCATGTGAGTGTGGCATCCGCCACTGACACTCCGTACGGGGATTTCCGCACCGACACGACACATGGTCGACAGATTCCGTCGCGTAACCAAAAGGCAACAACGGAATCACTTGTTGGGCTCGAACCCCTCTGTCAGGATCGGCACTCAATTCACGAAGAAGCTACGCCGACCCCGCCCAGCGGGTACAGCGGCGGAGGAGAGCGTCATGAGCAACGGCTTCCAGGTTCAGGACCGCTTCGCGGAAGGTGCGCAGTACATCGGCGGCAAGCTGCTCCCCGGCACGTCCGGCAACCACCACGAGGTGGTGAACCCCGCGACCGGCGAAAGCGTGCTCCGCTACGAGCTGGCGGGCGCCGACGACGTGGACGCGGCCGTCGCCGCCGCCCGCGCCGCCTTCCCCGGCTGGTCCGGCGCCACCCCGGGCGAACGCTCCGAGGCGATGCACCGCTTCGCCGCGGTCCTCGCCGAGCAGGCGGACGACTTCGCTTACGCCGAGTCCCTCCAGTGCGGCAAGCCGATCAAGCTCTCCACCGAGTTCGACGTCCCCGGCACCGTCGACAACGCCGCCTTCTTCGCGGGCGCGGCACGCCACCTGGAGGGCAAGGCCGCCGCCGAGTACGACGGCGACCACACCTCCTACGTACGCCGCGAGGCGATCGGCGTCGTCGGCTCCATCGCCCCCTGGAACTACCCCCTCCAGATGGCCGCCTGGAAGGTCCTCCCGGCCGTCGCCGCGGGCAACACCATCGTCCTCAAGCCCGCGGAGCTGACCCCGCTCACCTCGCTGATGTTCGCCCAGGCGGCCACCGAGGCGGGCATCCCCGACGGCGTCATCAACATCGTCACCGGCGCGGGCAAGGACGCCGGCGAGCACCTCGTCGGCCACCCCGACGTCGTGATGACCTCCTTCACCGGCTCCACCGCCGTCGGCAAACGGGTCGCGGAGATCGCCACCGCCACCGTCAAGCGCCTCCACCTGGAGCTCGGCGGCAAGGCCCCCTTCGTGGTCTTCGACGACGCCGACCTGGAGGCCGCCGTCCACGGCGCGGTCGCCGGATCCCTCATCAACACCGGCCAGGACTGCACCGCCGCCACCCGCGCCTACGTCCAGCGCCCGCTCTACGACGCCTTCGTCCGGGACGTCGCCGCGCTCATGGAGACCGTCCGGCTCGGCGACCCCTTCGACGCCTCGACCGACCTCGGCCCCCTGATCAGCCACGCCCAGCGCGACCGCGTCGCCGCCTTCGTCGAGCGGGCCCGCGGCTACGCCCGGGTCGTCACCGGCGGCGAGGCCCCCGGCGGCGACCTCGCCGACGGCGCGTACTACCGGCCCACCCTCGTCGCGGACGCCGCCCAGGACAGCGAGATCGTCCAGTCGGAGCTCTTCGGCCCCGTCCTCGTGGTGCTGCCCTTCGACACCGACGACGAGGGCATCGCGCTCGCCAACGACACCCCGTACGGACTGGCCGCCTCCGCCTGGACCCGCGACCTGTACCGCGCGAACCGCGCCACCCGCGAGATCCAGGCGGGCTGTGTGTGGGTGAACGACCACATTCCGATCCTCTCCGAGATGCCGCACGGCGGATACAAGGCCAGCGGCTTCGGCAAGGACATGTCGGCGTACTCCTTCGAGGAGTACACGCAGGTCAAGCACGTCATGTACGACAACACCGCGGTCGCCCGCAAGGACTGGCACCGCACGATCTTCGGGGACCGATAGCAGCTGCCGCGCGACCAGGGCCCACGGGCCCGAGCGGCCTCCCACCCGAAAGGGCAACGCGTATGGAGAGTTACGAGCCCGAGCGCCTCTCGTCCGCCCAACTGGCGGCCATGAGGCGATCCCTGACCAGCGGACGGGGCGCCCTCACCCGCCGCTCGCTGCTGCGCGCCTCCGGCATGGGCGCGCTCGCACTGGGCGGCATGGCCACCCTCGGCGCGTGCGGCATCCCGCCCGCCAAGCGCGCCGACGCCGGTGTGGCCTCCGACGACCACTCGGCCAAGGAGAAGGAAGCCACCTTCTCCAACTGGACCGAGTACATGGACGTCAGCGAGGACGAGAAGGGCCGCCCCACCCTGGAGGCCTTCACCAAGCGCACCGGGATCAGGGTCAAGTACACCGAGGACATCAACGACAACGTCGAGTTCTTCGGGAAGATCAAACCGCAGCTCGCGGCCGGCCAGAACACCGGACGCGACCTCATATGCGTCACCGACTGGCTCGCCGCCCGCATCATCCGGCTCGGCTGGGCGCAGAAGCTCGACCCCTCGAACCTCCCGCACGCCTTCGCGAACGTCTCCGCCCAGTTCCGCACCCCCGACTGGGACCCGGGCCGCGCCTACTCCTACCCCTGGACCGGCATCCCGACCGTCATCGCGTACAACGTGAAGGCGACCGGCGGCCGCAAGGTCGACTCCGTCACCCAGCTGCTCGACGACCCGAAGCTCAAGGGCCGCGTCTCCTTCCTCTCCGAGATGCGCGACACCATCGGCATGACCCTCCTCGACCAGGGCAAGGACCCGGGGAAGTTCACCGACACCGACTTCGACGGCGCGATCGGCCGCCTCCAGAAGGCCGTCGACAAGAAGCAGATCCGCCGCTTCACCGGCAACGACTACACCGCCGACCTCAGCAAGGGCGACATCGCCGCCTGCGTCGGCTGGGCCGGGGACATCATCCAGCTCCAGGCCGACAACCCGGACATCGAGTTCGCGATCCCGGCCGCCGGATACATCACCTCCAGCGACAACCTCCTGGTCCCCGCGCAGGCCCGGCACAAGACCAACGCCGAGAAGCTCATCGACTACTACTACGAGCCGCCGGTCGCCGCCCAGCTCGCCGCGTACATCAACTACGTCTGCCCGGTCGACGGCGTACGCGAGGAACTCGCCAGGATCGACGCGTCGATGGCCTCCAACACGCTGATCCTTCCCGACAAGGAGATGGCGGCGAAGTCCCGCTCCTTCCGCTCCCTGAGCACGAAGGAAGAGACGGCGTACGAGGAGAAGTTCGCCAAGCTCATCGGCGCCTGACCACGGACACCGCCGGACCCGCCGCCGGACACCCCGCCGGCCGCATCACGGGACGAACGGTCCGGAGGCCCGGCCCGCCCGAGGGCACCCCTTTCCCCGAACTCCCCCCGAACACACTGGGACTGCGACCCATGACACAGCAGCAGCAGACCGCGGGCGGCGATGTCCGCCTCGCCGGGATCAGCAAGACCTACGGCTCCTTCACCGCCGTGCAGCCGCTCGACCTCACCGTGCCCCAGGGCTCCTTCTTCGCCCTGCTCGGCGCGTCCGGCTGCGGCAAGACCACCACCCTGCGGATGATCGCGGGCCTGGAGGAGGCCACCACCGGCACGGTCTTCCTCGGGGAGAAGGACATCACCGACCTGCCCCCGTACAAGCGGCCCGTCAACACCGTCTTCCAGAGCTACGCGCTCTTCCCGCACCTCGACATCACCGAGAACGTCGCCTTCGGGCTGCGCCGGCGCGGCATCAAGTCGGTGAAGAAGCAGGTCGACGACATGCTGGAGCTCGTCGAGCTCGGAGATTTCGCCCGCCGCAAACCGCACCAGCTCTCCGGCGGCCAGCAGCAGCGCGTCGCCGTCGCCCGCGCGCTCATCAACCACCCGCAGGTCCTGCTGCTCGACGAACCGCTCGGCGCCCTCGACCTCAAGCTCCGCCGTCAGATGCAACTGGAGCTCAAGCGGATCCAGACCGAGGTCGGCATCACCTTCGTGCACGTCACCCACGACCAGGAGGAGGCCATGACCATGGCCGACACCGTCGCGGTGATGAACGGGGGCCGCGTCGAGCAGCTCGGCGCGCCCGCCGACCTCTACGAGAACCCGCGCACCACCTTCGTCGCCAACTTCCTCGGCACGTCCAACCTCATCGAGGGCGAGGTCGTCTCCACGGGGGGCGATCTGGTGGTGGCCGCCGGCGGCGGCAGGCTCACCCTGCCCCGCGAGCGATGTTCCGCCCCCACGACGAGCGGCGGCCGGCTCCTCCTCGGGATCCGGCCCGAGAAGATATCCCTGGCCCACGCGGACGACGCGGAGTCCATAGCCGCCGGCCGCAACCGCGTCACCGGCCGCATCGTCGACTCCAGCTTCATCGGCGTCTCGACCCAGTACGTGGTCGAGAGCCCGGCGGGCAAGGCGCTCCAGGTGTACGAGCAGAACGTCGACCGGCGCACGGGACTCCTTCCCGGCGCCGAGGTGATCCTGCACTGGAACCCCGCCCACACCTTCGGACTCGACGCCGACCAGGACATCGACGCCGGCGTGGAGAGCGTGGAGGACGCGGCGTGAGCCTCACCGAGGCGCCGCCCGCGCCCCCTTCGCAGCCGGAGGAGCCCAGGGAGCTCAAGCTCCGCAAGCCCTCCACCCGCAAACGCCTCGTGCCGTACTGGCTGCTGCTCCCCGGCATCCTCTGGCTGGTCGTCTTCTTCGCCCTGCCGCTCGTCTACCAGGCCTCCACCTCGGTCCAGACCGGCTCGCTGGAGCAGGGCTTCGAGGTCACCTGGCACTTCCAGACGTACGTGGACGCGCTGCGCGAGTACTACCCGCAGTTCATCCGGTCCCTGCTGTACGCGGGCACCGCCACCATCCTGTGCCTGCTGCTGGGCTATCCGCTCGCCTACCTCATCGCCTTCAAGGCGGGCCGCTGGCGCAACCTGGTGCTCGTCCTGGTCATCGCCCCGTTCTTCACCAGCTTCCTCATCCGTACGCTGGCCTGGAAGACGATCCTCGCCGACGGCGGCGCGGTCGTGGACGTGCTGAACACCCTGCACGTCCTGGACGTCACCAGCTGGCTCGGCTGGACCGAGTCCAACCGGGTCCTCGCCACCCCGATGGCCGTCGTCTGCGGCCTCACGTACAACTTCCTGCCTTTCATGATCCTGCCGCTCTACACCTCGCTGGAGCGGATCGACGGCCGGCTGCACGAGGCGGCGGGCGACCTCTACGCCACCCCCGCGACCACCTTCCGCAAGGTGACGTTCCCGCTCTCCATGCCCGGCGTCGTCTCCGGCACCCTGCTGACGTTCATCCCGGCCAGCGGCGACTACGTCAACGCCGAGCTGCTGGGCTCCACGGACACCAAGATGGTCGGCAGCGTCATCCAGAGCCAGTTCCTGCGGGTCCTGGACTATCCGACGGCCGCCGCGCTCTCGTTCATCCTCATGGCGATCGTCCTGCTGGCGGTCACCTTCTACATCCGCCGCTCCGGGACGGAGGACCTGGTCTGATGCCCGTACTGCGCTGGATACGCCGGAACCTGGTCGTCATCGCTGGTCTGCTGACCCTCGCGTACATGATCCTTCCGAACATCGTCGTGATGGTGTTCTCGTTCAACAAGCCCAACGGGCGGTTCAACTACGCCTGGCAACGGTTCTCGCTGGACGCCTGGAAGGACCCCTGCGGCGTCGCCGACCTGTGCGGCTCGCTCTCCCTCTCCCTCCAGATCGCCTTCTGGGCGACGCTCGGGGCGACCGCGCTCGGCACGATGATCGCGTTCGCGCTGGTCCGCTACCGCTTCCGGGCGCGCGGCGCGATCAACTCGCTGATCTTCCTGCCGATGGCGATGCCCGAGGTCGTCATGGCCGCGTCCCTGCTCACGCTGTTCCTGAACATGGGCGCCCAGCTCGGCTTCTGGACCGTGCTCATCGCCCACATCATGTTCTGCCTCAGCTTCGTGGTCACGGCCGTCAAGGCACGTGTCATGTCGATGGACCCGCGACTGGAAGAAGCCGCCCGCGACCTGTACGCGGGCCCCGTGCAGACCTTCGTACGGGTGACCCTCCCCATCGCGGCCCCGGGAATCGCGGCGGGAGCGATGCTGGCCTTCGCGCTCTCGTTCGACGATTTCATCATCACGAATTTCAACGCGGGCTCCACCGTCACGTTCCCCATGTTCGTCTGGGGATCGGCACAGCGCGGCACGCCCGTGCAGATCAACGTCATCGGCACCGCCATGTTCATCATTGCGATATCGGTGGTTCTCGTCGGCCAGCTCATAGCGAGCCGACGGAAGAACAACGCTCGACCCTGAATTTCCTGAAGGAGTTGGAAACCATGGCCCCAGCTGCCATGCGTACTGCTGCCGCACGATCGATCGCCGGCGCCAAGCCGGTCTCCTACTGGCTCGACGACCCGGCCGAACCCGATGCGCTGCCCGCCCTCACCGGCGACGAGCACACCGACCTGCTGGTCGTCGGCGGCGGCTACAGCGGTCTGTGGACCGCGCTCATCGCCAAGGAGCGGGACCCGGACCGGGACGTCGTCCTCATCGAGGGGCACGAGGTGGGCTGGGCCGCCTCGGGCCGCAACGGCGGCTTCTGCGCCGCCTCCCTCACCCACGGCCTGGCCAACGGCGTGGAGCGCTGGCCCGACGAGATCGCGAAGCTGGAGGAGCTGGGGGAGCGGAACCTCGACGCCATCGAGGCCGCGGTCGCCCGCTACGGCATCGACTGCGAGTTCGAGCGCACCGGCGAGATCGACGTCGCCACCGAACCCCACCAGCTCCAGGAGCTGCGGGAATGGCACGAGGAGATCGTGGGCCTCGGCATCACGGGCGTGGACTTCCTGGACCGTGATGCCCTGCGCGCGGAGGTCGACTCGCCCACCTTCCTCGGCGGGCTCTGGGACCGGCGCGGCGTCGCGATGCTGCACCCGGCGAAGCTCGCCTGGGGCCTCAAGCGCGCCTGCCTGGAGCTGGGCGTACGGATCCACGAGCACACCCGGGGCCTGGACCTGGTCCGCTCCGGATCGGGAATGGCGGTCCGCACCCCGTACGGGCGGGTCTTCGCGCGCCGCGTCGCCCTCGGCACCAACATCTTCCCGTCGCTCGTCAAGCGGATCCGCCCGTACACCGTGCCCGTCTACGACTACGCGCTGATGACCGAACCGCTCACCCCGGAGCAGCTCGCCTCCATCGGCTGGAAGGGCCGTCAGGGGCTCGGCGACAGCGCCAACCAGTTCCACTACTTCCGGCTTTCCGCGGACAACCGGATCCTGTGGGGCGGATACGACGCGATCTACCCGTACGGGGGCCGGCTGAGCGCCGATCTCGACCAGCGTCCGGAGACGTTCCTGAAATTGGCGGAGCAGTTCTTCACCTGCTTCCCGCAGCTTTCCGGACTGAATTTCTCGCACGCCTGGGGCGGTGCGATCGACACCTGTTCCCGCTTTACGGCGTTCTTCGGCACGGCCCATCAGGGGCGGGTCGCGTACGCCGCCGGATACACCGGTCTCGGCGTCGGTTCGACCCGCTTCGGGGCCGATGTGATGCTCGATCTGCTCTCCGGCGAGGAGACGGCACGGACCCGCCTGGACATGGTCCGGTCCAAGCCGATGCCGTTCCCGCCGGAGCCCTTCGCCTGGGCCGGGATCGAGATCACCAAGCGGTCCCTGGCCCGCGCCGACAGCAACGGCGGGCACCGGAATCTGTGGCTGAGGAGCATGGACAAGCTGGGCCTCGGCTTCGACAGCTGACCTGCCCCGATCCGGGATCCGGCACTGTGACCCACTTCACTACCAACTAGTAGCTTCAACCCGCGTCATAGTCGGCGCCGAACGCTCTCCCGTACGTGTACGCACCGGCGGAACCCCGCCGGTGCTCACCTCAACGGGAGGCTGGTCATGACGGGCTCGGAAACGAAAGCCGCGGTCGAGTGGCTCACATCGGTGGCACCGGACCCGGCTGCCTGCCGGTGGGAGTGGGAGCGTCATCCGCAGGGGATCGCGCTCCTTCCGGCCGGCAGGCGCTGGGACGTTCTGATCCTTCCGGGCGGGCTGGGCCACCCGACGCTCGACGTCCTCACCCGCCTGATCGACCATCCGGGACCCGTTCTCGCCGACTTCGGGGAGTCGCGCATGGGCTTCTTCGTCCCGCCGGGCACCGTCTCCCGCTGGATCGGCACCGGGATCAGGGGCTGCGGCCGGGGCACCTGGATCGTCGTTCCGTACCCGGGGCGGGTCACCGGGGGAGTGCGCTGGCTGGTCCCGCCGGACGGCTCGGGGACTCTTACCGACGCCGGGCTCCTCGAACTCGCGATGCACGAGGCGGCGGGCGCGGCCGCCCGGGACGCCCGTGGGGAGCGCCCGGAGGGCTGAGCCGACCGCCAGAGGTCTTGACAACCTCATTGGTCTGGACCATGTTGTGCGCACGCCAACCCCGAATTTCCCCCTGCGCGGAGGCTGTTGTGGAACGCACCGGACCAACTGTCAGATTTTCCAGACTTCTGGCCGTCTGCTCGGCCGGCCTGCTCGCCGCCGGAGCCCTGGCCGTCTCGGCCCCGGCGGCAGGCGCCGCCGATGTGGACCTGGCACGCAACGGCGGTTTCGAGGCGGGCCTGGACGGCTGGAACTGCGCGAACTCCAGCGGGGCGGCCGTCTCCACGCCCACCCGCAGCGGCACCTCGGCGCTCAGGGCGACCCCGGCGGGCAGCGACCACGCCAAGTGCTCCCAGAGCATCACGGTCAAGCCCAACTCCTCGTACACGCTGAGCGCCTGGGTGCAGGGCAGTTACGTCTACCTCGGCGCCTCCGGCACCGGCACCACCGACGTCTCCACCTGGACCCAGTCCCCCGGTGCGTGGAAGCAGCTCACCACCACCTTCAAGACCGGCCCCTCCACCACCTCCGTGAGCGTCTACACCCACGGCTGGTACGGCACCCCGGCCTACTACGCCGACGACCTCACCCTCGTCGGCCCCGGCGGCGACCCCGTCGTGATCCCGGCCGTCCCCGCCGGCCTGAAGACCACGGCGATCACCTCCTCCTCCGTCGCGCTCTCCTGGAACGCCGTCTCCGGCGCGAGCGGCTACCACGTCTACCGAGGCGGTACGAAGGTGGCCTCGGCCACCGGTCCCTCCGCCACCGTGGCGGGCCTGACCGCCTCCACCGCGTACAGCTTCCAGGTCACCGCGGCCAACGCGGCCGGCGAGTCCGCGAAGTCGGCCGCCATCAACGCGACCACCACGGCGGGCGGCGGAGGCGGCGACACCAAGCTCCCGCCCCGCGCCCTCGTCGGCTACCTGCACTCCAGCTTCGCCAACGGCTCCGGCTACACCCGGATGGCGGACGTGCCCGACTCCTGGGACGTCATCAACCTCGCCTTCGGTGAGCCCACCTCCGTCACCTCCGGCGACATCCGCTTCGCGCTCTGCCCGGTCGCCGAGTGCCCGAACGTCGAGTCCGAGGCGGAGTTCAAGGCCGCGATCAAGGCCAAGCAGGCCGCGGGCAAGAAGGTGCTGATCTCGATCGGCGGCCAGAACGGACAGGTGCAGCTCGGCTCCACCGCGGCCCGGGACGCCTTCGTCACCTCCGTCTCGAAGATCATCGACACCTACGGCCTGGACGGCCTGGACATCGACTTCGAGGGCCACTCCCTCTCTCTCAACACCGGCGACACCGACTTCCGCAGCCCCACCTCACCGGTGATCGTCAACCTGATCTCCGCGGTGAAGTCCCTCAAGGCGAAGTACGGCCCGGACTTCGTGCTCACGATGGCGCCCGAGACCTTCTTCGTGCAGCTCGGCTACCAGTTCTACGGCTCCGGCCCCTGGGGCGGCCAGGACCCGCGCGCCGGCGCCTACCTGCCGGTCATCCACGCCCTGCGCGACGACCTGACCCTGCTGCACGTCCAGGACTACAACTCGGGCCCGATCATGGGCCTGGACAACCAGTACCACACCATGGGCGGCGCGGACTTCCACATCGCGATGACCGACATGCTGCTCGCGGGCTTCCCGGTGGCGGGCAACACCAGCCGGGTCTTCCCGGGCCTGCGCCCCGACCAGGTCGCCATCGGCCTCCCGGCCTCCACCCAGGCGGGCAACGGCCACACCACCCCGGCCGAGGTCAACAAGGCGCTCAACTGCCTGACCAAGAAGACCGACTGCGGCTCCTACCAGACCCACGGGACCTGGTCCGACCTGCGCGGCCTGATGACCTGGTCGATCAACTGGGACCGCTTCAACAACTGGGAGTTCTCGAAGAACTTCGACGCCTACTTCGGCAACTGACCCACCACAGGGGCGCGAGCACGCAAGGCCCCAGGCACCAACTGGCCAGCACGTCCAGCGGCCAGTGGTAGCCGTGCAGCACCAGACCGATGCCCGTCGCCGTGGTCAACAGGATCGCGGCGACGGGCATCATCCACGCCCGGGGCCAGGACGCCTCCCGGAGCCATGACGGACGGGGGAGGGCCAGCAGCACCAGGGCCGTGGCCCCGTACGCCACCGCGGCCGTCGCGGTGTGACCGGACGGGTAGTAGTTGACCGCCTCGGTCAGCGGTCCCTGCCGGGCGGTGGCCACCTTCAGCGGGATCACCAGCGCGGGCACCGCCGCCATGGTGAGGGCCGCGCACACGGCGAGCCGCAGGGCGCGACGCCACAGGGCGTACGCGATCGCGCAGGTCAGCACCACAAGCGCCACCGGCATCCCGCCGAGGTCGGAGAGCACCTGCGTCAGCCCGGCCGGGCCGTGGCCGAACAGTTCCCTGCCCACGCGCTCGTCGAGCCGCAGCAGCGGACCCTCGACGGCGACCTGCCAGGTGATCAGCGCGAAGAGGGCCGCGAGCAGACCGAGGAAGCCGAGAACGAGAGGGGCCGGCCACCCGGGAACAGGGGGGGTTGTTCCGGGATGGCCGGCGAGATCGGTTCGCCGCGCGCCCCGGGGGGTGTGGGGCGGGCGGCCGTCCGATCGGTGAGGAGTCCCGGAGCCGGAGGCTCCGGTGTGCGCGAACGCACGCCCGGGACGGCGCTGGGGAAGCCCCGGCCCGGCGTCGGCCGCGGTTTCCCGCGACCGAGGTGTTTCTCTCATCTGCAGAAACCGTACGGCAGCGGAGAGGTGGCCGACAGTCGCCACCACCTCCCGCCATCGCCCCCGCACACGTTCTTCACAGGCCCTCACCCGGATGGCGGACGGAAGCGGCGAAAGGCCGCCCCCGCCCGTTCCCGGGTTCGAGGGATCAGAGCGTGCCGAATGCCTGCTCGATCACGTCGAGGCCCTCGTTCAGCAGGTCCTCGCCGATCACCAGCGGCGGCAGGAAGCGCAGGACGTTGCCGTACGTACCGCAGGTCAGAACCATGACGCCCTCGGCGTGACAGGCCTTCGCGAGCGCGCCGGCCGCCTCCGGGTACGGGTCCTTCGTGCCGGACTTCACGAGCTCGATCGCGATCATCGCGCCGCGGCCCCGGATGTCGCCGATGATGTCGCCGTTCGGCAGCTTCGCGCGCATCTCGGCCAGGCGGCCCTTCATGACCTCCTCGATCCGCTTGGCCTTCCCGTTCAGGTCGAGCTCGCGCATCGTCTCGATGGCCCCGAGCGCACCGGCGCAGGCCACCGGGTTACCGCCGTACGTACCGCCCAGGCCACCCGCGTGCGCGGCGTCCATGATCTCGGCGCGGCCCGTCACGGCGGACAGCGGGAGACCGCCGGCGATGCCCTTGGCGGTGGTGATCAGGTCCGGGACGATGCCCTCGTCCTCGCAGGCGAACCACTGTCCGGTACGGCAGAAGCCGGACTGGATCTCGTCCGCGACGAACACGATGCCGTTGTCCTTCGCGAACCGCGCGATCGCCGGGAGGAAGCCCTTGGCCGGCTCGATGAAGCCGCCCTCGCCGAGCACCGGCTCGATGATGATCGCGGCGACGTTCTCCGCGCCGATCTGCTTGGTGATCTCGTCGATGGCCTGCGCGGACGCCTCGGCGCCGGCGTTCTCGGGCCCGGTCGGCCAGCGGTAGCCGTAGGCGACCGGGACACGGTAGACCTCGGGCGCGAACGGGCCGAAGCCCTGCTTGTACGGCATGTTCTTCGCCGTCATGCCCATCGTGAGGTTGGTGCGGCCGTGGTAGCCGTGGTCGAAGACGACGACGGCGGTGCGCTTGGTGTGGGCGCGGGCGATCTTGACCGCGTTCTCGACGGCCTCGGCGCCCGAGTTGAACAGCGCGGACTTCTTCGCGTGGTCGCCCGGCGTCAGCTCGGCGAGCTGCTCGCAGACCTCGACGTACCCCTCGTACGGCGTGACCATGAAACAGGTGTGGGTGAAGTCGGCGAGCTGCGCGGAGGCCCGCCGCACGACGGCCTCGGCGGAGGCGCCCACGGAGGTCACGGCGATCCCGGACCCGAAGTCGATCAGACGGTTGCCGTCCACGTCCTCGATGATCCCGCCGCCCGCACGGGCGGTGAACACCGGCAGGGTGGAGCCCACACCTGCGGCGACGGCGGCGAGGCGGCGGGCCTGAAGCTCCACCGACTTCGGGCCGGGGATGGCAGTGACGACGCGGCGCTCCTGCGGGATGGTGCTCATAAGGGCTCCTGGAGGGTCGGGCGCTTCCGAAGTCAGCGCGGGGTCTGGATTCCGAAGCTTTCGATGGCTTTGTTCGCAGGCTAGGGG
>NZ_JAAXYC010000227.1 GCF_018619185.1 Streptomyces sp. McG3 | reverse complement strand
GTGCGGGGCGGGCGGGAGGCTCGGCCCATGAAGAAAATCGTCGAGACGATCGGGTTCCTCGTCTTCGCCCAGGGCGCCGGCGGGCTGCTGTACGAGTGGACGGGCTGGTTCCGGCTGTGGACGGTGGTGCGGCGGATCGACTTCCTCAGCGACCGGGGGCTGTTCGTCAACATCGTGCTGATCGTGGCGGGGGCGGCCGTGATGATCGCCGCGGACTCGATCAAGTCCTGACGCGGCGATCAGACCCCGACAACGTCGATCACGTCCTGACGCCGGCGATCACTCCCTGACCGCGCCTCGTCGGCCCCACGCGGTACCCGCCAGGACGAGAACCGCCCCGGCGGCGCCGAGCAGCCCGAGCCGTTCCCCGCCGAGGCTGATGCCGACGGCGGCGGCCCACAGTGGTTCCGTACCGAGCAGCAGACTGACCCGGGACGGCGAGGTGCGGCGTACGGACCACATCTGCACGAAGAACGCGAACAGCGTGCAGAACACCGAGAGGAAGACCAGGCCCGCCCACTCCCGGACGCCGAAGTCCGCCGCCGCGCTCCACGGCGAGGCGCCGGTGCCGGGGGCGGCGGCGAGCACGGCGAAGACGGCTACCGCGGTCCCGAGCTGGACGGTGGTGAGGGAGAGCGAGTCGGCGTCCTGGACCGCCTTGATCCTGGCCATGGCCAGGACGTGGACGGTCCGGGCGAGGGCGGCGAGGAGCATCAGGAGGTCGCCGCCCGAGAGGCTCGTGAACCCGCCGCCCTGGGTCAGCAGGACCACTCCGGCCACGGAGAGCCCGGCCGCCGCGACGAATCCGGCCGACGGGCGCACGCGGGTCACGGCGGCCTCGGCCAACGGCGTGAAGATCATGGTGAGGCTGATGATCAGCCCGGCGTTGGTGGCGGAGGTGTGCACCACCCCGTACGTCTCCAGCAGGAAGATCCCGCTCAGCACGAGGCCCAGCAGTCCGGCGCCCCGCCACTGCGCACCGGTCAGCGCGCGCAGCCTGCGCCATCCGGTCGCCACGAGCACCGGCAGCACGATCGCGAAGCGCAGGACGAGGACGGCGATGACCGTGTGGGCGGTGGTGATGCCCTTGGCCGCGAGGTAGCTGGCGCCCCAGACGACGGCGACCGCCAGCACGGGCAGATCGGTGGCCCAGGCACGGCGCGGGGGTGCGAGGGTGGGCACGGCGACAGCGGACACCTGGATCTCCTGTGATCTCCACGGAACATGTTGTGGAGACCTCACCGGCTCGCACGCGGAGCGATCACGCTATCCGCTGGGCTCCTGAAAAAGGAACACCTGTCTCAACGCTCGGATCGTCCCGGGGCATCACCCGTGGTCAGCGGCGGTCGAGCCGTTCGGCCGGACGGCGCAGGGTCCTTCGGCCGCGCCGCCGCTCCCTAGACTGACGCCTCGATAACTCTGAGGCACGGAGTGGTCACATGACGTCGTTAAGAGCGGACGGGCGGGTCGAGCGGGGGAACCAGACCCGGCAGTTGATCCTGGGGCGGGCGGTGCAGATCGCCTCGGTCGAAGGGCTGGAGGGCCTGTCGCTGGGGCGGCTGGCCACCGAGCTCGGGCTGAGCAAGAGCGGGGTGTTCGCCCTCTTCGGCTCGAAGGAGGGACTCCAACTGGCCACCGTACGGGGGGCGGTGGCCATATACGTCGACCATGTGCTGCGCCCCACCCGGTCGGTGCCACCGGGGCTCGGGCGGGTCTGGCGGCTGTGCGAGGCGTGGATCGCGTACTCCCGCGAGCGGGTGTTCCGGGGCGGTTGCTTCTTCTACGCCGCCACGGCCGAGTTCGACGCCCGGGGCGGCCGGGTGCACGACGCCCTGGCGTCCGCGCAGACGGGCTGGGTCACCTTCGTGGAGCAGACGCTCGACGACGCCAGGTCCGCCGGGGAGCTGGCCGGGGACACCGACGTGTGCCAACTGGCCTTCGAGGTGATCGCCCTGCTGGAGCTGGCCAACGCCGAGTCGGTGCTCCAGAACAACAACCTGGGCTACGACAAGGCGGCGCGGGCCATCCTGATCCGGCTGCGGGCCGCGGCGACGGATCCCGCACTGCTGCCCGCACGGTAGGCGGGCCGGGCTGCCGAGCCCTGCGGCCGTGGGCGTCCGATACCCGCCGGTGCGCTGGGCCCGATGCGCGTTTGCTGAGGGATGTCGTCGGAGCGACGGCGTCCCTCAGCAAAGGAACCGGCCATGTCCAGCACCCTGTCCACCACCGCCCCCGCCACCGCGACCACCGTCCTCCCGGCCCGGGCCGCCCTGGTCACCGGGGGCAGCAGGGGCATCGGCGCCGCGATCGCGCTGCGGCTCGCCCAGGAGGGCACGGACGTCGCCGTCACCTATGTCCGCGACGAGGCGGCGGCCCGTGCGGTCGTCGCGAGGATCGAGGGCTTCGGCCGCCGGGGTGTCGCCCTGCGCTGCGACGCGGCGGACGCCGACGCGGGCGCCGACGCCGTGCACCGGGCGGCGGACGCGCTCGGCCGGCTGGACATCCTGGTCAACAACGCGGGCATCGGTGTGCTCGGCCCGATCTCCGGGCTCGCCGGGGCGGAGGTGGACCGGACGCTGGCGGTGAACGTGCGGGCGGTCTTCCTCGCCTGCCGGGCGGCGGCGGAACGGCTGGCCGACGGTGGCCGCATCGTCTCCGTGGGCTCCGCCCTGAGCCGGTACGCGGGCGGGCCCGGCTCCACCCTCTACGGGCTCAGCAAGTCCGCCCTGGCCGGGCTGACCAAGCCGCTCGCCCGGGAGCTGGGGCCGCGCGGCATCACGGTGAACCTGGTCCAGCCCGGGCCCGTGGACACCGATCTCAACCCGGCCGACGGGCCGTTCGCCGAGGGCCAGCGCACGGCGACCGCGCTGGGCCGCTTCGGCACGACGGAGGAGGTCGCCTCGCTCGTCGCGTACCTCGTGAGCGCGGAGGCGGGATTCATCACGGGCACGGAGCTCGTCGTGGACGGCGGCCACGCGGCCTGAGCTGGCCCCGGGCCTGAGCTGGCCCCGGCTCTGAACAACCGAACCGCCCGGCGCGCTCCTCCCGTCCGCCGACCGGCGTTCTCGCCCGCCCGCCGACCGGGTCGTTCGCCCGCCGCTTCCCCGGGGGCCGCTCCCCGGAGCACTCCCCCGTCGGCCCCGTCCGGCTGCCCCCGTCCCGGTCACGCCCCTACGCTGGCCGGGACGGGGGCAGCGACGGGAAGGACGGGACCAGCACATGTCCGGCACACCGGTTCAGGCGCTCAACGACGGCACGCGGATCCCCGCGGTGGGGCTCGGCACCTACCCGCTGGACGACGCGGCGGCCGAGGAAGCCGTCGCCGGGGCCCTGGAGCTCGGCTACCGGCTGATCGACACGGCCCTCAACTACGGCAACGAGACCGGCACCGGCCGGGGCATCGCCCGCAGCGGCGTCCCCCGCGAGGAGATCCGCCTCACCACGAAGGTGCCCGGACGGCACCACGGGTACGAGGAGACGCTCGCCTCGTTCGAGGAGTCGCGGGCCCGCCTGGGCGTCGAGTACGTCGACCTCTATCTGATCCACTGGCCGCTCCCCCGCCTCGACACGTACGTGGACACCTGGAAGGCCATGATCCGGCTCCGCGAGGACGGTCTCGTCCGCTCGATCGGCGTCTCCAACTTCACCGCCGCGCACCTGGAGCGGCTGGAGCGGGAGACGGGCGTGCTGCCCTCGGTGAACCAGATCGAGATGCACCCGCTGCTGCCGCAGGAGGAGCTGCGTGCGGTGCACGCGGCCAAGGGAATCGTCACGGAGAGCTGGAGTCCGCTGGCCCGGGGCCGTGAGGTGCTGGAGGATCCCTCGACCGTGGCGATCGCCGAGGACCACGGGGTGAGCCCCGGGCAGGTGGTGCTGCGCTGGCACACCCAGCTGGGCGCGGTCCCCATCCCGAAGTCGGCGGACCCGGGCCGGCAGCGCGAGAACCTCGATCTGTTCGGGTTCGAGCTGACGGCGCAGGAGCTGACCACGATCGCGTCCGGGCGGCAGCGGCGGTTCGGCGGCGACCCGGAGTCCCACGAGGAGTTCTAGAGCCTGCCGGTCAGCGGTGGCGGGGTGTGACCTCGGCCATCCGGGACCAGCCGGTGCCCTCCACCTCGACGTTGATGATCTCGGGGACCTCGGCCACCAGCTCCGACATCGTCGCGATCGCCGCCTCGAAGTGGTCGGAGTTCACGTGCGCCTCGCCCGCAGCCGCGTCGGCGAAGGCCTCCAGCAGGACGAACTGGTTGGGGTTCTCCACACTGTGCGACCAGTCGAAGAAGAGGTTGCCGGGCTCGCGGCGGGTGGCGGCGGTGAAGCCGTCCAGCCGGGTGAGCCACTCCTCGGGGTCGAGGGCGGTGAACTTGACGGCGATGAAGATCATGGGAGGGGGCTCCTGGTCGAGGCGTCGGAAAGTGCGGCTCGCGCGGCCTTCGGGGCCTGCTCACCGCACCTCGACCAGGGTGACACACCCTCACGTAACGGGACCGGCCGGGCGCACCGCGATCCCCCTGCGACCGCGGTGCGCCAGGTGCCGGGCGCGTTCGGGGATCAGCCGCCGAGCTCCCGGTGACGGGCGGCCAGGGCCCCGGCGCCCTCATCGGTGAGCGATCCGAACAGCCGGAGCCGGGAGATGCCGCCGTCCGGGTAGATGTCGATCCGTACGTGCGTGGCGCGGACGGTCCCGTCCAGGACGAAGCGGTGGTTGGTGTCGGGCTGGAGCCGGGTCCGGGGAAGGGCCTCCGTCCAGTCGCCTTCCTCGCCGTCCCGTACCGAGAGGCTCGCCCAGCCCGCGGAGTTGCCCTTGAGGTAGGCGGTGTCGATCTCGACGGCCCGGATCCCGGACTGCGCGGCGAGACGGTAGCTGATCCAGTCGTTGCCCTTGTCGCGCCGGCGGCGGGTCTCCCAGCCGTCGTCCATCTTCCGCGAGCGGCCCGGCTGGATGGTGTTGGTGGCCGGGGAGTAGAAGCGGTCGGAGGCGTCCTCGACCCGGCCGCCGTTCTCCAGGGCGGCCAGGTCGAACGTACCGAGCGCGCCGAGCCAGGCGGGGTCGGGGGCGACCTCTCCGTACACGCGCAGCCGGGCGATCCCGCCGTCCGGGTGCTGGTTGACCCGCAGGTGGGTGAAGCGCTGCTCGGCGTCGACGGCGAACCCGTTGGCCGCGTGGCCGCCGACCGCGGTACGGGGGACGAGCGTCGTCCACTTGACGTCGGGGGCGAGGAGGTCCTCGGGGGACGGGGAGCCGGGCAGCGCGACCGCCTCGACGGAGACCGCCTGCGGGTAGTTGCCGCGGAAGTGGGCGGTGTCCAGGACGATGCCCCGGATGACGCCGGGCGCGCCGAGCCGGACGAGCGCCCAGTCGTGGTCGTCGGCGGTGGGGTGCGGTTCGGCGGCGCTGACACCCCGTCGGCGGCGGGTCTCCCAGCCGTCCATGATCTTGCCCTTGTGCCCGAAGTGCTCCGGGTCGAAGACGGCGGGCCCGGGCTTGAGGAGGTTCTCGCGCTCGGCGAAGAACTCGTCGTTGGCGGCGATGACCCCCGCCCCGAGACGGCGGTCGGCCAGGTCGACGAGGTGGGTGAAGGGGAAGTCGGCGGTGCGGTGGTCGGCGTACGGGTCGCCGCCCGCGTAGGGGCTTGCGTCGCCGGTGAAGCGCGGTATCGCGGCGTCCGTCATGGTCAGGGGTTCCTTTCGGGCACGGTCGGGGGGCGCGTACGAGGAGGGGCGGCCGGTGCGCTCGTCAGTGGTCGCGTTCGAGGAGGCGGCCGGCGGGCTCGGCGAGGACGCCGTCGGAGGCGATGCGGACACCGCGCAGCCAACTGGAGCGGACCACGCCGTGCAGGGTCTTCCCGGCGTAGGCGGTGACCTGGTTGCGGTGGAAGAGCTCGGCGGGGTCGACGGTGAAGGTCGCGTCGGGGGCGAGTACCGCGAAGTCGGCGTCGCGTCCCGCCTCGATGGCGCCCTTGCGGTTCAGCCCGGCCAGCGCGGCGGGGGCGGCGGACATCCAGCGCGCCACGTCGTCGAGGGAGTGGCCGCGCTTGCGGGCCTCGGTCCAGATGGCGGGCAGGCCGAGCTGGAGGGAGGAGATGCCGCCCCAGGCGGAGGCGAAGTCCGGGGTCTTCAGGTCGGTGGTGCACGGCGAGTGGTCGCTGACGATGCAGTCGATGGTGCCGTCGGCGAGCCCGGCCCAGAGCGCGTCCTGGTTGGCGGCCTCGCGGATCGGCGGGCAGCACTTGAACTCCGTCGCCCCGTCGGGCACTTCCTCGGCGGTGAGGGTGAGGAAGTGCGGGCAGGACTCGACGGTGACGCGGACGCCCTCGCGCTTGGCGGCGGCGATCAGCGGCAGGGCGTCGCTGGAGGAGAGGTGCAGGACGTGGACGCGGGCGTTCAGCCGCTTGGCGTGGGCGATGAGCCCCTCGATCGCGGTGTTCTCGGCGTCCCGCGGCCGGGAGGCGAGGAAGTCAGCGTAGGCGGGTCCGGAGCGCTGCGGGGCCTCGGCCAGGTGGTGCGGGTCCTCGGCGTGCACGATGAGCAGCCCGCCGAATCCGGCGATCTCCGCCATGGAACGGGCCAGTTGCTCCTGGTCCAGCTCCGGGAACTCCTCGACGCCGGAGGGCGACAGGAAGCACTTGAAGCCGAAGACCCCGGCCTCGTACAGCGGGCGCAGGTCCTTGACGTTGGACGGGATCGCCCCGCCCCAGAAGCCGGTGTCGACGTGCGCCTTCGGGGCCGCGACCTGCTGCTTGATCCGCAGGTGCTCGACGGTGGTGGTCGGCGGGAGGGAGTTGAGGGGCATGTCCAGGAGCGTGGTGATCCCGCCCGCGGCGGCCGCGCGGGTGGCGGTGTAGAAGCCTTCCCACGCGGTGCGGCCGGGGTCGTTCACATGGACGTGGGTGTCGACCAGGCCGGGCAGCAGGACGTCGTCGCCGAAGTCCTCCAGACGGGCGCCCGCGGGCGCCCCGGTGTCGTACGGCAGGACCGCGTCGATCGTCCCGCCCGCGACGGCGACCGCCGCCGGCCGGGTCCCCTCGGGGGTGACGACGCGCGTCGAGCGCAGTATCAGGTTCACGTCCGGACCGGACACCTGTGCTCCTTCACTCCAGCAATGATCACAACAGGAATTCAACGAACTGTTGAAGCTTTCGATGGAGTCTTCACTCGGGAATCGCCCTCGTCAAGACCCCACCTTCCGCCACGGGGGCCCACCGGGCCACCCCTGCCACTCGACTGGAGGTTTCCACAAAGTAAAAGTCATATTTCGAACTGCGGAACGTAGCATAGGCCAGGAAAGGCGGCACCGAGCCGCCCGCACCGACCGTCGGCACCCGGACAAAACAGCCCCTGACCGGCACGGACGCCGACCGGTGAGCTGTGGGCCGATCGGGAACCGCCCGGTAGGCTGCTGCCTTGCCTTCCGCTTCGAAAGGACCGTTGACGTGCCGCCGTCCCACGCCAGCACAGCCGACTCCAAGCCCTCCGGTTCCAGCGGTGGGGTGCAGTCCCTTGAGCGCGCCTTCGATCTGCTGGAGCGGATGGCCGACGCCGGGGGCGAGGTGGGGCTGAGCGAGCTCTCCGCGAGCAGCGGTCTGCCCCTGCCGACCATCCACCGGCTGATGCGCACCCTGGTCGGCTGCGGATACGTGCGCCAGCAGCCCAACCGCCGCTACGCGCTGGGCCCCCGGCTGATCCGGCTCGGTGAGTCCGCCTCCCGGCTGCTGGGCACCTGGGCCCGCCCCTACCTCAGCCGGCTGGTGGAGGAGACCGGCGAGACGGCGAACATGGCGCTGCTGGACGGGGACGAGATCGTGTACGTCGCCCAGGTGCCGTCCAAGCACTCCATGCGGATGTTCACCGAGGTCGGCCGCCGGGTCCTGCCGCACTCCACCGGTGTGGGCAAGGCGCTCCTCGCGCACACCCCCGCCGACGAGGTCCGCGCGCTCCTGGCCCGTACCGGCATGCCGGCCGCCACGGAGAAGACCATCACCACCCCGGAGGGCTTCCTCGACGCCCTGGAGCTGGTGCGCCGCGCCGGGTACGCGGTGGACGACAACGAGCAGGAGATCGGGGTGCGGTGCCTCGCGGTCTCCGTGCCGAACTCGCCCACCTCGGCCGCGATCTCCATCTCGGGCCCGGCGGGGCGGGTGACGGAGGCGGCGACGGAGCGGATCGTGCCGATCCTCCAGCAGGTCGCGGGAGAGCTGTCCGACGCGCTGGCGAGCAACGGCACGAACGGCGGCTGAGACGGGGGCCCTGTTCTGCGGACCCCGCCGCTTCTCCGGGCCCCGCCGCCCCCGTCTCAGACCCCGGCCGGGACGGTCAGCCGCCCGTCGTCCATCGTCACCGTGCGGTCCATCCGCTCCAGGTGCGCCAGATCGTGCGTGACCAGCACCGTGGCGGTGGCGCGCTCCCGGGTCAGGGTGACCAGCAGGTCGAGCACGGCCGCGCCGCGCTCGTGGTCGAGCGCGCTGGTCGGCTCGTCGACGAGCAGGACCGCCGGCTCGTTCATCAGGGCCCGCGCGATGTTGATCCGCTGGCGCTGCCCGCCGGAGAGCTGGTGCGGCCGCCGGTCGGCGCGGTCGGCCAGACCGACCGCGTCCAGCAGCTCCAGGGCCCGGCGGCGGGCACCGCGGGCGGACCCCCCGGACAGGTGGCGCATGGCCTGGAGCTGTTCGGCGGCGGTCAGCGAGGGAAGCAGGTTGGGCTGCTGGAAGACGATGCCGATGTGCTCCCGGCGCAGGGCCGCCCGCCCGGCCCGGCCGAGGCCGGCCGTCGGCGTCCCGGCCACCACCACCTCCCCGGAGTCCGGGGTGACCAGGGTGGCGGCGGCCGCGAGGAGGCTCGACTTGCCCGAGCCGGACGGCCCGACGACCGCGGTGAGCGTGCCCGGGGGAACGTCCAGCGAGACCCGGTCCAGGGCGGTGAGCCGCCCCTCGCCGTCCGGGTAGGTGAGGGTGACGTCGGTCAGGGTGAGCGTCATCGGGCACTCCCGAGTGCGGTGAGCGGGTCGACGGCGGTGATCCGTCGGATGGACAGGGCGGCCCCGAGCGCGCCGAGGGCGATCATCACGGCGGCCGGGACGAGGACGGTCGCCGCGTCGAGGACGAACGGCACGGCTCCTCCGCCGATCAGGGCTCCGGCCCCGGCGGCCAGCGCGGTGCCCAGTCCCGTACCGAGGGCGAGCATCACCACGGCCTGTCCCAGCGCGTCGCGCAGGAGGTACGGGGTCGAGGCGCCGAGCGCCTTCAGCACGGCGACGTCGCCGCTGCGCTGGATCGTCCAGACGGTGAAGAACGCCCCGATGACGAGGGCGGAGATGGCGAAGAGGAAGCCGCGCATCAGTTGCAGCGAACCGTTCTCCGCCTGGTAGGAGCCGATGGCCGTGAGGGAGTCGTCGAGCGTGAGCGTGCTGGTGCCCGCCGCCGCGTCCCCCGCCGCGAGGTCGACGCCTCCGGTGGTGGTCAGGGCGATCACGGTCGCCTGTTCGGCGGGGCCGGCGCCGTCGTGGCCGATTCCCTGCCAGTCGTCGAGCGAGGTCCAGACGACGGGGGTGTGGCTGTACGAGGCGTCCGTGGCGACGGCGGCGACCTCGCGCTCGGTCCGGCCGAGCGCGATCCTGTCGCCCGCCGTGACGTCGAGCTCCTCGGCCGCCTTCCCGGAGAGCACGACCCGCCCCGGGCCGATCCCCTCCGGCCCGAGCGTGCCGTCCGGTTCGACGCCGAAGGCCGAGACGGCGGCGGTCCGCTCACCGGCGGCGGTGGCGTTCAGGGTGCGGATGCCGACCGGCTGGGCGGCCTCGACCCCGGGCCGTCCGGCCCAGGTCCGCCACTCGTCCTCCCGGACGGTCGAGTTGGCGAACGACTCCGCCTGCCCGTCGGGGGGCGCGGCGAAGGCCAGGTGGTCGGCGTCCAGACCGGTGACGGCCGAGATGTTCTCCCGGGCCAGGCCGGCGGTCAGCCCGGACAGCAGGCCCACGAGCAGCGTGATCAGCACCACGACCGAGCCCATGAGCGCGAACCGGCCCCTGGCGAAGCGAAGGTCTCTCCATGCGACGAACATGGCTCCAGCGTCGTGCGGCGCGGGCGGGAAAACATCGCGCGGCGGACGGGCCCGGGATCAACCTTTCGATTGACCGGGTCCGGGGAGCCCGCGGCTACGCTGGACGGACCATGGATTCGCGTTCGCACACCCACGTCACGGCAGCCCTGCGGCTCTGTCTGCACGCCCTGCTGATGGGGCTGCTGGCCCTGGTGGTCGTCCGCACGGCGAGCGAGGACGCACCGCACACCGCGGCGGTCGTGGTGGTGGCGGTGCTGATGGCAGCCCTGTACGCGGCGGGGCCGCTCGCCTCCTCCGTACAGCCGGGAAACCGGGCGGGGGCCGTGTGGCTGGCGGGTCTCGGCGCCCTGTGGGCCGCGCTGCTGGTCCTGTCGCCGGACGCCCTGTGGGTGGCCTTCCCGCTCTACTTCCTCCAGCTCCACATCCTGCCGATGCGGTGGGCGCTGCCCGCCGTCGTGGTCACCGCGGGCGCCGCGATCACCGGCTTCGTCGTGCACCGGCAGGAGATCGAGCCCGGCGCGTTCATCGGGCCGCTGATCGGCGCGGCCGTCGCCGTCGCCACCGTCCTCGGGTACGACGCGCTCTTCCGGGAGAGCGAACGGCGGCGCGAACTGATCGTGGAGCTGGTCGCCACCCGTGCGGACCTGGCCGAGGCGGAACGCACGGCCGGGACCCTCGCCGAGCGCGAGCGCCTCGCCCGGGAGATCCACGACACGCTGGCCCAGGGCCTGTCCAGCATCCAGCTGCTGCTGCGCGCCGCCGAGCGCTCGCTGCCCGAGGACACACCCGCCGCCGCGCATGTGCGGGCCGCCCGCGAGGCCGCGCAGGCGAATCTCGCCGAGGCCCGTTCGTTCGTCCGCGCGCTGACGCCGCCGGACCTGGAGCACGGTTCGCTGGCCGCCGCGCTGGAGCGGCTCTGCGCCCGTACGACCGCACCGGACCTGACCGTGCGGTTCGCGGTGAGCGGCACCCCGGTGGAGCTGCCGACGCCGTACGAGGTGGCGCTGCTGCGGACCGCGCAGTCGGCGCTGGCCAACACGGTGCGCCATGCGCGGGCCGGGCGGGCGGAGATCACCCTGAGCTTCATGGACACCTCGGTGGCGCTGGACGTCGTGGACGACGGGCAGGGCTTTGACCCGTCGGGGGCGCCGGTCCACGAGCGCGGCGACGGCGGCTTCGGGCTGCCGGCGATGCGGGCGCGCGCCGGGTCGCTCGGCGGTGCGCTGAGCGTGGAGTCGGCTCCCGGACAGGGCACGGCGGTGGCGGTCACGCTGCCGCTGCCCGTGACGGAAGCGGAGCGTGCGGCATGAGCGGGGACGCGATCCGGCTGCTGCTGGCGGACGACCATCCGGTCGTCCGGGCGGGGCTGCGCGCGGTCCTGGACACCGAGCCGGACTTCCGGGTCGCCGGTGAGGCCGCCACCGCGGAGGAGGCCGTCGCCCTGGCGGCCGTCGGCGGCTTCGACGTGGTCCTGATGGACCTCCAGTTCGGTGCGGGCATGCACGGCTCGGAGGCGACGGCGACGATCACCGCCGCAGCGGAGGGTCCCCGGGTCCTGATCCTGACCACCTACGACTCCGACGCGGACATCCTGGCGGCGGTCGAGGCGGGGGCGAGCGGCTATCTGCTCAAGGACGCGCCGCCGCAGGAGCTGGCGGCGGCGGTGCGCACGGCGGCGGCGGGCCGCTCCGCGCTCGCGCCCTCGGTGGCGCACCGGCTGATGGACCGGATGCGGACGCCGGCCGAGGCGCTGACCCGGCGGGAGCTGGAGGTGCTCCAGCTGGTCGGGGAGGGCCTGTCGAACCTGCGGATCAGCAAGCGGCTGTTCCTGAGCCAGGCGACGGTGAAGTCCCACCTGGTGCACATCTACGCCAAGCTGGGCGTCGACTCCCGTACGTCGGCGGTCGCGGCGGCCACGGCCCGCAGGCTCATCCGCCGCTGAAGCCGGACTCGCGCGCCGTGGGTCAGCGGCGCGGGGGCTCCCCGAAGAGGTCGACCGCGTTGCGCACCTCGCGCAGGGCCGCGGCCACCGCGCTCACCGAGCCGATGGCCCCCGCGATCAGCAGCAGGGAGCGGCGCATGCGGGGGATCTCCGGCACGCCGCTGACGGCCATCGCGTCCAGGGCCGCCAGCTCGTCCTCGGCGATCGGCCGGTCGGGGAAATCGGTGCGGAGCCCGGCCAGTTCGCGGCGGAGCCGGGAGACGGCCATCCGCAGCTCGGCCACCCTCGGGTCCTCGTCGCTGCCGGTCAGCTGCTTCTGCCCCACGCTTCGCAACACAGCACTCCCCCTCGCACGTCCGTGTGCCGGTGTGACCCCCGAACCCGGGCTGTGGCCAAGTCCCCGGGTGTGTCCGCAAGTTAACGCCATGACAGGCAGTGCGCGCCAGCCCACGGAAAGAAATCAGGGTTACCCCTGAGGGTGACATGCGTGTCGCGTGTGCGAAGCCCTCGGTGGTATCCAGGCCCCATGGGTACGGACACGCCTACGGGCACGGCTACGGAGAGGACCGCGGACATGGCTTCCGCCGCGAAGAACCCCGAGGTCGCGGGGGTACTGCTGGCCGCCGGAGGGGGCCGCCGGCTCGGCGGCCGCCCGAAGGCGCTGCTGGAGCACCGGGGCCGCCCGCTGATCGAGCACGCGGTGCGCTCGCTGCGCGACGGCGGCTGCGGCCCGCTGCACGTAGTGCTGGGAGCGGCGGCGGACGAGGTGCGGGCCCGCGCGGATCTCGCGGGCTGCGCGGTGACGGTGAACCCGGACTGGGAGGAGGGCATGGGCTCCTCGCTCCGGCTGGGCATGGCCGCCCTGGACACGACGGACGCGGACGCGGCGCTCGTCCTTCTGGTCGATCAGCCCGGGATCGGGGCGGAGGCGGTGGCGCGGGTGCGTCTCGCGTACCGCTCGCGGGCGAGTCTGGCGGCCGCCTCGTACGGCGGGGAGCGGGGCCATCCGGTGCTGTTCGGGGCGGACCGGTGGGCGGACATCGCGGTGGGGG
>NZ_JAAXYC010000226.1 GCF_018619185.1 Streptomyces sp. McG3 | reverse complement strand
GGCGGGTTGGGCGGTGCCACGAGAGGACCTCCAGGTCAGGGCGGCATGAGGGCATGGCTGATGGACATGCCGACCAGACTTCCCGGCGCCCCTGTGGAGATGTTCTCTGCGGTTGTGGGTGAAGCGCCCACTCTACCGGGGGCGTAAAGAGCGGGCCGTAATGGGTGATCTTCAGACTAAATGCCCGATGGGCACCCGGCGCGTTGCCGGATGCCCATCGGAGCCGTACTCCGTACTCATGTGTCAGTTCTGTGCTGTAGGCCGTGTAGGCCGTGTAGGCCGTGTAGGCCGTGTCGGTCCTGTCGGTCCTGTCGGTCCTGTCGGTCCTGTCTGTGCTGTCTGTGCTGTCTGTGCTGTCTGTGCTGTCTGTGCTGTCTGTGCTGTCTGTGCTGCCGGTCCTAGTCCTCGGACGAGGAGGACGGCAGCTGGGTGGTGATCAGGTCCATCACGGAGGAGTCGGTGAGGGTGGTGACGTCGCCCAGTTCGCGGTTCTCGGCGACGTCCCGGAGGAGGCGGCGCATGATCTTGCCGGAGCGGGTCTTGGGCAGTTCGGCGACCGGCAGGACCCGCTTGGGCTTGGCGATCGGGCCGAGGGTGGTGCCGACGTGGTTGCGCAGTTCGGCGACCAGTTCGTCGGAGGCGGTCGCCGTACCGCGCAGGATCACGAACGCCACGATGGCCTGGCCGGTCGTCTCGTCCGTGGCGCCGACCACGGCCGCCTCGGCGACCGACGGGTGGGAGACGAGGGCGGACTCGACCTCGGTGGTGGAGATGTTGTGCCCGGAGACGAGCATGACGTCGTCGACCCGGCCGAGCAGCCAGATGTCGCCGTCCTCGTCCTTCTTCGCACCGTCGCCCGCGAAGTACTTGCCCTCGAAGCGCGACCAGTAGGTGTCGATGAACCGCTGGTCGTCGCCCCAGATGGTGCGGAGCATGGAGGGCCACGGCTCGGTGAGGACGAGGTAGCCGCCCCCGCCGTCCGGCACCTCGTTGGCGTCGTCGTCCACGACGGTGGCGGCGATGCCCGGCAGCGCGCGCTGGGCGCTTCCCGGCTTCGTCTCCGTCACACCGGGCAGCGGCGAGATCATCATCGCGCCGGTCTCGGTCTGCCACCAGGTGTCCACGATCGGGCACTGGTCGGCGCCGATGTTCTTCCGGTACCACATCCACGCCTCGGGGTTGATCGGCTCACCGACCGAACCCAGGACACGGAGGCTGCTCAGGTCGAACTTCGCGGGGATGTCGTCGCCCCACTTCATGAACGTACGGATCGCCGTGGGGGCGGTGTAGAGGATCGTGACACCGTACTTCTGCACGATCTCCCAGAACCGGCCCTGGTGCGGGGTGTCCGGGGTGCCCTCGTACATGACCTGCGTCGCACCGTTGGCCAGCGGCCCGTAGACGATGTACGAGTGCCCGGTCACCCAGCCGATGTCGGCGGTGCACCAGTAGACGTCGGACTCCGGCTTGAGGTCGAAGACCGCGTTGTGCGTGTACGAGGCCTGGGTGAGGTAGCCGCCGGAGGTGTGCAGGATGCCCTTCGGCTTACCCGTGGTGCCCGAGGTGTAGAGGATGAAGAGCGGCTGCTCCGCCTCGAAGGCCTCGGGGGTGTGCTCGGCGGACTGCCGGGCGGTGATCTCGTGCCACCAGACGTCGCGGCCCTCGGTCCACGCGGTGTCCTGGCCGGTGCGGCGGACGACGAGGACGTGCTCGACGCTCTCGAACCGCGAGACGGCGTCGTCGACGGCGGGCTTGAGCGCGGTCGGCTTGCCTCGGCGGTAGCCGCCGTCGGCGGTGATGACGACCTTGGCGTCGGCGTCCTTGATGCGGGCGGCGATGGCGTCGGCGGAGAAGCCGCCGAAGACCACGGAGTGCGCGGCGCCGATGCGGGCGCAGGCCAGCATCGCGATCGCGGCCTCGGGGATCATCGGCAGGTAGACGGCGACCCGGTCGCCCGTGCCGACGCCCAGCTCGGTCAGGGCGTTGGCGGCGCGCGAGACCTCGTCCTTCAGCTCCGCGTAGGTGATGGCCCGGCTGTCGCCCGGCTCGCCCTCGAAGTGGATGGCGACCCGGTCGCCGTTGCCCGCCTCGACGTGGCGGTCCACGCAGTTGTACGCGACGTTCAGTTTGCCGTCCGCGAACCACTTCGCGAAGGGCGGGTTGCTCCAGTCGAGGGTCTCGGTCGGCTCGGTGTCCCACGTCAGGCGGCGGGCCTGCTCGGCCCAGAAGCCCAGCCGGTCCGCCTCGGCCTGCTCGTACGCCTCTGCGGTGACGTTGGCGTTGGCGGCCAGCTCAGCAGGCGGAGCGAATTTCCGCTCTTCCCGAAGCAGGTTGGCCAGGCTCTCGTTGCTCACGACTTCTCCCAGTCCCAGGGTGTCCGTTGTGTCCCGGGGCATAGCTCATCAGGCGCGGGGCCAGGTGACAAGGGCCTGCCGGGAATTGGTTTAGACCTGTGTCTTCGTGTATGGAGCCATGATCCCGCTCCGCGGTCGAGGGCCGCCGTACGACGCGTGGCGCACGGCGGTTCCGTCCCCGTCGGGGTGTGTCGAGGCGTCTCGGGGTGTGTCGAGGCGTCTCGGGGTGTCTCGGGGTGTCGGGGGGGGATGCGGAACGGGGTCATCTGGTTGCACGGGGCCGGGGCTTGCCCGGTTCAGGCCGGAGGCGTTCGGGCTAGTTGATAACTCTTATCGGTGAATAAGCAGCTTTTCATTCGGTATGTCGCCCTTGCTATGCGGAACCGCGTGCGAATTTGGCCGCGCCGTGTCGGCACTTCAACGCAAATAACCTGCAAGGAAGAGGGTGGGCGGATGATGGCCGCCACGAAGAGGATCACCTTGGGCGTCATGTCCACGGCCTTGGTCGCCGTGCTCGCGGGCTGTTCCGGAGCCGGATCCGGGGGGTCCGCGTCAGGGGGTGCCGGAGCCGACGCGGAGAAGGGCGCCCACGGCGCCAAGGAGAACCCTCCGGCCGCAGCCCCGAAGAACGCGGTCAAGCTGATCGGGGACGGGTCCACCGCCTTCACCGGGGTCCAGCCGAAGGTGCCGGCCGTCGAACGCCTGGCGCCCGGCGAGAAGCCTCCCCAGTTCGTGGTGTTCTCCTGGGACGGCGCCGGAGAGGACAGCCAGAAACTCTTCTCGCACTTCCGCGGCGTGGCCAAAAAGTACAACGCCAAGATGACGTACTTCCTCAGCGGCGTGTACCTGCTGCCGGAGGAGAAGAAGGACCTCTACAACCCGCCCCAGCACGCGCCGGGCCGTTCCGACATCGGTTTCAACGACACCGATGGCATCCGCGACACCCTCAACGAGGTGCGTGCCGCGTGGCTGGAAGGCAACGAGATCGGCACCCACTTCAACGGCCACTTCTGTGGCAAGGACGGCGGCGTCGGCACCTGGTCCGTCGATGAGTGGAAGAGCGAGATCAGCCAGGCGAAAGCTTTCGTCAAGAGCTGGAAGACCAACACTCCGGAGCTGAAGGGCGAGGCCCCGCTCCCCTTCGACTACGACAAGGAACTCGTAGGCGCCCGCACCCCCTGCCTCGAAGGCCAGAAGAACATGGTCGCCGCCGCCCGGACCATGGGTTTCCGCTACGACTCCAGTGGCGTCGGCAACCAGGTCTGGCCCAAGAAGAAGGACGGGGTCTGGGACATTCCGCTCCAGCTCGTTCCGATGCCGGGCCGCGCCTTCGAGACCCTCTCGATGGACTACAACTTCATGGTCAACCAGTCCGGTACGGCCACCCAGGGAGACCCCTCCCAGCACGAGTACTGGGGCAACCAGATGCGGGACGGGCTGCTTCAGGCCTTCGACCGCTCGTACGACGGCAACCGGGCGCCCCTGATCATCGGCAACCACTTCGAGTCCTGGAACGGCGGCACCTACATGCGCGCCATCGAGGAGACCATCGCGCAGGTGTGCACCAAGGAGGGCGTGCGCTGCGTGTCCTTCCGCCAACTCGCCGACTGGCTGGACGCACAGGACCCGAAGACGCTGGCCAAGCTCACCACGCTCGGCGTCGGCGAGGCGCCCAAGACGGGCTGGTCGTCCTACCTCGGCACCCAGCAGGCCGCCGCGCGGCCCGCTGACAAGGGCCAGAGCAAGGAACAGAGCAAGGACCAAGGTGAGGGCAAGGACCAGGCCCCGGCCGAGGACGCCGGAGAGGCTCGGGACCAGGTCCCGGGCGGGGATGCCGGAGAGGCCCCGGCCGAGGACGCCGGAGAGACTCCGGACCAGGTCCCGGGCGATGCCTCGGGTCAGGGTGACGCGGGCTCGGCCCCCGCCGGAGGGAACGGCTGAAGCACCGAGGTGACGCCGGCCGAAACATCGGCCGATCGCTCACGACGCATCATTCGCCCCCTCGTCGGCCACCGAAAGGCGGCCGACGAGGGGGTCCCGTGCGATGAGTCAGACGGATGCGGTCACGCCCGCTCCTGCCTGGCGTTCGTCGAGCACGAAGGCGGGGTCGACCTGGGCGGCCAGGTCCGCGCCGGTCTTCTCGTTGCCCCAGCTCTCGGCGTTCTTCAGGTGGAAGTGCACCATCTGGCGCGTGTAGCGCTCCCAGTCGCGCGACCCGTACGAGTCCTCGGCGGCGTCCTGCAGCGTCTGCAGGGCCATCCGATTGTCGGCCTCCAGCAGTTCGAACCTGGACGGCCGGCCCTTCTCCATCGACCGTACCCAGTCGGAGTGGCCGATCCCGATCAGCAGGTCGTCGCCGACCTCCGCACGCAGGAACTCAAGGTCGTCCGGGCCCTGCACCTTGTTCCCGACGACCTTCAGTGCGACGCCGAAGTCGCGTGCGTACTCCTTGTACTGGCGATACACCGACACCCCCTTACGGGTCGGCTCCGCAACCAGGAACGTCATGTCGAAGCGCGTGAACATACCCGAGGCGAACGAGTCCGAGCCCGCCGTCATATCGACCACGACGTACTCCTCGGAGCCGTCGACCAGGTGGTTGAGGCAGAGCTCCACGGCCCCGACCTTGGAGTGGTAACAGGCCACTCCGAGGTCGGACTCGGTGAAGGGCCCCGTCGCCATCAGCCGGACGTCCCCGTCGTCCAGCCGAACCGTGCGCGCGCAGGCCGTGAAGATCGGGTTGTCCTCGCGGACCCGCAGCAGCCGGGAGCCCTCGCCGGGCGGGGTCGTCTTGATCATCGTCTCGGCGGAAGTGATACGGGGGTTGGCGCCCCGCAGGTAGTCCTTGATGAGGGGGAGGTGTGCGCCCATGGCGGGCAGCGCGGCGGCCTCTGCCTCGTCCAGGCCGAGGGCGGCCCCCAGGTGCTGGTTGATATCGGCGTCCACGGCGATGACGTGGGCTTCGTTGGCGGCGAGGTGGCGGATGAAGAGCGAGGACAGCGTGGTCTTTCCGCTGCCGCCCTTCCCGACGAAAGCGATCTTCATGTTCACCTAGGGTAGCCGGTCCGTCGCGGTGTGCGGTCACTGTTCGTGAAGAAGGCCACTTGGGGGTGGTGCGGGTGTGGTGGGCGCGTAGCCTCGCTACCTATGAGTACGACTGCCTCTGACCCGCTCGCCGCGCTCGGTTCCCTGCCCGGCGTTCCCGATGCCGTGGACTCCGTGCGCAAGGCCGTCGACCGGGTTTACGGTCATCGCGTCATGCGGCGCCGCAGCAATGAGGTCACGGCCGAAGCCGCGCTGCGGGGTTCTCGTGGTTCGGCCGCGCTGGCCGGTGCCGACTGGAACCTCGAGGAGGTGCGTCGGCGTACCGACTTCAGTGGTGAGGACGAGGCGCGCACGGTCGGCGCCGCGCTGAGGCTTTCCGCGGAAGCCGGGCAACTCCTGTCCATCTGGCGGCAGTCGCCGCTGCGGGTGCTGGCCCGGTTGCATCTGGTGGCGGCCGGCGGAGCGACTCCCGACGACGCGGTGGGGCGCCCCCGGCTGGCGGGTGAATCCGTCGACGAGCCGCTGATCGAGGCGCCGGTTCCCGGGGCCGAGGAGGTCGCCGGCCGACTCGAAGGGCTCTCGCGGCTGATCATCGCGGGCGGTAGCGCCCCCGCGCTGGTCATGGCCGCCGTGGTGCACGGCGAGCTACTGGCGTTGCGCCCGTTCGGCTCGCACAACGGCCTGGTGGCGCGGACCGCCGAGCGCATCGTGCTGATCGGCAGCGGGCTGGACCCGAAGTCGATCTGCCCGGCCGAGGTGGGACACGCGGAACAGGGTCGTGCGGCCTATGTCGCGGCGTTCGAGGGCTATACGGCCGGAACCCCGGAGGGCATGGCCGCATGGATCACCCACTGTGGGCGCTCCGTCGAGCTGGGTGTGCGTGAGTCGACCGCGGTGTGCGAGGCGCTTCAGCGCGGCGCCGCCTGATGGCCTGCCGCGGCTCGGGTGCCCGATGGTGAAGAGGTCGGCTTCCGGGTACGCCGTGGGGTGATGGCCCGGGGCAAGGGTTGCGGCGGCACCGATGTGCGGTACCGCCGCTGGCACGTCCGCCCAGTTACCAAGCGTCCTCGTAGGTTGCCCATCAGGTCGGGTACTTTGCCCGTCACCTGGTGCGGCTGGCCCGTAATCGACGGGTCGACGTCGCGTGGGTACTCGGCATTCGTGCGCGGTCCGTGGGGCCGTTCTGCGTTGCAGGTCATCCTCGCGGATGTCCTTGGTCTCGCGGGCCGTTAGATCCTTTGTACTCCAGGACCAGGGGAAGGGAAACCCCTGGCCCCGCTTCTTTACTTTTAGGTTCAATCAAGGGCGAATCGGGCGAGGCGCCATGCGGATGGAGCGCCCCTGCTCGCCTCGCCGAGCCTCGCCCCGCCTCACCCGGGCAGAGTGGCGCCGGCGGTACGCCGACGGCTGGCGTACCAGACCAGCCCGGCGGTGACGGCCGCCGCTCCGACCGCGGCCGCCGCCACGAGAGCGGGGCGGGGCGGCATCGAGAAGGCGGGCAGTCGCTGCTTGAGTCGGACCGGGCGGTTGAAGACGAGAATCGGCCACTCGCGAAGGGTCGCTTCGCGGCGCAGCGCGCGGTCGGGGTTGACCGCGTGCGGGTGGCCGACCGATTCCAGCATCGGTACATCGGTCGCGGAGTCGCTGTAGGCGTAGCAGCGCGAAAGGTCGTACCCCTCCGAGACCGCGAGCGCCTTCACGGCCTCGGCCTTGGTCGGTCCGTAGGCGTAGTACTCGACCTCGCCCGTGAAGCACCCGTCGTCACCGACGACCATGCGCGTGGCGACGACGCGGTCGGCGCCGAGCAATTCGCCGATGGGCTCGACGACTTCGGCGCCCGAGGTCGAAACGATGACCACGTCGCGCCCCGCCGTGTGGTGCTCTTCGATGAGGGTGGCGGCCTCGTCGTAGATGATCGGGTCGATCAGGTCGTGCAGGGTCTCGGCGACGATCTCCTTGACCTGCTGGACGTTCCACCCCTTGCAGAGGGCGGAGAGGTATTCACGCATCCGCTCCATCTGGTCGTGATCTGCGCCCCCGGCGAGGAACACAAACTGTGCGTACGCAGTGCGCAGTACAGCGCGGCGGTTGATCAGTCCGCCTTGGTAGAAGGACTTGCTGAAGGTCAGCGTCGAAGACTTCGCAATGACCGTCTTGTCCAGGTCAAAGAAGGCTGCTGTGCGCGGCGAGAAGCAGTTTTCCACAACGCTGAGCATAGGGGCCCACCATTCGGCGTAAACTCCGGCGCGTGGGTTTGCCTGAGAAGGCCCTCGGGTACACCATGGAAGTCACGGATCGTTCGCGACCGTGCTAACCCGGTCCGACTCCTCCCCCCCCGAGTCGGCCGTGGGGACGACCCCCGCTCTCCCCCCCGGCGGGGGTCGTCGCATGTCCGGACGCGTTTTAGGGGTGGGAGCCACCTGAGCCTCCCGTCTGGCCGCTCATCGGCCCGATTGTGTGAGCCGGGTGTCGTGCGACTCATCTCGTCACAGTGTGTAGCCAGAGGGCTGCGCTCCGGAAGTCGCTGGTTCGGGTTACGAAGTTATTCACAGCCTCGAAGTTGTCCACAGTTTTTCATCAAGATCCACATGATTTTCCGAGGTGCTGCACGTTGATTCCACCCGCGAAGTCCGCGGGTGCCGGAATCGCGCATCTCGGAACGCTCCGAGAACACCGCGAACCGCACTGAAGGGGCAGTGAGAAGGGGGCGGAGATCGTGGCTGGATCCATCGCAGGAGAAGGAGCGGCGGTCGCCGAGGGGCGGCGCGGAGGTCCGCTGATCGTGACGGAGGACGTGGAGCTGCTCGACGACCTGCTGCGGCTGTGCGCGGCGGCCGGAGCCGAGCCGGAAGTTCATCACGGGCCGCCCGGACGTCGGGGCGGCTGGGAGCGGGCTCCGATGGTGCTGGTGGGAGATGACGCCGCCGCGCGTTGCCGCGGCGCCGGCCGCAGGAAGGGGGTGATGCTGGTGGGCCGGGACCAGGACGACCCGGACGTGTGGCGGCGGGCAGTGGAGATCGGGGCCGAATATGTGCTGCGACTGCCCGATTCCGAGGCCTGGCTCGTCGATCAGATCGCCAACGCCGCCGAAGGCGTGGGGCGGCCCGCTTTCACCGTCGGTGTGATGGGCGGCCGGGGCGGCTCCGGCGCGTCGACGCTGGCCTGCGCCCTTGCCGTGAGTGCGGCGAGGTCCGGTAGGCGGACGATGCTGATCGACGCCGACCCGTTGGGGGGCGGAATCGACGTCCTGCTCGGCGGCGAACGTGCCGAAGGCATGCGGTGGCCGGATTTCGCGCAGTCGAAGGGCCGTCTCGGGGGCGGAGCCCTTGAGGACTCGCTGCCCGCGCTCCACGGGTTGCGGGTGCTGAGCTGGGATCGGGACGACGAAGTGGTGATCCCGCCGCAGGCGATGCGTGCGGTGCTGGCCGCCTCGCGACGACTCGGCGGGGTGGTGGTCGTGGACCTTCCGCGCCGGGTCGACGAGTCAGTGGCCGAAGCGTTGGCCCAACTCGATCTCGGCCTGCTCGTGGTGCCGGGCGAACTGCGCGCGGTGGCAGCGGCCAGGCGCGTCGCGGCCACGGCCGGAATGGTGCTGGACGACCTGCGGGTGGTGCCCCGGGGGCCGTACGCGTCAGGGCTGGACGGGCGATGGGTCGCCCGGGCCATCGGCCTCACGCTCGTCGGCGAACTCCCGAGGGAATCAGGCCTTCTGGCCTCCCAGGACGACGGCACCCCGCCCGGAGGCAGTGCCCGGGGGCCGCTGGCCCGGTTCTGTTCGGCCTTCTGGGACCAGGTGGCGGCGGCCGGTGACGCAAGCTCCGTGACCGGACTGCCCGGGGGAGGGACGGCATGACGGACGAACTGCTCGACGCCGTACGCCAGCGGCTGGCACGCAGCGGTGCCGCTCCCACCCCGGCCGGAGTGGCCGCCGCTCTACGGGCCCAGGGGCGGTTGCTGGGGGACGCCGAGGTGCTCGGGGCGGCGGCGGAGTTGCGCGGCGAGCTCGTCGGCACCGGAGTGCTGGAGCCGTTGCTCGCGGACCCGGAGGTGACCGATGTGCTGGTCTCCGCGCCGGACCGGGTGTGGGTGGACCGGGGCGGTGGGCTCCAACTGACGGGCGTCACCTTCCCTGATGCGGCGGCGGTGCGGAGGCTGGCCCAGCGTCTCGCCGCGGTGGCGGGCAGGAGGCTGGACGACGCACGTCCGTGGGTGGACGCACGACTGCCCGACGGCACACGGATGCACGCCGTGCTGCCCCCGATGGCCGTCGGCTCGACCTGCCTGTCCCTGCGCGTGGTGCGGCCACGGGCTTTCTCGCTGGCGGAGTTGGTGGACGCGGGCACGGTGCCGCCGGGCGGAGACCGGATCCTGCGGGCGCTCGTGGAAGCCCGGATCTCCTATGTCATCAGCGGCGGCACAGGGGCGGGCAAGACGACGCTCCTCGCCAGTCTGCTGGGCGCGGTCGGCCCGAACGAGCGGATCGTGCTCGCCGAGGACTCCGCCGAGCTGCGGCCGGACCATCCGCATGTGGTCCGTCTGGAGTCCCGTCCGGCCAATCAGGAGGGGGCGGGCCGGGTGACGTTGCGGGATCTGGTGCGGCAGGCACTGCGCATGCGGCCCGACCGGCTGGTGGTCGGAGAGGTGCGAGGAGCTGAGGTCACCCAGTTGCTGGCCGCCTTGAACACCGGACACGAAGGCGGGTGCGGCACTGTCCACGCCAATGCCGCCGAGCATGTGCCGGCCCGACTGGAGGCTCTGGGCACGGCGGCCGGTCTCGACCGGGTGGCGCTGCACAGTCAGTTGGCGGCCGCGCTCTCGGTGGTCGTGCATCTCGTGCGGGACCGCGCGGGGCAACGGCGCGTCGCCGAGGTGCACGTCCTGGAGCGGGACGCGGCGGGACTGGTCCTCACGGTTCCGGCTCTGAGCTGGGGCGTCGGCGGATTCGTTCCGGAGCGCGGATGGGAACGTCTGCGGTCGCTGATCGGGGGTGCGCTGTGACGGGGGTGACGTCCGCGTACGCGCCCCAGGCGGTGGCTCTCTGCGCGGGTTCAGCGGTCTGGCTCACGATGGTGCGGGACACGGGCGTTCGGCGGGCGAGGGTGTTGTTCGTGGACACTCCAGCCGAGCCGGGTCGGCCATGGAGCCGATGGCGGCCACACCTGCTCAAGGCCCTGGCGGGTGTGAGGCAGTCGTCCCGGAGGCGTCGGGAGTGGTGGTGCGTTCCGGTCGCGGTGCTGCTTGCGGTGCTGGGGGATTCGGTGCTGCCGCTGGTCGCGGGGGCCATGGCGATCCCGTTGGTGCGCCGGTGGTTGCGGAGGCGGGCAGGAGCGCGGGAGGCGGAGCGGGCCGCGACCGCGGTGGCGGCGTTGTGCGGAGCCGTGGTCGGGGAGTTGCGGGCCGGCCGTGAGCCGGGACAGGCGTTGCTGGTCGCGCTGCGCGAAGGTCCGGCGGAAGCCGGCTCATGGGCTACGCCCGCTTCAGGCGGCCGGCTGGGGGAGGCGGAGACCGCGGTGCTGGCGGCGGCGCGGTTCGGCGGCGATGTGCCGGCGGCACTGCGGCAGGCGGCACAGGGCCCGGGGCTGGGGGGCCTGTCCGGGATGGCCGCGTGCTGGCGCGTGGCCGTGGACGGTGGGGCCGGGCTGGCGAACGGGCTGGAGCGCCTGGAGACGGCGCTGCGGGAGGACCGGCGCAGACAGGAGGAGCTACGCGCTCAACTGGCGGGAGCGTGGTCGACGGTCGTGGTCCTGGCACTGCTCCCGCTTGCGGGTCTGGGGCTGGGAGCGGCACTCGGAGCCGAACCCTTGCGTGTACTGCTGCACACCCCGGGCGGCCTGGCCTGTCTGGCTGTTGGGTTGCTCCTGGAGGCGGCCGGGCTGTACTGGGCCTGCCGGATCGTGCGCGGAGGGGAGGCGGCGTGAACGCGGCGGCTGGAGAAGTTCTCCACAGCCTGGGGATGTCGGCGGCGGTGCTGGGTGTGGCGGCTCAGCTGGTAGCCGTGATCGCCGCCGGATTTCGGAAGCGAGCGGTGCGCGGGCGGGGCGAGCTGCTGCTGGGGACAGTCCTTGCGGCACGGCCCGGCAGGTGGCGCCGGATGGTCGCACCGTTCCGGGCGAGCGGTGGTTCGGGGCTCTCCGAGCCCGCTCGGCAGTGGGCGGCCCCGGCCGGGGCCTGGCTGGCCGGATGGATTCTGATCGGTGGTGCGATGGGCTGCGCGGTCGGTTCGGCCGCGGCGTACGGGATGTGGAGGTGGCGGCGGTCCCGGCCTCGCGCTCGTCCCGGCGGTACCCATCCGGAGCGGGCCGTGATCGCCGGGCAGCTTCCGCTGGCCGCGGATCTGCTGGCGGCCTGTATCGCGGTCGGCGCAGGTCCCCGGGAGGCGGCCGCGGAGGTGGGCGAATCCATCGGCGGCCCGGTCGGTGACCGGCTCGCCCGCACGGCCGCCGAGATCCGCCTCGGCGGCGAACCGGCCGAGGCGTGGGGTCGGTTCGGGGAGATACCGGGAGCCGGCCCGCTGGCCCGCTGTCTGCACCGGGCGGGTTCGACGGGGGCCCCGGCCGCGGAGCCGGTTGCCAGGCTGGCCGAGTCGATGCGCGCCGAGCGAGCCGCCGCGGCGGTGACGCGGGCGCAGCGGGCCGGGGTGCTGATCACGGCGCCGGTCGGCCTCTGCTTCCTCCCCGCCTTCCTGTCGGTCGGGGTGGCGCCGGTGATCATCGGCCTGGCCGGTGACCTGCTCGCGACCGGCCGTCCGGGCAGGTGAGGCCGTCCGGGCAGGTGAGGCCGTCCGGGCTGGTGGGGCTGCGCGGGCTGGTGGGGCTGCGCGGGCCGGTGGGCGTGCCGGGCTTTCGCGGCCGACGGCGACCTGGCGGTCATTCATTTTCACTGTCACTCACGGGTGTTCCTTTCGGGCGCCCGCTCGTCATCGATGCTCATCGGGGGATGAAATGGAAACGAAGTTCTGGGGCCGGGCCGTCGACGTTCTGCGCGGCGGCCGGCTGTCCGCGGGCGTGCCGGACCGGAGGGCGAAGTGGGCCGCACGGTGGGCGGGGCGGTTCGGCCGGTCCGACCGAGGGATGACCACGTCCGAGTACGCGGTGGGAACCATCGCCGCGTGCGCCTTCGCGGCGGTGCTCTACAAGGTGGTGAACAGCGGGCCGGTGCTGTCGGCGCTGCAGTCGCTGGTCGAGGACGCGCTCGATGCGAAGTTCTGAGACCCCGCCGGGGCCCCGCCCGGGGAAGGGGCCCGTGGCGTCGGACCGCTGCCTTCCCCGGGAGTGGCAGTGGGGGCGGCACGGGAGAGCGGCCATGCGTGGCGACGGTGGCGACGGGCGCGGCGACCGGGGCGCTGTGACCGCGGAGGCGGCCGTGGTGATCCCGGTGCTGGTGGCCTTCACCATGGCCCTGCTGTGGGCGTTGATGGCGGCCTCGGACCAGATCCGCTGTGTGGACGCGGCGAGGGCGGGGGCACGGGCGGCGGCCCGTTCGGAGCCGGAGGAGGCGGTACGGGAAGCCGTCCGCGACACGGCACCCCGTGGTGCCCGGGTCGAGGTGGGGCGGGCAGGAGACCTGTGGCGCGTCCGGGTGGAGGCCCCGACCCCGGGGCCGGGCGTGCTGGCCCTGACGTTGAGCGCCGAGGCGGCCGCCTTGGCGGAGGACACGGTCGGGGGCTCCGGGCCGTGAGGGCGAGGGAATCGGAGACCCGGGCCGGGGCCTGGGCGGGTGTCGTCGTTGGGGC
>NZ_JAAXYC010000225.1 GCF_018619185.1 Streptomyces sp. McG3 | reverse complement strand
GAGATGGGTATAAGAGACAGGCTCCTCCCCGGCCTCGGCATCGACGGCGAGAACCTCAAGCCGTAGAACGCCGGAGAACGAAGGGCCCAGCGCACCAGCGCACACGAAAAAAGGGGGCCGGTACGCGATCCGCGTACCGGCCCCCTTCTCCTCCCGCTCGGCTCACAAGGCCGGGTCAGAAGAACACCGACCGCCGCTGCACCAACAGTTTGTACAGCGTGTGCTGGATCTGCTCACGCACCTGGTCCGTCAGATTGAACATCAGCATCGGGTCCTCCGCCGCCTCGGGCGGATACCCGTCCGTCGGAATCGGCTCACCGAACTGGATCGTCCACTTCGTCGGCAGCGGCAGCGCACCCAACGGCCCCAGCCACGGGAACGTCGGCGTGATCGGGAAGTACGGGAACCCCAGCAGCCGGGCCAGCGTCTTCGCGTTCCCGATCATCGGGTAGATCTCCTCCGCGCCCACGATCGAGCACGGCACGATCGGCGCCCCCGCCCGCAGCGCCGTCGACACGAACCCGCCCCGGCCGAAGCGCTGAAGCTTGTACCGCTCGCCGAACGGCTTGCCGATGCCCTTGAACCCCTCCGGCATCACCCCGACGATCTCGCCCATCTCCAGCAGCCGCTGCGCGTCCTCCGCGCAGGCCAGCGTGTGCCCCGCCTTGCGCGCCAGCTCGTTGACGACCGGCAGATGGAAGACCAGATCGGCGGCGAGCAGCCGCAGATGCCGGTCCGCCGGGTGGTTGTCGTGCACCGCGACCTGGAGCATCAGCCCGTCCAGCGGCAGCGTCCCGGAGTGGTTGGCCACGATGAGCGCCCCGCCGTCCGACGGGATGTTCTCGATGCCCTTCACCTCGACCCGGAAGTACGTGTCGGCCAGCGGCCGCAGCACCGACGGCCTGGACCGCCGCATCGAGCTGCTGCGCGCGACAGCCGAGGCCGATCCACGGGTGGAGGGCGTCCTCCTCTACGGCTCGTGGACGCTCGGCGAGGCCGACGCCCACTCGGATCTGGACGCCTACCTCTACGTACGGGAGGAGCACGCCGACGCCTTCGACGGGCGGGAGTTCGTGGAGCGGCTGGCCCCGCTGAAACTGGCGTACACCAACATGTACGGCATCCTCGCCGTGGTCTTCGACGACCTGATGCGCGGTGAGTTCCACGTCGAGCCCACCGGCCCCGGCATCGCGGAGATCCGCACCTGGCGCGGCCAGGTCCACCTCCCCCGTCCGGAAGCGGCCGTCCTCCTGGACCGCACCGGCGACCTGGCGGCCGCCGCCCGCGAACTGGCCGCCTTTCGCCCGCCGGAGCCGGTGTCCACCGCCCAGCAGCTGACGGACGAACTGGCCAACTGGACCCTGATGCTGGCCCACATCCAGAACCGGGGCGAGTACGCCCGCGCACACAACCTGCTGCACGCCGTGATCGCCCCGCTTCAGCTGAAGCTCTGCCGCCTGCTGCGCGGCTCGACCACTCACTGGCTCACCCCGAGCCGCGCCCTGGAGGCGGACCTGCCGCAGACGGACGTCGAGCGGTACGCCACGACGACCGGTCCCCTGACCTCAAAGGCCCTCCGCACTGCGGCGGCGAACAGCTGGGGGTGGAGCCGGGAGCTGGCAGCCGAGGCGGCGGCACGGTGGGAGACGCGACTGCCGCTCGGGCTGCACGAGGAGATCGCGCGGGCTCTGTCGGGGGCGGATCGTTCGTAGCGTCGGGTGCGGGAACCTCAGTCGTAACCCGGACGAAAGCAGTTGTTCAGGGCGCGGGCTGTTCCTCGTCGGTGAACTCGCCGCGGACTTCGGCATCGACCACCACGTCGTGGGCAAGACGGTATGGGCCGCGTTCAAGCGGCCCGCGACGCCCCAGCGCCCCCAAGGTCAGACACCTCGGGCCCCGCCGATCAGCCGGCGGGGCCCGTCGTTCACGCGGTACGTGAGCCTACGACCCCAGGATCGTCGTCAGGAACTCCCCCGTCCACGCCAGCAGTTCGCGGCCGATGACCGGCTTGCCGCCGATCTTCCCGGTCGTCGGGCGCGGGACCAGGATCTGGTGGGCGGCCGGCTTGATGACCGTCTTGGGGTGCAGGCGCTTCAGGCGCAGTTCCTGCGACTCGCGGAGCTCCACCGGGGCGAAGCGGATGTTGGAGCCCTGGAGGACGATCTCGCCGACGCCGCAGGCGCGGGCCAGCATGCGCAGGCCGGCGACCAGGAGGAGGTTCTCGACCGGTTCGGGCAGGGGGCCGTAGCGGTCGGTCAGTTCCTCGCGGACCGCGCGGATGTCGTCCTCCGAGGAGGCCGCGGCGATCGAGCGGTAGGCCTGGAGGCGCAGGCGCTCGCCGGGGGCGTAGTCGTGCGGGACGTGCGCGTCGACCGGGAGCTCGATCTTGACCTCCAGCGGGGGCTCCTCCTGCTCGCCGCCCTCCATCTGGGCCCGGTAGTCGGCGACGGCCTCGCCGACCATGCGGACGTACAGGTCGAAGCCGACGCCCGCGATGTGGCCGGACTGCTCGCCGCCCAGGAGGTTGCCCGCGCCGCGGATCTCCAGGTCCTTCATCGCCACGTACATGCCCGCGCCCATCTCCGTGTGCTGGGCGATGGTGGCCAGGCGTTCGTGGGCCGTCTCCGTCAAGGGCTTCTCGGGGGGGTAGAGGAAGTAGGCGTAGCCCCGGTCGCGGCCTCGGCCCACCCGGCCGCGCAGCTGGTGCAGTTGGGAGAGGCCGAAGTTGTCGCCGCGCTCCACGATCAGGGTGTTCGCGTTGGAGATGTCGATGCCGGACTCGACGATCGTCGTGGAGACCAGGACGTCGAACTTCTTCTCCCAGAAGTCCACCACCACCTGCTCCAGGGCCGATTCCGACATCTGGCCGTGGGCCGTGGCGATCCTGGCCTCCGGGATGATCTCGCGGAGGCGGGCGGCGGCCCGGTCGATGGACTCGACCCGGTTGTGGATGTAGAACACCTGGCCCTCGCGCAGGAGTTCACGGCGGACCGCCGCGCCGATCTGCTTCTCCTCGTACGGGCCGACGAAGGTGAGGACCGGGTGGCGCTCCTCCGGCGGGGTGGTGATCGTGGACATCTCGCGGATGCCGGTCACCGCCATTTCGAGCGTACGGGGGATGGGCGTCGCGGACATCGTGAGCACGTCGACGTTGGCGCGGAGCTTCTTGAGCTGCTCCTTGTGCTCGACGCCGAACCGCTGCTCCTCGTCCACGATGACCAGGCCGAGGTCCTTGAACTTCGTCTCGGAGGAGAAGAGGCGGTGGGTGCCGATGACCAGGTCGACGGCCCCGTCCTTGAGGCCTTCGATGGTCGCCTTGGACTCCGTGTCCGACTGGAAGCGGCTCAGCGCCCTCACGTTGACCGGGAATTGGGAGTAGCGCTCGGTGAACGTGCCGTAGTGCTGCTGGACCAGGAGAGTGGTGGGGACGAGGACCGCCACCTGCTTGCCGTCCTGGACCGCCTTGAACGCCGCCCGGACCGCGATCTCCGTCTTGCCGTAGCCGACGTCGCCGCAGATCAGCCGGTCCATCGGGACCGTCTTCTCCATGTCCTCCTTGACCTCGGCGATCGTGGACAGCTGGTCGGGCGTCTCCGCGTACGGGAAGGCGTCCTCCAGCTCCCGCTGCCAGGGGGTGTCCGCGCCGAAGGCGTGGCCGGGGGCCGCCATCCGGGCGGAGTAGAGCTTGATCAGGTCGGCGGCGATCTCCTTGACCGCCTTCTTCGCCCGCTGCTTCGTCTTCGTCCAGTCCGCGCCGCCGAGCCGGTGCAGCGTCGGGGCCTCGCCGCCGACGTACTTGGTGACCTGCTCCAGCTGGTCGGTCGGGATGTAGAGGCGGTCGCCCGGCTGGCCGCGCTTGGCGGGGGCGTACTCGACGAGCAGGTACTCGCGGGTCGCGCCCTGGACCGTGCGCTGCACCATCTCCACGTACCGGCCCACACCGTGCTGCTCGTGGACGATGTAGTCGCCGACCTCCAGCGTCAGCGGGTCGATCGTCTTCCGCCGGCGGGCCGGCATCCGGCCCAGGTCCTTGGTGGCGGTGCGCTGGCCGGTCAGGTCCGTCTCGGTGAGCACGGCGAGCTTCAGCGCCGGGTCGACGAACCCCTGCTCGATGGCCCCGCAGGAGACGTGCACCAGGGACGGGGTGAGCTCGGTCAGGTCCGCGTCGAGGCGGGCCGCGATGCCCTCGCCACCCAGCACCTCGACCGTACGGGTGGCGAGGCCCTGGCCCTCCGTCACGTACACCGTGCGCCAGCCGTCGGCCAGCCAGCCCTTGGTGTCGGCGAGCGCGCGGGCGGTGTCGCCCCGGTACGCCTCGGGGGCGTGCATGGAGAGCTGGAGGGTGTCGTCGTCGTGGTCGGCGGCGTCGGCCGCGAACGGGGAGATCGACCACCACATCATGTCCAGCTCGCGGGCCCGGTCCCGGACGTCCGCGATGCCCCACAGCGAGGCCGCGCCCACGTCGATGGGGGCCTCGCCGCCGCCCGCGCTCGCCGCCCACGACGCCTGGAGGAACTCCTGGCTCGTGGCTACCAGGTCGGCCGCCCGGGTGCGGACCCGCTCCGGGTCGCAGACGATCGCCATGGCGTTCGGCGGCAGGACGTCGAGCATGAGTTCCATGTCGTCGACCAGGACCGGGGCCAGGGACTCCATGCCCTCGACCGCGATGCCCTCCGCGATCTTGCCGAGCAGCTCGCCCAGCTCCGGATGCTCCTCGGCCAGCGCGGCGGCCCGCTCGCGGACCTGGCCGGTCAGCAGCAGCTCACGGCAGGGCGGGGCCCACAGCCCGTGCGCCGCGACCTCCAGGGACCGCTGGTCGGCGATCTTGAAGTAGCGGATCTCCTCGACCTCGTCGCCCCAGAACTCCACCCGGAGGGGGTGCTCCTCGGTCGGCGGGAAGACGTCCAGGATCCCGCCGCGTACGGCGAACTCGCCGCGCTTCTCGACCAGTTCGACCCGGGAGTACGCGGCGGCCGCCAGCGCGTCCACCACCTCCCCCAGATCCGCGCTCTGCCCGCCGGCCAGCGCCACGGGCTCCAGCTCTCCGAGCCCCTTGACCTGCGGCTGGAGCACGGAGCGGATCGGCGCGACGACGACGGAGACCGGGCCGGTCTCCGGGTCGTCCGCGCGCGGGTGGGCGAGCCGCCGCAACACGGCGAGGCGGCGGCCCACGGTGTCCGAGCGGGGCGAGAGCCGCTCGTGCGGCAGGGTCTCCCAGGACGGGTACTCCGCGATCGTGTCCGGCGGCAGCAGCGTGCGCAGGGCCGCGGCCAGGTCCTCGGCCTCCCGGCCCGTCGCGGTGACGGCCAGCACGGTCCGGCCGGTCTGCCGGGCCAGCGCGGCCACGGCGAACGGCCGCGCGCCGGGCGGGCCCACCAGGTCGACGTGGGCCCGGTGCCCGTCCCCGGCGGCCTTCACCGCCTCGGCGAGCGCCGGGTCCGTAACGACGACATCCAGCAGACCGTGCAGGCTCATGAAGTTTCCGTCCGGGATCAGATCAGGTGAAGCTGAGGGTTCACCGGCAGCCGGCTGCTACCGGGGCAACGCGAAGGGCCCGACACGTCGGGAGTGCCCTGATCCGCCGGGCACCCCCGGGGGCCGGGGTGGCTTCCAGGGTACGACCCGGGGGTGACAGCCGCGTCCGCGACGGGCGAGCGAGCCGGAGCCGACGGCCGGAACCCGACCGTGCGGGCGCCCGGGCCACCGCCCGTATCCCCGCCCCCGGCGCCCGCTTCGCGCCCGCCCGGCCGCCCGTCGTGCCGGCACCACCGCTCGTCGACGGTCGCGCACCGTTCATCTCCGGCTCGCACACAGTTCTGCCGGGGATCCTCACAGGAGTGATCCCAGCGTCTAGTCTTTGCCCGACCCTTGCACGGACACGCGGACGAGTGCGTCGGCCGGCGCGTCACACCTGCGGTACGGGGCACAGTCAACGGCACGGGCGGAGCTAGCGGCGGCCGGGGCGGGCGGCGTGGGGCGATCCCCCTCGGTGCACGCTCCCCACGGCATCAGGCATTCGGGGGCGTACGTGGGCGAGAACGAGATGTCTGTCTTCGGGGTCCCGGAGGCCGAGGAAGAGATCTACCGGCACTTCCTGCGCAACCCCGGCACCCGCGCCGACGACCTCCACCTCCTGCTGCATTCCCGGCCCCGGGACGCGCACGCCCGGATCGCCCGGCTCCAGGAGCTCGGGCTGCTGCGCGCCGAGGACGCCGAGCGGCGGATCTTCCCGGCGGACCCCGAGGTGGCCCTCACCCGGCTGGTGGACGTCCGGCTGCACGCGCTCCATCAGGAGCTGCAGCGCGTCACCCGGTCGCGGCACGTCATTGATGGTCTACGCGCGGAGCAGGGGGCCCGTACGCCCCCTCCGCAGGGCATCGAACAGTTGGAGGGGCTCGCCCAGATCCGTAACCGGATCGACGACCTCGCGTTCTTCGCCCGGGACGAGATCCTGTCCGTGGAGCCGTACACCCGGCTGTCGGCGGAGAACATCGCCCGCTCCCGCCCGCTGGACCTGCGCTGTCTGCGGCGCGGGGTGCGGATCCGCAACGTCGTCTCCAGCGTGGCGCTCCAGGACCCGCCGACCGCCGCCTATCTGCGGGAGCTGGCCGAGCACGGGGCGGCGATCCGGGTGACGGCGGACACCACCGAGCGACTCCTGGTCTACGACCGTCGGGCGGCGCTCGTCCCGCTGGACCCGCGCGACACCTCCCGGGGCGCGCTCCTCGCCCACCGCAGCGGCCTGGTCTCCAACATCATCTCCCTGTTCGAACGGATCTGGGACCAGGCCGAAGAGCTGTCCCGGGCGGGCGACGGCAAGGAGAGCGGCGAGGACGCCGCCGCCCCCCGGCCCTCCGGCATCGAGCGGCGGGTGCTGGTGTCGATGTGCACGGTGGGCAAGGACGAGGCGGGCGCACGGGAGCTGGGGGTGTCGGTGCGGACCTACCGGCGGCACGTCGCCGACCTGATGCAGACGCTCGGCGCGGCCAGCCGGGCGCAGGCCGCGCTGCTGGCCCGGGAACGCGGCTGGATCTGAGGTGCGGGGCGCCTCGGCACCCGCACAGCCCGTGCTCAGTGGGTGCCGAGTGGGTGCCCATCGGGTGCTCGGTGCGTGCGACAGTCAGTGCTCGGTGCGTGCTCGGTGCGTGCTCGGTGCGTGCTCGGTGCGTGCAACAGCCAGTGCTCAGTGCGTGCGACAGCCAGTGCTCGGTGCGTGCTCAGCGGATGGTGCGGAGCTCCTCGGTCCAGCCGCGCAGGGCCGTGTCCGCCAGTACGCGGGACACCGCCCGCCGCACCGCAGGCGTGTCCGTCGCCCCGGCCAGCTCGACCCGCAGGACCACCCGGTCCTGGTCCACCTCGGCGTGGCAGGCCCAGTGTGCGGGAAGCAGCCCCAGCAGCCTGACGACGGTGGTCCACCCGGTCGGGGCCGCCCGGTCGCGGCGTACGACGACGACGTCGGCCGTCCCGGTCCGGCCCGCCGTCATGACGTCGCCTCCCGGTCCCCGGCGTGCCCCGGGTCCAGCACCTGCCGGGCCGCCGCCGCCAGGGCCCTGATGCCGACGGGCAGGGCGGCCCTGACGTCGGGGGCGAAGCCGGGGGCGTGGTTGGGCGGTACGGGTGCGCCTCCGGCGCGGGCGGTACGCCAGGGGCCCGCCCCGGTGGTCCCGAGCATCCAGTACGCGGCCGGGACCCCGCCCGACGCGTAGTGCGGGAAGTCCTCGGTGGCCGCAGACCCGCCGAGGTCCAGCACCCGGCCGGGTCCGAGGAGCACCTCGTGGGCCCGGCGCACCCGGGCGGTCAGCGCCGGGTCGGGGCGCAGGGCGGGCGAGCGGGCGGTGACGGAGAAATCGGGTGCGCGCGGGGCCCCGGAAGCGGCGGCCTCGGCCCGGACGACGCGTTCGGCGGCGGCGGCCAGCCGGTCGAGGGCCGGTTCGGTGAACGCCCTGATGGTGAGCGAGAGTTCGGCGTGGTCCGGGGTGATGTTGCCGCGCTCGCCGGCCCGGACCGAGCCCACGGTGAGCACGGCCTGTTCGGCGGGCGCGGTCGCCTCGGCCACCACGGTGCTCAGCCGCAGCACGGTGGCGGCGGCCATCAGAACCGGGTCGAGGTTGAGGTGCGGGGTGGCCGCGTGACCTCCCCGGCCGTGCAGGACCGCCTCGACGGCGACGCTCCCCGCCATCAGGGGCGGCCCGCCGGCCGGCGCGTGGGCGAGGGTCCCGGCGGGCAGCGGGGCGGCGTGCTGGGCGAGGACCGCGTCGGGGACGCCGAAACGCTCGTACAGCCGGCCGTCCTCCAGCAGGGACCGGGCCCCGCTCAGCGTCTCCTCCTCCGGCTGGCCGACGACGAGAACCGTGCCCCGCCACGCGGTCCGGGAGGCGGCGAGGAGCGCCACCGCCCCGGCGACCGCCGCGATGTGCAGATCGTGGCCGCAGGCGTGCATGACGCCCGGCACGGTGCTGGCGTACGGGAGCCCGGTGGCCTCGGTGACGGGCAGCGCGTCCAGTTCGGTGCGCAGCAGCACGGTGGGGCCCGGGCCGTTGTCCAGCACCCCGACGAGCCCGTGGCCGCCGCCCACGGAACGGGTGACCGTACAGCCGTGCCCGGCGAGCCGGGCGGCGAGGCGGTCGGCGGTGCGGTGCTCGTGGCCGGAGAGCTCGGGGTGGGCGTGCAGGTCGAGGTAGAGCTCGACGGCTGAGCGGAGCAGGGGGCGCGGCAGGGGCGTGTCCGCCGCCGCGCCGCCTGCCCGTGGCTCCGGCGTCGCGTCGCCGTCGTCGGTGTTCTTCGTCGTTCCGGCCGCTGTGACCACCGCGCACCTCATCTCTGCTCGACGAGCCTGCTCCGTACGGCTGTCACGTGCCCTGCCGTCGCCCTGCCACCGGGTGCCAGCGATGTGACAGCGAAATCGCGGCCGATCTGACAGCGGCCACCCCTGCAATGGGTCCAGCACCCGGGCACCGGACGGAGCAGCCGGCCGGACCGCCACGAGACCAGGGAGATCACCATGGCCCCCAAGACCGAACTCGCCACCCTCGCCGACGAGATCCTGGAGCTGGAGTCGGAGACCTTCGAGATCTCGGACTACTCCGACGCCTCGGAGGTCGTCCTCGCCGGTTCCACGTCGTGCTCCTCGACGTCGACCTGTTCCAGCACCACCAGCACCACCTCCTGCAGCGCCTGATACCGCTGCCGGCCGGTTCGTGCGCCCGCGGCCCCCTCCGTCGGTCGGAGGGGGCCGTCGCGCGTGCGGCGCGGGCCCGGTCACGGGAACGGGTGCGGGACGGCCTTGATCTCCGCCTCCGGCAGGTCGTCGGGCCGCCGCCCCGCCGCCCGCAGCGCGGTCCGCAGCCGGGGCATGGTCAGCGCCCGCTGTCTGCTCCAGCCGAAGTCCAGCGGCAGCAGTCCGGGGACGATGGCGGACACGGTGTGCAGGCCCATCCGGTGCTGCTCCGGCGTCGTCTGGTCGACGGCGAGGACGTCGTACCCCGCGGCGGTCAGCCGGTCCCGCAGCAGTCGCAGGTCGTCCAGCAGGTCGCCGGTGCGGGGGCGCAGCGGCTGCCAGTCGGCGAACGTCTCCTCCAGCGGGAGGACGTCGACCGGCTCCAGGTAGGTGGCGGCGTGCCGGGCCATGGACGGCAGCCCGTAGAGCTGGGCATGGTCCTTGAGGTGCAGGACCTTACCGAAGTCCCTTTCCATCGCCTCCAGTTCGGCCAGCCTCTCGGTGACCTGGTAGGGCAGGTGCGGGATGTAGGTGAGGACTTCGGACAGGGCCGCCTCCACCGTGTCCGCCGGGTCGAAGCCGGCCGCCGCGCTGAACGACAGCGTGCCGTGGCCGCCGTCCCGGCGCACCGCGAGGGCGGTGACGACGGGGACCGCCAGATCCATCCGCGTATCGAAGGCGTGCACGTCGTAGCCGTGCAGGGCCGCCCGGTCGAGCATCGAGCGGACGGCGGGGGTGGTCGCGGTGGTGAGGTCGATCGCGGTGAGGGGCGCGCGGCCGTACCAGGCGAGGAGAAAGGCGTCCCGTTCCACGAGTTCGAGGAGCGCGAAGAGGATCGCCTCCTCCGGACTGCCGCCGGTGGCACAGCCGTTGGAGCACTCGAAGACGAAGTTGTCGGCCTCGACGCCCGCGCTGTAGTGGGCGAGCCGGGCCGGGACCAGGATCGGGGCGTCGTCGCGCAGGGAGTGGCCCCAGACCCAGGGGATCGCCCGGTCCGGGTCGAAGGGGCTGACCAGGGGGTCGGCGGCGTACGTCGCGGGGGTGTAGAAGCCGCAGTCGGCGGGGTTCAGCGCCTGACCGGAGAGGTTGGCGTAGGAATCGACGACCGGGGTGGTACCGCGTCGGCGGTGGGTGCCCGCGTACCGTTCCAGGCCCTCCAGGTGGGCGAGGACGCGGCTGGTGGAGTAGCGGTTGGCCTGGCCGCTCCAGGTGACGTCGTTCAGGCCCGCGTAGCCCCGGACGAAGTGGGTCCCGGCGACCGGGGCGGTGGTGGTGGAGGCGGGGTTGATCCAGGTGTCGGAGCCGAGCGCGCCGCAGACCGGGTTGGCGAGGGCGGCCGTCGGCAGCGGGTAGGAGTCCAGGGTGCGGAGCCGGTAGCCGTCGGGGTCCGGTTTAGGGGTGGGCGTCAGCCGCATCCGGGCGGCCTCCGCCGTGTCCGGGACCTCGTGGACGCAGGCGGGGCAGAGCGGTTCGGGCAGCAGCGGGAAGGTGGCCGTGGCGAGGGTCACCAGGTCGACCCGGGTGACCTGGGGCAGCGCCCGGTCAGCGGGAGTGGCGTCGGTGTGCGCGGGCGCGGCGTCCGGGTGCGCGGGACCGGCGTCCGGGTCGGCGGGACCGGCTCCACTGTGCGCGGGACCGGCGTCCGGGTCGGCGGTGGCTGCTTCCCGGTCGGCGGTGGCCGCCTCCGAACGGGTGTGCCGGCCGGTCAGGACCGCGCGGTACGCGGCCCAGACGGCGTCCACCGCGTAGTCGGTGAGCACCGGCCAGTGCACGGCCCCGTGCGGCTCGTACCCCAGCTCCAGTGCCTCGCGCTCGGACCGGCTGCGCAGCCGCTGCCAGCGCATCGCGAGGCACTGGCCGCAGGCGGTGGCGTCGGGGCCGCCGCCCCAGGGGCCGATGAGGACGGCCCGGGAGGTCAGAGCGACGTTGGCGGCCGGCCGGGCGTCGGCGTACGGGTCCGGGTGGCCGAAGCCGAGGACGTCGGCGGCCCCGAGCGGCACGGCGTAGGGCGCGGGCAGACCCTCGGGGGAACGGGTGTGGCGGGCGGTCAGCGCGGACTGGAGCCGGTCGCGTCCCGCTTCCAGGGGGGTCGGGGCGGAGGCGGTCGCCGTCGGGCCGGGGGCCGTCGTCGTCATGACTTGTCGCTCCAGCGGAAGGTCTTCAGCGCGACCGCGCCGAGGACGAGGGCGAATCCGGCGAGGACGGCGCAGGCGACGCCGATGTCCTTCAGGGAGCCGTCGCCGGTCAGCGCGCCGGAGACCCCGTCGTTGAGGTAGCGCAGGGGCAGGACCCGGGAGAGGTTCTGCATCCAGCCGGGCATGGCGTCCAGCGGGAAGAACGAGCCGGACAGGAACGCCATGGGAATCATCAGGCAGTTGGCGACGGCGGCGACCGCCTCGGGGGTCTTCGCATAGCTGCCGACGATGACGCCGAGCGCGAGGAACGCGGTGATGCCGAGGACCAGCACCGGCAGGGCGAGCGGCCAGCGGCCGTCCAGCTGGAGCCCGAAGGACGGGAGCAGCGCCACGGCCACGAAGAGGGCCGCCTGGACGGCTCCGATGCCCAGCGCCAGGACGTAGCGGGAGGCGAGGACGGTGGAGACGGGCGTGGGCGTCATCCGGATCAGCCGGAGGATGTCGTCGCGCCGCCACTGCATGAGGACGAACCCGACGCCGAAGACGGCGGCGTTGCCGACGCCCCAGGACAGCACGCCGGGCGCGATGTAGTTGATGTAGGGCTTGCCGCTCTCCTCGACCGTCTGGCCGTGGAAGATCAGCCCGAAGACCACCAGGAAGATCAGCGGGAACGCGAAGGTGAAGAAGAGGGTGGTGCGGTCGCGGGTGTAGGCCCGGTATCCGGCCTGGCTCAGCGCGGTGTAGGCGCTCATGCGGTGTCTCCGTATCGCTGGTTCTGCTGCACGTGGGGGCGGGTCGGCTTGCCGGGGCTGGGGCGACGGGGCCTACGGTCGCGGGGCGTCGGCCCCGGTGCCGGTCAGGTCCAGGTACACGTCCTCCAGGCTCGCCGTCCTGGTCTGTACGCCCTGGAGCCCGGCGATCGCGTCGACGGCGGCCAGGACCCGGCCCGCGGCGAGGGTCTCCAGCACGAGCGAGCCGCCCTCCTCGGTCACCCGGTCCACGTCCTCGATGGCGCGGGCCTGTTCGGGTGTGAGGCGGTCGGCCGGGACCAGCAGCCGGGTGGTCGGGCTGGAGGCGGCGATCAGCCGGCCGGGGCTGTCCAGGGCGGCGATCCGGCCCGCGACCATGATGGCGACCCGGTCGCAGAGCGCCTCGGCCTCGTCCAGGTGGTGGGTGGTGTAGACGATGGTGCGGCCCTGGCCCTTGAGCTCGCGCAGGACCTGCCACAGGGAGCGGCGGGCCTGCGGGTCGAGGGCGGCGGTCGGCTCGTCCAGGAAGATCAGTTCGGGGTCGTGGACCAGGGCGGAGGCGATGGCGAGCCGCTGCCGCTGGCCGCCGGAGAGGTCGTCGACCCGGGTGTCGCCCTGCTCGGTGAGGCCGACGGATGCGAGCGCCCGTTCGGCGGCGGCCGCGTCGCACCGGTAGAGGGCGGCCATGGTGGCCAGGTGTTCGCGGGCGGTCAGCCGGACGAAGAACGCGGAGGCCTGGGTCTGCACGCCGAGCCGGGGCAGCAGGGCGGTGTTGCGCGGCCAGGGGCTCGTCCCGAGGACGGCCACCGTCCCGGAGTCGGCCCGCCGCTGACCCTCCATGATCTCGACGAGGGTCGTCTTGCCCGCCCCGTTGGGTCCGAGCAGCCCGAAGAACTCCCCGCGTTCGACGGTCAGCGAGACCCCGTCGACGGCCCGGGTGGCACCGTACGCCTTGTGGACGTCGGTCAGGGCGACGGCGGGCCCGGCGGTCGCTTCCGCCGGGGGGTCGTGGGG
>NZ_JAAXYC010000224.1 GCF_018619185.1 Streptomyces sp. McG3 | reverse complement strand
GCTGAGGGTGGGCGAAAGCGTCAGGCAACCTCCGCCCGAACGGCTGCCCGGCCCCGCTCAGCTCTTCCGCTCACCCAGGACACAGAATTCGTTGCCCTCCGGGTCGAGGAGGGTCACCCAGTGCTGCTCGTCCCGCACGGTGTCGGCGCGCCGGGCACCGAGGGAGAGCAGCCGGGCGACCTCGGCCTCCTGGTCGTCGGGGCGGAAGTCCGGGTGGAGCCGGTTCTTCGACGCCTTGCCCTCGGGGACAGGCACGAAGAGCAGCCCCGGCAGCCGGTCCGGCTCGGGCCGGATCTCGACGATCTCCTCGGATGCGTCGACCACCACCCAGCCGAGAGCCTCGGCCCACCAGCGCCCGAGGGCGATGGGGTCGGCGGAGTCGACGATGATCTGTTCCCACTCGAGTGCCATGGGCGTGAGCATAAACAGGGTCGGCCCGCTGCCGGGGCCGGGGGGACCGCCGTCGACCGCCGCTGCCCGCAGCCGGCGTATCTTTGCATAAAAGTGCGTCGATGCGTATAGTCATGCCATCGATCAGGAGGGTTACCGATGGTGGTACGAGCAGCAGTGGCAGGGGCGAGCGGCTACGCCGGCGGGGAGCTGCTCCGTCTTCTGCTGGCGCACCCGGACGTCGAGATCGGCGCCCTCACCGGGCACTCCAACGCCGGGCAGGCGCTCGGTTCGCTCCAGCCGCATCTGCGGCCCCTGGCCGACCGGGTGCTGGAGCCCACCACCGCCGAGGTGCTCGCCGGCCACGACGTCGTCTTCCTGGCGCTTCCGCACGGGCAGTCCGCCGCCGTCGCCGAGCAGGTGGGGGAGGAGGTCCTCGTCGTCGACATGGGAGCCGACTTCCGGCTCAAGGACGCCGGTGACTGGGAGACGTTCTACGGGTCCCCGCACGCCGGGACCTGGCCCTACGGGCTGCCCGAGCTGCCGGGCGGGCGGGCCGCGCTCGCCGGGTCGCGGCGGATCGCCGTGCCCGGGTGCTACCCGACCGCCGTGTCCCTCGCGCTCTTCCCGGCGTACGAGGCCGGCCTCGCCGAGCCGGAGGCCGTGGTCGTCGCCGCGTCGGGCACCTCGGGTGCGGGCAAGGCGGCCAAGCCGCATCTGCTCGGCTCCGAGGTGATGGGCAACATGACCCCGTACGGCGTCGGCGGCGGGCACCGTCACACGCCGGAGATGATCCAGAACCTCAGCGCAGCGGCCGGTGAGCCGGTCACCGTCTCCTTCACGCCCACCCTCGCGCCCATGCCCCGCGGCATCCTCGCCACGTGCAGTGCGAAGGCGAGGCCCGGCGTGAGCGCCCAGAGCCTGCGCGGGGTGTACGAGAAGGCGTTCGCGGACGAGCCGTTCGTGGACCTGCTGCCCGAGGGGCAGTGGCCCTCCACCGCCGCGGTGTACGGCTCCAACGCCGTACAGCTCCAGGTCGCGTACGACGCGGCGGCCGGGCGGATCATCGTGATCAGCGCCATCGACAACCTCGCCAAGGGCACCGCGGGCGGCGCCCTCCAGAGCATGAACATCGCCCTCGGACTCCCCGAGGACACCGGACTTTCGACGATCGGAGTCGCACCGTGAGCGTCACGGCAGCACAGGGATTCTCGGCGGCGGGCATCGCCGCGGGAATCAAGGAGAGCGGCAACCCGGACCTGGCCCTCGTGGTCAACAACGGGCCGCGTCGCGCCGCCGCGGGCGTCTTCACCTCCAACCGCGTCAAGGCCGCCCCGGTGCTCTGGTCGGAGCAGGTGCTCAAGGGCGGCGAGGTCACCGCCGTCGTCCTCAACTCCGGTGGCGCCAACGCCTGCACGGGCCCCCAGGGCTTCCAGGACACCCACGCCACCGCCGAGAAGGCCGCGGACGTCCTGAAGGGCCACAGCGCGGGCGAGATCGCCGTCGCCTCCACCGGGCTCATCGGCCTGCTGCTCCCCATGGACAAGCTGCTCCCCGGTATCGAGCAGGCGGCCGCCGCGCTCAGCGAACACGGCGGCGAGAAGGCCGCCATCGCCATCAAGACCACCGACACCGTGCACAAGACGGCCGTCGCGGGCGGCGAGGGCTGGACCGTCGGCGGCATGGCCAAGGGGGCGGGCATGCTCGCCCCGGGCCTGGCCACCATGCTCGTCGTCCTCACCACCGACGCCGACGTGCAGGCCCCCGCGCTGGACGCCGCCCTGCGCGAGGCCACCCGGACCACCTTCGACCGGGTCGACTCCGACGGCTGCATGTCCACCAACGACACCGTGCTGCTGCTGTCCTCCGGCGCCAGCGGCATCACCCCGGAACAGGACGAGTTCGCCGAAGCCGTACGGGCCGTCTGCGCGGACCTCGCCCGGCAGCTCATCGGCGACGCCGAGGGCGCGTCCAAGGACATCCGGATCGAGGTGATCAACGCGGCCACCGAGGACGACGCCGTCGAGGTCGGCCGGTCCATCGCCCGCAACAACCTCCTCAAGTGCGCGATCCACGGCGAGGACCCCAACTGGGGCCGGGTCCTCTCCGCCATCGGCACGACCAAGGCCGCCTTCGAGCCGGACCGGCTCAACGTCGCCATCAACGACGTCTGGGTCTGCAAGAACGGGGGAGTGGGCGAGGACCGCGACCTCGTCGACATGCGCTACCGGGAGGTCAAGGTCACCGCCGACCTCGCCGCGGGCACCGAGTCCGCCGTCATCTGGGCCAACGACCTCACCGCGGACTACGTCCACGAGAACAGCGCGTACAGCTCATGAGCACGGCGCGGAAGCACACCGCACTCCCGAAGGCGCAGATCCTCATCGAGGCGCTGCCCTGGCTGACCCGGCACCACGGCAAGACCGTCGTCATCAAGTTCGGCGGCAACGCCATGATCGACGAGGAGCTGAAGGCCGCCTTCGCCCAGGACGTCGTCTTCCTGCGGCACGCCGGCCTCAAGCCCGTCGTCGTGCACGGCGGCGGCCCGCAGATCAGCGCCCAGCTCGACAAGCAGGGCCTGGTCAGCGAGTTCAAGGCCGGGCTGCGGGTCACCACCCCCGAGGCGATGGACGTCGTCCGGATGGTGCTCGCCGGACAGGTCCAGCGCGAGCTGGTCGGCCTCCTCAACCAGCACGGCCCCCTCGCCGTCGGCATGACCGGTGAGGACGCCCACACCATCACCGCCACCCAGCACCGGCCCACCATCGACGGCGAGCTCGTCGACATCGGCCGGGTCGGCGAGATCACCGCCATCGACACCGGGGCCATCCAGGCGCTGCTGGACGACGGCCGCATCCCGGTCATCTCCTCCATCGCCCGCTCCGCCGACGACCACCACGTCTACAACGTCAACGCCGACACCGCGGCCGCCGCGCTCGCCGCCGCCCTGAACGCCGAGACGTTGATGGTCCTCACCGACGTCGAGGGGCTCTACGAGGACTGGCCCAACAGCGACGACGTCATCAGCCGGCTCACCGCGAGCCAGCTGGAGAAGCTGCTGCCCGAGCTGTCCAGCGGCATGGTCCCCAAGATGCGGGGCTGTCTGCACGCCGTGCGCAACGGCGTCGAGACCGCCCGCGTCATCGACGGCCGCGTCCAGCACTCGATCCTGCTGGAGATCTTCACCGACGAGGGCATCGGCACGATGGTCGTGCCCGACGCCCCCATCGACGTACACACAGGGCCTGAACAGGGGGAATCATGACCGGTACAGAGACTGTGGGACTCACCCGGCGGTGGCAGGGCGCGCTGATGGACAACTACGGCACACCCCGGCTGCCGCTCGTCCGGGGCGAGGGCGCCTACGTCTGGGACGAGGAAGGCACCCGCCACCTCGACTTCGTCGGGGGCATCGCGGTCAACGCCCTCGGCCACGCCCACCCCGCCGTCGTCGAGGCCGTCTCCACGCAGATCGCCTCCCTCGGCCACGTATCGAACCTGTTCATCGCCGAGCCGCCCGTCGCGCTCGCCGAGCGGCTGCTCCAGCTCTTCGGCCGGCGGGGGCGGGTCTTCTTCGCCAACTCCGGCGCGGAGGCCAACGAGGCCGCCTTCAAGATCGGCCGGCTCACCGGGCGCACCCACATGGTCGCCACCGACGGCGGCTTCCACGGCCGGACGATGGGCGCGCTCGCCCTCACCGGCCAGCCCGGGAAGCAGGAGCCCTTCCGCCCGCTGCCCGGTGACGTCACCCACGTTCCGTACGGGGACACCGCCGCGCTGAAGGCCGCGGTGACCACCGACACCGCGCTGGTCATCATCGAGCCGATGCAGGGCGAGAACGGCGTCGTCGTCCCGCCCAAGGGCTACCTGGAGGCCGCCCGGGAGATCACCCGGGCGACCGGCACCCTGCTCGTCCTGGACGAGGTCCAGACCGGCATCGGCCGCTGTGGCCAGTGGTTCGAGCACCAGGCCCACCAGGGCGTCGAGCCGGACGTCGTCACCCTCGCCAAGGGCCTCGGCGGCGGACTGCCGATCGGCGCGACGGTCGCCTTCGGACCCGCGGCCGACCTGCTGAAGCCCGGGCACCACGGCACCACGTTCGGCGGCAACCCGGTCGCCTGCGCCGCCGGACTCGCCGTCATCGACACCCTCGCGGCCGACGGCGTGCTCGCCGGCGTCAAGCGGCTCGGGGAGAGGATCCGCGACGGCGTCGAGGCGCTGGGACACCCGCTGGTCTCCCACGTCCGCGGCGCGGGCCTGCTGCTGGGTATCGTGCTCACCGGACCCCTCGCACCGCAGGTGCAGCAGGCGGCCCAGGGAGCCGGCCTCCTGGTGAACGCGCCCGCCCCCGATGTCGTACGGCTCATGCCGCCGCTGATCATCGGTGACGCGGAGGTGGACGCGTTCCTGGAGATCCTGCCGAGCGCTCTCGACGCGGCATACGGGGACGGACGATCCGGAGCATGACCCTCCGGAGAATGAGGCGACGACGATGACCGAGGCGCAGGAATCCGAGCACGGCGGGCCGTCCGTGCCGCAGACCCGCACCGCCCGCCACCGCCGGATCGTGGACATCCTGAACCGGCAGCCGGTCCGCTCGCAGAGCCAGTTGGCCAAGCTCCTCGCCGACGACGGGCTGAGCGTCACCCAGGCGACGCTCTCCCGGGACCTCGACGAGCTGGGCGCGGTGAAGATCCGCAACACCGGCGGCGAGCTGATCTACGCGGTGCCGAGCGAGGGCGGATTCCGCACCCCGCAGGCCCCGCTGGGCGGCTCGGCCAAGGAGGAGCGGATGCGCCGGCTCTCGGCCGAACTGCTCATCTCGGCGGAGGCCTCGGCCAACCTCGTGGTCCTGCGCACCCCGCCGGGCGCGGCCCAGTTCCTCGCCTCGGCCATCGACCAGGCCGAACTGCACGACATCCTCGGCACCATCGCGGGCGACGACACGCTCATGCTCATCAGCCGCGACCCGAACGGCGGCCAGGCGCTCGCCGACCACCTGCTGAGGCTCGCTCAGAACGACCGCTGAGCAGCCCCGTTCAGTAGCGCGTGATCGCGGTCGGGCCCGAGGAGGTGCCGATCGCGATGTGCGGTTCACGTTCCGGGTCCGCCCAGGCGAGGATCTCCGCCATGGCGTCGGCCGGGACCGAGACGCACCCGGCCGTCGCCCCGCGCCCGTTCACATGCAGGAAGATTCCCGCGCCCCTGCCCCGTACCGGACGGTCGTAGTTGAAGCCGATCACCAGCGCGCGGGCGTACTGCGTGCCGTAGGAGACCAGGTGCTCGGCCTCCGCCGCCCGGCAGTGGCCGGGTCGCGGCTCCACCCAGCGGTTGTACGCGCGCGAGTCGTTGTCCTGGCACCACCAGGATTCCTCGGTGACCTCGCGGTACGGATACCTCGTGCCGGCCGGGGCGTCCTCGATGCCGAAGGCGTACGGCAGGTCGTACAGCCCGGTGGGCGTGGTGCTGGTGCCCTGCTCCCGGGTCGCCCCCTCGGCCAGTCCGCCTCCCCCGAACCGCGCGGGCGCCGACCCGGCCTCCGTCCAGCTCCCCCCGCGCCGCTCCCACCAGGTCACGGTCCCCGTCGTGGAGCCGGTGTCGGGGGCTTCGGCGGTGATCAGCTGGGAGCCGCCGCCGGTGTCCGCCAGCCGGTACGGCAGGGGAGGGGCATCGGTCCGGCCGGGCCCGGCCCCGAGGGAGCCGGCCACGGCGAGGAGTACGGCGGCGGTCACCAGTGATCTGCGCATGCTCCGGACCGTACGACGGCCGGCGGTTACGCCCCACCGCACCTGCTCCGTACGGCCCAGCGGCTCACTCCGGACGGGACGGGCTCACTCCGGGAGCGCGGCCGGCAGGGGCGGTAGCGGGAGCGGCAGGCCAGGCAGCCCGTCGATGCTCGTCGCGATGTCCTCCTTCTTCGCGAAGTAGGCGCTGAGGCTCTCGTCGTCGTCGCGCTGGAACCGGTCCGCGTGCAGCGTGCGGTCCTCGTCGTAGCTCAGGAAGGGAACGCCGAACCCACAGGTGTCGCGGATCAGTTCGGCGGTCACCACGATGATCGCGCGCAGCCCGTGCGGGGCCGGGTCGACACCGGGGAAGCGGGCGAGGAGCCCGGGGAACCGGGGGTCGTCACGGAAGACCGGCTCACCCCGGCCGTGCACGCGCACGATGTTCGGCGGCCCCTGGAAGGCGCACCACATCAGGGTGATGCGCCCGTTCTCCCGGAGGTGGGCGACGGTCTCGGCGTTGCTCCCGGCGAAGTCCAGGTAGGCGACGGTCCGCTCGTCGAGGACGGCGAAGGAACCGGTGAGGCCCTTGGGGGAGAGGTTCACCGTGCCGTCGGAGTCCAGCGGGGCGGTGGCCGTGAAGAAGATGCGCTGTTCCTCGATGAAGGTTCTGAGCCGTCCGTCGATGCGTTCGTGCGTTTTTCCCATGAGGTGATTATCGGCCTCCGATCCGGGTGGTGAGCAGGGCATTTCATCATCCGGACCTCGGTGTGGGACGCCGCCCCGTCGGCCTCCTCCGTGCCCCGTGCGGTCGAGTGCACTGCGCCGACCTGCTGTTTTGACAAACAATACGGTGGACTGCATAGTTATGCCTATCAGTGATTGCACCGTAAGGAGAAACCCGTGACCGAGCGCGTCGTTCTCGCCTACTCGGGCGGCCTGGACACCTCCGTCGCCATCGGCTGGATCGCCGAGGAGACGGGCGCCGAGGTCATCGCCGTTGCCGTGGACGTCGGTCAGGGCGGCGAGGACCTGGACGTCATCCGCAAGCGCGCGCTCGCCTGCGGTGCCGTCGAAGCCGAGGTCGCGGACGCCAAGGACGAGTTCGCCGAGGAGTACTGCCTCCCGGCGATCAAGGCCAACGCCCTCTACATGGACCGCTACCCGCTGGTCTCGGCCCTCTCCCGGCCGACCATCGTCAAGCACCTCGTCGCCGCCGCCCACAAGCACAACGCCGGGATCGTCGCCCACGGCTGCACCGGCAAGGGCAACGACCAGGTCCGCTTCGAGGCCGGCATCTCCGCGCTCGGCCCCGACCTGAAGTGCATCGCCCCGGTCCGTGACTACGCGATGACCCGGGACAAGGCGATCGCCTTCTGCGAGGAGAAGAACCTCCCGATCGCGACCACCAAGAAGTCCCCGTACTCCATCGACCAGAACGTCTTCGGGCGCGCCGTCGAGACGGGGTTCCTGGAGGACATCTGGAACGCGCCGATCGAGGACATCTACGAGTACACCGACGACCCCGCCGTCCAGCGCGAGGCCGACGAGGTCGTCATCTCCTTCAAGGAGGGCGTGCCCGTAGCCATCGACGGCCGTCCCGTCACCGTCCTCCAGGCGATCCAGCAGCTCAACGAGCGGGCCGGCGCGCAGGGCATCGGCCGGATCGACATGGTCGAGGACCGGCTCGTGGGCATCAAGTCCCGCGAGGTGTACGAGGCCCCCGGCGCCATCGCGCTGATCACCGCCCACCAGGAGCTGGAGAACGTCACCGTCGAGCGCGAGCTGGCCCGCTACAAGCGGCAGGTCGAGCAGCGCTGGGGCGAGATGGTCTACGACGGCCTGTGGTTCTCCCCGCTGAAGCGCGCCCTGGACGGCTTCATCAACGAGGCCAACCAGCATGTCACCGGCGACATCCGGATGACGCTGCACGCCGGCCGCGCCGTCGTCACCGGCCGGAAGTCCGAGGAGTCGCTGTACGACTTCAACCTCGCCACCTACGACTCGGGCGACACCTTCGACCAGTCCAAGGCGCAGGGCTTCATCGAGATCTTCGGCCTCTCCTCCAAGATCGCGGCGAAGCGTGATCTTCAGGCATAGCCTGACGCTTACCTCGCCCGACCCTCCCTCGTTGTACAGCCGCCTCCCCGTCGTCACGCGGCAGGGAGGCGGCCGCATATCCGCACCTTGGCCTCTGTCCTGGCCTTTGCCTTCGCCTTCGCCTTTTTTGAGGAGCACGCAGTGAGCAGCAACAACGGTGACGTCCGGCTCTGGGGCGCGCGTTTCGCCGACGGACCGGCCGAGGCGCTGGCCAGGCTGTCCGCCTCCGTCCACTTCGACTGGCGGCTCGCCCCGTACGACATCGCCGGCTCCCGAGCCCACGCACGCGTGCTCAACAAGGCGGGCCTGCTCAGCGAGGACGAGCTGACCCGGATGCTCGCCGGGCTCACCCAGCTCGAAGCGGACGTCGCGGACGGCTCCTTCACCGGGACCATCGCCGACGAGGACGTCCACACCGCGCTGGAGCGCGGGCTGCTGGAGCGCCTCGGCGCCGACCTCGGCGGCAAGCTGCGGGCCGGGCGGTCGCGGAACGACCAGATCGCCACGCTCTTCCGGATGTACCTGCGTGACCACGCCCGGACCATCGGCGGCCTGATCGCCGATCTCCAGAGCGCCCTGGTCGGCCTCGCCGAGGCCCACGCGGACGTCGCGATGCCGGGCCGCACCCACCTCCAGCACGCCCAGCCCGTGCTCTTCGCCCACCACGTGCTCGCCCACGTCCAGTCCCTGTCCCGGGACGCCGAGCGGCTTCGCCAGTGGGACGAGCGCACCGCCGTCTCCCCGTACGGCTCCGGGGCCCTCGCCGGATCCTCGCTCGGCCTCGACCCGGAGGCCGTCGCCGCCGACCTCGGGTTCGAGCACGGTTCGGTCGCCAACTCCATCGACGGCACCGCCTCGCGGGACTTCGTCGCGGAGTTCGCCTTCATCACCGCGATGATCGGCGTCAACCTCTCCCGGATCGCGGAGGAGGTCATCATCTGGAACACGAAGGAGTTCTCCTTCGTCACCCTCCACGACGCCTTCTCCACCGGCTCCTCGATCATGCCGCAGAAGAAGAACCCGGACATCGCGGAGCTGGCCCGGGGCAAGTCCGGCCGCCTCATCGGCAACCTGACCGGCCTGCTCGCCACGCTCAAGGCGCTCCCGCTCGCGTACAACCGGGACCTCCAGGAGGACAAGGAGCCCGTCTTCGACTCCTGCGACCAGCTGGAGGTCCTGCTTCCCGCCTTCACCGGGATGATGGCCACCCTCACCGTCAACCGCGAGCGCATGGAGGAGCTGGCCCCGGCGGGCTTCTCGCTCGCGACCGACATCGCGGAATGGCTGGTCAAGCAGGGCGTTCCGTTCCGGGTGGCGCACGAGGTGGCCGGCGCCTGTGTCAAGGAGTGCGAACAGGGCGGCATCGAGCTCGACCAGCTCACCGACGAGCAGTTCGCCAAGATCTCCGAGCACCTCACCCCCGAGGTCCGCACGGTGCTCAATGTGCGGGGCGCCCTCGCCTCCCGTGACGGCCGGGGCGGAACGGCCCCCTCCGCCGTCGCCGTACAGCTCGCCGAGGTGAAGGAAGACCTGGCCGCCCAGCACGTCTGGGCGACCGCTCGCCGGTAGAAGGGCCGGTCAGGTGCGCGCGGGGAGCCGTGCCGCACCGGATGGACGAAGAGCATCGCGCGCTCGCCGGGGTAGGAGTAACCGAAACCCGACCCCGAGGAGCCCGCGATGCCCTTCGCCGCCCTGGCCGCCGCGACGACCCCGACCGCCCACATCGGGCTGGGCCTTGCCGCCGTCGGGAGGCCCGGCTACATCAATCTCCACCGAGACCGGGACCTGCCCGCCGACCGTGACCCCGACGCCCTGCGTGCCCGCACCCACGAACTGCTGGACGCCGCCTACGCCCAGGGTGTCCGGTACGTCGACACCGCCCGCTCCTACGGCCGCGCCGAGGAGTTCCTCGCTGAGTGGCTGGACGCCCGGCCCTCGTTCACCGACCTCGTCGTCGGCAGCAAGTGGGGGTACACCTATACCGGCGACTGGGACGTCGAGGCCGAGGAACACGAGGTCAAGGACCACAGCCTCGCCGCCTTCGAGCGCCAGTACGCCGAGACCCGGGCCCTGATCGGCGACCGGCTCAGCCTCTACCAGGTCCACTCGGTCACCCCGGACAGCCCCGCGCTCACCGACAAGGAACTGCTCGACCGGCTGGCCGCCCTGGCCGCCGACGGCGTCACCGTCGGCCTCTCCACCAGCGGGCCCGCCCAGGCCGACGCGATCCGGGCCGCCCTCGCCGTCACGGTCGACGGCGAACCCCTCTTCCGTACGGTCCAGGCCACCTACAACGCCCTGGAGACCTCGGCCGCGCCCGCGCTCGCCGAGGCCCACGACGCCGGGCTCACCGTGATCGTCAAGGAGGGCATGGCCAACGGGCGCCTCGCCGGGGACGAGGCCCCCGCCGTGTTCCAGGAGATCGCCGCAGCCGCGGGCGTGGGCGGCGACGCGGTCGCCCTCGCGCTGGTCCTGCACCAGCCCTGGGCGGACGTCGTGCTCTCCGGCGCCGCCACGGTGGGCCAGCTCTCCGGCAATCTGCACGCCGCCGTCGTCGACCTGGACGACGAGCAGCGGGCCGGCCTCGACGCCCTGGTCGAGGACCCGGAGTCCTACTGGCGGCACCGGGCGGGCCTGCCCTGGCACTGAAGCCCCGCCCGCAGACCCGGGCCGGCCTCAGGAGCTCGTCAGGACGACGAGTTCCCGGGTCGCCCGGGTCATCGCCACATAGCGGTCCACCGCCCCCTCGACGCCCGCGCCGAACCTCTCCGGGTCGACGAGGACGACCAGGTCGAACTCCAGGCCCTTCGACAGCTCCGGGGTCAGCGACCGCACGCGGGGCGTCGCCCGGAACGCGGGGGCGCCGATGACACAGGCGATCCCGTCGTCGTGCGCGGCGAGCCAGTCGGCGAGCACGGTGTCCAGGTCCCCGGCGGGGCCGTACGTGACGGGGATGCCGCTGCTGCGGACGGAGACCGGCACGTTGGCGTCGGGGAGCACGGCCCGGACCAACGGTTCCGCCTCCGCCATGATCTCCTCCGGCGTCCGGTAGTTGATGGTCAGGGAGGCCAGGGTGATCCGGTCGAGCCCGACCCGCTCCAGCCGCTCCCGCCACGACTCGGTGAACCCGTGCCGGGCCTGCGCACGGTCCCCGACGACGGTGAAGCTCCGGGACGGGCACCGCTGGAGCAGCATCTGCCACTGGGCGTCGGTCAGTTCCTGCGCCTCGTCCACGACGATGTGCGCGAACGGCCCGGCCAGCAGGTCGGGTTCGGTGCCGCTCGGGCGGTCGGCGGTGGCCAGGGACTCCCGGAGATCCGCGCCGCGCAGCATCACCAGCGCACCCTCGCCGTCCGCGTCCGCGTCGGCCAGGGTCTCGTCGGCGAGCAGGCTCTCGACGACCCGGTCCATCTGCTCGCGCTCCGCGGCGGCCGCGGCCTCGTGACGGCGCCTGCGCCGGGACGCCTCCGGGTCGCCGAGCCGCTGCCGTGCCGCGTCCAGGAGAGGCAGGTCGGACAGCGTCCAGGCCTGGGCGTCCGGGCGCTGCAACCGCCCGGCCTCCTCCGAGGTCAGCCAGGGGGCGCACGTGCGCAGATAGGCGGGTACGGACCAGAGGTCGCCGACCAGTTCGGCCGCCTCGATCAGCGGCCAGGCGCGGTCGAGGAGGGCGAACAGCTCCCGGTCGCGCCGCAGCGAGGCACGCAGTTGTTCCTCCGGGGCGTCGCCGTCGTGCTTGTCCACGAGGATCGTGAGCAGCTCCTCCCAGATCTGGTCCCGCGCCTCGTTGTGCGGTGTGCCCGGGTCCGCCGCCCCGAACGCCGAGGCCCAGTCGGCGGCGCTCAGCCAGATGTCGGACCAGTGCGTCTGAACCCGCACGCCCGTGGCGGGCGGCTCCTCGTAGAACCGGACGGCCGGCTCGATCGCCTTCACCAGCTCCGCCGACGCCTTCAGACGCGCCACCTCCGGGTCGGTCTCGGCGCCCGCCTCAGCTCCCTCGGCGACCAGGTCCCGCAGGGTGCACGTCTGCACGCCCTCCTCCCCGAGGCTGGGCAGGACATCGGAGACGTACCCCAGATAGGGCTCGTGCGGCCCGACGAACAGCACGCCACCGCGGCGGTGGCCGAGGCGCGGGTCGGAGTGGAGGAGGTAGGCGGAGCGGTGCAGGGCGACGACGGTCTTCCCGGTGCCGGGCCCGCCGTCCACGACGAGCGCGCCCCGGGAGCCCGCCCGGATGATGGCGTCCTGGTCGGCCTGGATGGTGCCCAGGACATCGCGCATCCGGGCCGACCGGTTGCCGCCCAGACTGGCGATGAACGCGGACTGGTCATCCAGCGCGGCATGACCGGCGAAGCCCTCCGGTGCGAACACCTCGTCCCAGTAGTCGCTGATCCGGCCACCGGTCCAGCGGTAGCGGCGGCGGCTCGCCAGGCCCATCGGATCGGCGTGGGTGGCCCCGAAGAACGGCTCGGCGGCGGGGGAACGCCAGTCCAGCAGCAGTCGGCGGCCCGTGCTGTCGGTCAGCCCGAGCCGTCCCACGTACAGCGGCCCGGAACCGTCCGCGGCGACCATGCGCCCGAGGCACAGGTCGAGGCCGAAGCGGCGCAGGGCGCGCAGCCGGCCGGTGAGCCGGTGGATCTCCACGTCGCGGTCCATCGCCTGCCGGCTCGCTCCGCCGGGCGCCCTGCGTTCGGCCGCGAGCCGCTCCGTCAGCTCGGCGATCGACTGCTCCAGGCAGTGGGCGACGGCGGCGAAGTGCTGCTCGTCATCGGCGATCAGCGCCGGTTCGGCCTTGGGGGAGAGGCGGTCGGGGAGGTCGAACGCGCTGGCGGTCAGGGGTGTCACGGCATCGGTTCCGATCTGCGGTGCGGACGGGGGGCGGCGTCCCGTCCCGGCTACGGCGGACGATTCTGCGGCATATGGGGGGTCTTGCCGCAAGGCCCCCCGTGCGCTATAAGTTGAGAGTGGCAAGGAGTGGGTTCACCTCCGGCCACTTTTTTGTTCCCCTCTTGCCC
>NZ_JAAXYC010000223.1 GCF_018619185.1 Streptomyces sp. McG3 | reverse complement strand
ACCCGGGAGCGCCGCTCCGCCGGGGCCACCGCCGCGCTGGTCGCCGTCGCCGTGGTCGTGGCGATCGGGGCGGGCGGATCGGTGTACGCGTTCATGAACGGCACCGCCCCGGGGCCGACCACCTCCCCCGGCCCGTCGGGCTCCGCCGAAACCGGCGGCGACGGGCAGCAGGGCGGCGAGGGAGCCGTCCCGAAGGGCTTCCTGGGAACGTGGACCGGCTCCATACCAGGCGAACAGGGCGCTTCCGCAAGGACGTTGACCATCCGGCAGGGGAAAGTGGGCGACCAGGTCCTCGTCCTCACCGCCGAGGGGCCCCTCGCCTCCGGATCCACGTACCACTGCGAGTTCACCGCCCCCCTCTCCGACCGGCCCGCCGGGGACGGCACGGTCCGTATCGGGCCCTCCACGGTGTCCTCCGGGCGTCCGGCCTCCTCCTGCACGCCCGGGAAGCCCACCGAGCTGACCCTGCTCCCGGACGGGGACCTGCGCCGGTCCACGGCCGGGACGGGCGAGAGCCTGATCTACACCAGGTCGGACTGAGAGGCTCCGGGAACCGTTGCACCGGACTGCTCCACGCCCGCCCCGGAGGACGGCGTCCGCAGCGCCCGGGTGATCAGCGCCGCGCCGCCCAGCAGCACGAGCACCACCACCATCGCGTTCCGCAGCCCCACGTGGTCGGCCAGGAAGCCCAGCGAGGGCGGGCCGACCAGGAACGCCGCGTAGCCCGCCGTCGACACCGCCGCGACCCGGGCCGAAGCGTTCCGCACTCCCTCGCCCGCCGCCGAGATCGTGACCGGGAAACCGAGCGAGGCGCCGAGGCCCCACAGCACCACGGCCGCCCCGGCGAGCAGCGCGTTGTCGGAGAAGACCACCAGGGCCACGCCGGCCGCCGCCACCAGGGCGCTGGCCCGGACCACGGCCGCCGGGCCGTAGCGCACCAGCAGGGGCCCGCCGGTGAACCGGCCCGTCGTCATCGCGACGGCGAACAGCATGAACGTCAGCGAACCGGCCGTCGCACTCGTCCCGTGGCCGTCCACCATCAGCAGCGGCAGCCAGTCGTTGGCGGAGCCCTCCGCGAAGGCCATGGCCAGCACGATGAGACCGATCAGCACCAGCCGACGGTCCCGCCAGACCGCCACCTGCGCGCGCACGCCTCCGGTCCGCGCCCCGTCACCGTTCTCCCCGTCACCGGCCGCCGCCCCCTCCTGCCCCGTGCCCGCCGGCACCGCCCGTACGGTCCACACCCCGGCCGCCGCGACGGCGACGGCTATCGCCGCCAGGTGCCAGCCGACCGGGAACCGGACCGCCGTCAGCCCCATCCCGACCAGCGCGCCGACCACGGTCCCCAGGCTGAAGCAGCCGTGCAGCACCGGCAGGACCGGGCGGCCCAGGGTCCGTTCGACGGCCGCGCCCTCGATGTTGAACGCCACCTCCGCCAGGCCCATCCCGGCGCCGAACAGCGCGAGTCCGCAGAACACCCCGGCCGACGCCTCCAGTGCCGCGCCCCCGGCGATCACCAGCAGCCCGGCCACGAGGAGCCCCGCCCCGACGGCGATCACCGGCCGCCCGCCGCGCCTGCGCACCAGCCCGCCGGAGACCAGCACCCCGGCCATCGACCCGATGGAGAGCCCGAACAGCACGAGGCCCATCGATCCGGTCGTCACGTCCAGGGCGTCCCGGACGGCCGGGGTGCGGGCCACCCAGGACGCCATGCTCACCCCGGTGGCGAGCATGAAGAGGAAGAGCGCCGCGCGCCAGCGGCGGGTGGTGGCGTCCATGACCGGCGGGTTCTTCATGGGGGTCGGGCCTCGGCAGACAGGTGGGGAGCGTTTCCGGCGTACGAGCGTACGCCCGGAGCGTACGCTCGTACGTTCCCTTCGGCGACCCGTCGGCCGCACGGCCGCCGCTCCCCCGCGCTCTATGCTGCGAGGAGGACCCGAGCCCACCGAGGAGGCCGCGTGGCGACAGGGCGCACCGACCCCGAACGCCGGGACCGCATCATCGACGCCGTGCTGGACCTCATCGTCGACGAGGGCGTCGCGGGTGTCTCGCACCGTAAGGTCGCCGCCCGCGCGGGCGTTCCGCTCGGCTCGATGACGTACCACTTCTCCGGCATGGACGAGCTGCTGCACGAGGCGTTCACGCGCTTCTCCGGCACGATCGTCGCCGTCTTCGAGGAACGCCTCGGCGCCGCGAGCACCCCCGACGAGGCGCGCCGGGCCGTCGCCGATCTCGTCCACCACCTCTCCGGCGGCAATCAGCGCGAGCTGATCCTCACCCACGAGCTCTACACCCTCGCCGCGCGCCGGCCCGCCTACCGCGAGCTCACCCGCACCTGGATGGGCCGCAGCCGCCGCGCCCTGGAATGGCACTTCGACCCGGCCACCGCCCGTCAGCTCGACGCGCTCATCGAGGGCCTGTCGATCCACCGAGCCCTGGAGACCGAGCCCCACGAGCGCGCCCTGACGGTCGAGGCGATCGCGCGGATCACGGCGCCGGACCCCGCGGGGCCCCAGGGGACGGAACGCGACTGAGGCCGTCCCGGCCGTTCCCGCCCAGTATTTGCATGGGCATGTATCTTGTTGCTTATCGCAGTCAAGAAGGGGAGCCGTCCGTGACGATCCACCAGCAGCCGCGCGCCGCCTCCGACCAAACCATGTGGGAGGCCGTCCTCGGCCTGCACACCTTCGTGGAGCGCCAGCTCGCGCACACCCTTCAGCGCCGCTTCGGCGTCGGCCTCTCCGAGTACCGCGCCCTGGAGGCCCTCACCCGGGCCGAGAGTGGCGAGTACCGCATGCAGGAGCTCGCGGACCGCGTCGGCCTGAGCCAGAGCTCCGTGACCCGCCTGGTGGGGCGGCTGGAAAGCGCGGGCTACGCCTACAAGGACCACTGCGCCGACGACAAGCGCGGCGTCTACGCCGTCATCACCGACGAGGGCCGCAAGCACTACCAGGACGCCCGCGCCACGTACGCCGAGATCCTCAGTTCGGCCCTCAACACCGCTGGCGCCGACGACCAGCTCGCCCGCGCGGTGCAGGCGCTGCGCGGCGCCGCCGCCTGACACGACCGCGCCGGACGGCGGGACCCGCCACCATCGGGAACGACCGCCCGGCCGGCACCGCCCCCGTACGCCGAACGACTCCGCCCGGTACGCCGCAGGCGCCCGCCCACCCCGTCACGAGGGGATGGGCGGGCGCCTGCGGCGTACCGGGCGGAGAAGTGTCAGACCTGAAGTGCGCCGGTCCGGTCGGCGATCGGCCCGGAACTGGGTGCGGCCGCCGTCTCGGGCTTCGTCCGGTCGGCCAGCTTGAGCCAGATGACCCCGACGATGATGACGGCCAGCCAGATGCCCTTGGCCGGGGTGAGGGTCTCGTCGAAGAAGAGCGGGCCCAGAACAGCCGCACCGACCGCGCCGATCCCCGCCCAGACGGCATAGCCGATGCTCACGTCGATCGTGCGGAGGGCGAGGCTCAGCGCATAGAGCGTCAGCAGGAAGAACACCACAGCGACCAGGGACCAGGTCAGGACGGTGAAGCCTTCGCTGCCGCCGACGGCGAGCGCGTACCCGATCTCGAAGACTCCGGCGAGGAGGAGCGAGAGCCAGGCGTTGGTGGAGTTCTTGGCGGGGTTCGACATGGGAGGTGGGTCCTCTCAGGGGTGGCGTCGGGCGTTGCCCGGGAGGGGTGCGTGATGCGTGCGAGGTGCGCGATGCGGGGGCGTGTGCGGCTCGGGGATCAGGCGGATCCGCTCAGTTGCAGACCGACGACGCCACCGATGACGAGGAGAATGCCGATCGCCTTGTGCGCGTTCAGCCGCTGGCCGAAGAACAGCGCGCCGAGGACGGTGATGCCGACGCCCGCCACGGACGTCCACAGGGCGTAGCCGACGCCGACGTCGAAGGTCAGCAGCGCCTTGCTGAGGAAGAAGGTCGCGGCGGCGCCGCTGGCCAGGGTGATGCCGGTCCACTTGCGGTTCTTGAAGCCCTCCGCCTTTCCGGCGGCGATGGCGACCAAGATCTCGAAGACTACGGCGACGGCAAGGTGGAGCCAGTGCATGGGAGGTCCTTCCGTGCGGTGAGTCGAACTGCCCGTGCCTGCATAATTGCCTGCACATGCAAGGAAATATTTGCCATGGGACTGCGCCGAACCGGCCCGGCCCTGGGCGTTAATCTTGCATGTGCAAGTAATCACTGTCAAGCACGTGCCGACGAAGGGAAGTTGTCCGGCGTCGACCCTCCGCGCCGCCGGGGCGACGGACAGGGAGAGCCGGCCGGAACCGGCCGGCAGAGGCGGGAAGAGGCGGGAAACCCCTTGCGGGAGCGCTCCCGCACCTGCAAGATCCCGCGCATGACCTCTCCGTCGCCCGTGCTGCGCCCGTACCGCCCCGAGGACCGCGAGGCCCTCTTCGACATCTGCGTACGCACGGGGCACGAGGGCGGGGACGCCCGCCACCTCTACCCGGACCCGGGCCTGCTGCCGAACATCTTCGCCGCGCCCTACGCCGCCCTGGAGCCGGAGCTGGCGTTCGTGGTCGAGGACGGCGGGCGCGCGGTCGGCTACATCCTCGGTACGGCGGACACCGCGTCCTTCGTCGACCGCTACCGCGCCGAATGGCTCCCCGGCCTCGCCGAGCGCCACCCGGCCCCCGTACGCGAACCCGCCTCCCCCACCGAGCGGATGACCGCCCTGATGCACGACCCCGAGCGCATGATCGTGCCGGAGCTGGCCGACTATCCGGCCCACCTGCACATCGACCTGCTCCCGACCCACCAGCGGGCGGGGCACGGGCGACGGCTCATGGAAGCCTTCCTCGCCGCCCTGGACGAACAGGGCGTCAAGGCGGTCCACCTGGGCGTGCTCACCGCCAACACCCGGGCCCGCGCCTTCTATGACCGCGTCGGCTTCCACGGGATCGCCGTTCCGGACGCGGGGCCCGTGACGTATCTGGGCCGCTCAACTCAGTAACGCATAAGCCGCGTTGAAAAGAATGAGCGTGTGCACGAACCGCCCCGGACGGGTTGGCGGGTACCGCCACATCAACGGCCAGGTATCACCCCCGAGCGCCGGTACGGGAACGTAACTGATGCGGCCCGTGGCCGCGTTGAACGTCGTCACCACACGCGGCCACGGCCGGCCGGCAGTCGAGCCCGCCGGCACGAGGAAGTACACCCCGCGCCGCCCGTTCGACTCGGTGACGACGGGACCCGGTTCGCCGCCGACCAACTCCTCCATCAGGTCGGCCAGCCGCCGCCCGTCGTCGCCGTCCACGCGGACGGCGTCGAATTGCACGCCCGCCTTGCGGAGATGAAATCCGGAGTCCGGAATCCACTCGGCCCTCAGCCCACCATTAAGTGCGTTCACAGGACGATTGTGACCCCGATCACCTAGCGTTCTCACTACCTGCCGAGGTGCGTCGCACAGCCGTTGACCTGCTCGAACTTCTCTGAAGTGGGGTGGAATTCAACGACTTCGCGTAATGACCGGTTGAGTTCGGTTGAGTCGAAAAGAGATCGCGTAATGGCGAGTGCTGAGAACAAGCAGACCGCGAGCCCGATGGCCCTCATGGTGGCGGATGTGGCCCGGACGATGCGTATCCAGCGCGGGTGGACACAGGAACAGCTCGGTCAGGAGCTCGGCTACTCGGCAGCGGCCGTGAGCGCCATGGAGACGTGCGCGCAGCCCGCGAGCGACGCGATGCTGGTCGAGCTGGAACGGGTGCTCGGCAACGGGACCGCCGTGTTCGAGAGCGCACGGCGGTACATGCGGATGGAGAGGTATCCGCTCCAGTTCCAGGACTACGCGCTGCTGGAGCAGGCGGCGCTGAGCCTTCAGCTGTTCGCGACGAACGTCATCCACGGGCTGTTCCAGACGGAGGCGTACGCACGCGCGCTCATCGGCGGCGGATGCCCGCCGCTCTCCGACCAGCGCGTGGAAGAGCTGGTCCAGCTGAGGATGGAGCGCAAGGCCCTCTTCGACCGGGAGCCGGTCCCGATGATCGAGATCATCATCGACGAGTCCGTCCTGCGCCGGGTCATCGGCGACGAGGAGATCATGCGCGAGCAGCTCCTCCATCTCGTGGAGTGCGCGCGCCGCCGTAACGTCACGCTTCTCGTGCTACCCCTGGACGCCGGTAAGTACGGGGAGTACGCAGGAGCTCGCGGCGAGATGAACATGGTGGAGACTCCGGCGCACGAGCATCTCGTCTATCTGGAGGTGCAGGACGAGAGCATGCTGATCAGCGACCCGGCAAAGGTGAGCACCTACGCCCAGCGCTATGCGAAGATCCGGTCACAGGCCCTGGGTCCTCGTGAATCGCTGGACCTCATCAAGCGGTTGGCAGGAGTAGCGGAATGAGCAGCACCCTCCGATGGTTCACGTCGAGCTACAGCAGCGACAGCGGCGGCAACTGCATCGAGGTCGCCTTCGCCTGGCACAAGTCCTCCTACAGCAGCTCCAGCGGCGGTGACTGCATCGAGGTCGCCACCTGCCCCCACGCCGTCCATGTCCGTGACTCCAAGGTGCCCGACGGGCCCGCCTTCGCGGTCGCACCGGACGCCTGGTCCGCGTTCCTCGGCTGGACGGGCTGACAACCCTCCATAACAGCCCTGGTGGTCTGCCTCCTGGCCTGCATCAACCACCACGCCAGGAGGCAGACCACTCACGGAAGGCGCGACTCCGTCACGCGGCGAGCTTCACGGAGTTGATCGGCGTGAAGTCGTGGTCGTAGTACGTGCCGGCCGCCTGGTTGCCCCCGCAGCCGGTGCCGTTGGAGCCCGTGCACCGGTAGGCCTTGGCGCCGCCGGTCTGGTTGTTGAACCAGCGCTTCACGCCGATCTGGTCGTAGATCCTGTGGGTCCCGTAGCTGTAGAACGCGTGGCTCGGCCGGTCGCCGTTCCAGCTGGCGTCCGGGTAGAGACAGACCGCCCCGGACGGGCAGCCGTGGATCGTGGCCGCCGCCTCCACCGCGGTGGCGGTTCCGCCCAACGTGAGTACGGCGCCGATGGCGAGCGCCGTGGCGGCCATGGCCGTCCTCGTGATGGTGCTCCGAATCTGACGCATGCGCATTTTCCCCCATCTGGTCGGTCTTGGGTCGTTCAAAGCTCGTTGAGGAGCTTCTCCCTCGATGATGAGGAGGCCCGTGAAGACGGGTCCAAGGGTTTTCATCGCACGGAAAACGGATGCGTTCATTCGGGGGATCCATGGAACTCCGTATCCATTTCACAGCAGACGACCTGACCCGCATCACGGTGGCTCCCCGCCCTGACCCCATGTGGGAGCTGGTCAACAGCCTGCACGTACTCCAGGCCCGGCAGCCCGCCGCCGACCACGCGCCATGGCTGGAGCATGTCCGCGGGCGGCTGGCCAGGACCGACCTGAGAGAGCCGATCCGGCTGCTCACCACGCTCGTACCGGCCCGGGGACAATTCCCCGACTTTCTGACCCCACCCCACAAGGGCGGGATAGAGGCGGCCCGTGACCTGATTCTGGCCACGCCGACGGATCGCGTGCGCGCCGAGCTTGCCGCATGCTGCACGCAGCGGACGCCGCCCGACCGGCTCCGGCGGCTCGCTGAAGGCGACCGCGCCGCCCGGCAGGAGCTCGACGCCGCCCTCACCGTCTACTTCCGCGAACTCCTCTTCCCCCAAAGGCACTTGATCGACGACGTGGTGCACAGCGGTCGCGCGCACCACAGCCGGGACGTGCTGGAAGGGGGCGCCGAACGGCTGCTGAGCACACTGTCGCCCTGCATCCGCTGGGAGCCGCCCACTCTGGTCGCCGACTATCCGCGCAACGGCGACCTCCACCTGCGGGGTCGCGGCATCTCGCTGATCCCGTCCTTCTTCTGTACGCGGCGCCCCATCACCCTCATCGACCCCGGCCTCCCACCCGTTCTGGTCTACCCGGCGAGCCGTCGCTCCGACGGTGCGGACACCTTCGACGCGCTGCCCGAACTACTGGGCCGCACCCGGGCCATGGCCCTGTGCGCTCTGATCTGCGCGTGCTCGACGGGCGAACTGGCCGTGCGGATCGGTGTGTCGATCGCGAGCGCGAGCAAGCACGCGTCGGTGCTGCGCAAGGCGCGGCTCATCACCAGTACGCGCAGGGGCTGCGAAGTGGTGCACGCCCTGACCCCGCTCGGGCGTGAGGTGGCGCAGGGGCGGAGGCGCGGATCGTGGTGCGGTGAGTGAGGGCCCGTCGTGGGCACGGCTGGTGCCAGGTTGCCCGGCCACCTGAGAATGGTGCGGTTCGATACGGCAGCTCGATACGGCAGCTCGATACGACCAGCTCGATACGGGCGACTCTGGGCGAGGGGACGACGACACCGTGGATCCGATCACACTGGCAGGCATCACGGCCGTGGCACTGAACGAGGGGGTCAGGTTCCTGTACGACCAGGCGGGCGAGGTCCTGCGGAACTACCGCGAGCGGCGCGCGGCCACCACGGAGCTGCCCCCGGAGCTGTTCGAGGCCTCCTCGGGCGAATCCGGGGAGCCCGGGGAATCCAGGCAACTCGTCGCCGACCTGGACACGGTCGCCCGGCTCGAACCCGAGCTGCGTGGCCTCCGCCGCGACCTGGGCGAGTACGGGCAGGGCGTGGACCTCGTCGACCCGCGGGACTCCGAGGTCCTCGCGCTCGTGGACGGGCTGCGCCGCACCCTTGAGGCGGTCTACGGGGCGTCCATCGTGTTCCTCGGGGAGCCGCGGCCGGACACGGTCCGGGTCCGCGGTGGGGTGGAGGTGCAGGAGGTCCGCGGTTACGTGGCGGGGGTCCGCGGCCTGCCCGCCTCCACCGGGGACATCACGGGCACCGTGCGTGCCGACACCGTCGAGGAGGGTGGCCGGGCGATCGGCGTCGACCTCACTGAGTGAACCCGGCCGGATACGAATCATCGCCGGGAGCGGCGGGCGCGGCGAGCAACCGCGCCTCCACCTCGGCCCCCGGGACGAGGACCGCGAACGCCGCGATCAGGTCCACGTGGTCGAGGTCGGCCAGCCGCGGCGAGCCCAGGATCTCCTCCAGGACCCGGCGCGCGTCCACGGCGTCCGGGCCGCCGCGCAGCACGGTCACCACGAGGGTCTCGGCCACGTCGCCGAGGGAGGCGCCGTGCGTCCGGGCTGCCTCGGACCACAGCACCCGCAGGTCCTCGTACCGGCCCAGGCGCGCCGCCGTCCCGGCCAGATCGGTGAACGCTCCGGTCCGCTGTCCGAGGCCTTCGATCTCCCGGGCGCTGCGCGAGGCGGCGGCCAGCTCGGACGCGGCCTGCCCGTCGTCCCCGGCCCCGTGGCATGCCTCGGCCAGGCCCGCCGAGGTCTGGACCCTGCGGCGCAGCGTGACGTCGAAGTCGTCGCGCTCCTCCGCCTCGCGCGGGAGGTGGCTCGTGAGGAAGAAGGTGGAGTCGCCTCTGAACAGAGCTCGGGAGAGGGCCTTCCCCCGTTCTCGTGACGCTGCCCGGACCGCCTCGGGCCAGCCGAATGCGGTGGCCTGGAGCAGGCACCAGACCGCCCCCTCCTCATCTCTGCCGTGGAGCCATACGTCCTCCGGCAGGCCCGCGAGCCGACCGAGGATCCCGTCGACGGTGGAGCGCAGCGCCGCGCGGGCCTCCTCGAACGCCCGGTGGTCGCCGCCGGCCCGCAGGACGCGCGCCGCCAGTTCCTGATCGTAGGGAGAGGCCCCGCGCGGCGGCCCGCCCGGAGCGGGCGCCGTCGCGAGGGGGCTCGGCAGCAGCGCCAGCTCCGCGAACTCGCCGTGCGCCGCCAGCACATGCCGTACGTCGCCCAGGTACATCAGGACGGCGGGCTCGTGGCGTGACGTCGGTGTTCGGGCCACCGTGGCGGCCTCGGCGGGCAGTCGGGCCCGCAGCAGGTTCTTCACGAGCCGGTCGGCGTCCCGCTGTCGGCGCCGCTCCTGGGGCAGTGCCGTGAACCAGGCGGCGGCCTCGGCGCCGAGGGCCTCGGCGCGCTCCCGGTCGCCGCGTACGTGCGCCGCCCAGGCCAGCGCCGCCCTGGCCGGCCCGAGCGCTTCGGTCCCGCGCCCGCCGCGGACCACCGTACGGGCCACCGCGTCCGCCAGACGTTCACGGTCCGGGTCGGCGAGGACCAGGGCGGCCTGGGCCCACAGGTCGTACGGGATCCGGCCGGCGGCCTCGCGGGCGGCGACGGTCAGCGCCTCCCGGCGGTCGGGCCGGGTCTCGGCGCGGGCCGTCCAGGCCAGGGCCCGGACGTGTTCGGAAGGGTGGTCCTCACGCAGCCGGTCGGCCTCCTGTCGCGCCCGGTCGGTCTGCCCGGCCGAGGCCAGGGCACGTACGACGGCCAGCCGTATCCCGACGTCGCACAGGCCGTGGAAGGCGTCGACATGCCCGGCGTACAGGTAGTCGTCCCCGGTGTGCGAGACCCTCACGAGGGTGTTGAGCAGTGCGGGGGCCGCCCGATCGCCGATGTGGGCCATGAAGGTGGTGTGGTGCAGCAGGGCCCGGATGTCTCCGGGGTCCTGCCGCACCAGGGCCGCTTCTCCCGCCGCGCGCGCCGTGGCGACACCGTCCGGCCCGAGGCGCGCCGCCTGGACGATCCGGGCCAGCAGGACCGCGCTGTCGGACAGTGCTCCCCCGCCCGGGCCCCTCCGCTCGACGAGCCGGGGCAGGTGCGCCTCCAGTTCACCCCGAGCGGCGTGCACCAGCAGTACGGAGTCGGCGACGTCCGACCTGAACAGCAACGATGACCAGGCACTCCGGTCGTCCCACGCCGGGAGGTGGCCGGCCGCCATCGAGCGCCCCAGCCGGTCGAGCAGATCCGGGTCCCGCTCCCCGGACGCCGTGAACGCCGCCAGCGCCGCGTGGGTGAGGATCCCGGTGAGCGCGCGGGCGCGGGCGATGTCTTCGCGGATCCGCAGGGCCGGTTCCGTCGCCGCCTCGGGTCCGGCCTCCTCCAGGAGGAACGCCGCGAGGTGGCCCAGGAACTCGTCGTCGCCGACGTCCAGGACGGGGGCGAACTCCTCCTTGCCGAACCGGGCCGCCAACGGGGCCAGCAGCACGGCGACGGCCGGGGACCAGTCGTCGTCGGTCTCACCGAATCCACCGTGAGCGACCTCGTGCAGGGCGGCCGCGGCATCGCCGGCCGAGCGGGCACCCAGAGCGGCCACGATCATCAACAGCCACAGCAGGGCGGTGTCCTGCGGGTAGGTGCGGGCCTTCGCGATCCCTGCCGCCGTCCCCCATCGCAGGGCGGCCCGCACCGGGGTCAGGGCGTCGGCCTCCCGGCGGGCCCGCACCAGATCGAGGGCCAGACCGGCTGCCCGGGGGTGGGCGTGGGCGGCCAGGGAGGACTCCAGCGCGAGGCGGAGGGTGTCCAGGTGCGGGTCCCTGCCGGGTGCGTCCGCACGCTGCGCGGCGAGGTAGGCCGGTGAGCTCGCCAGGGCGTGGAGGCGGTCCCGGGACGCCCGGCTCCGGGCCCGGCTGCCCGCCGAGGCCTCGACGGCGGTCATCAGGTGGTCGGGGAGGTGCCGCAGCAGGTACGGGTCGTCGCAGCCGCCCCAGTCGTCCGCCCACACGGCGAACGCGTGGTCGGCGATGCGCCGATGGCCCTCGCCCGCGTCGATGAAGGGATCGTCCCCCTCGATCAGGAACTCCGCGAACGACCGGTGGAAGAGCGTCCACGGACCGCGCGGTCCGCCGCCCCGCAGGAACTGCCCGAGGACGCCGACGGCGTCAACCACCTGCTGCTCCGTGCGGTCGAGCAGATCGGCCAGCCGGGCGGCGGTGAACCCGTCCTCCCGGGCGGCGACCAGCAGCGCGAGGATCGGGCGGAAGACGGTACGCCACCGTTCCTCGGCCTCCGCGCTGCCGACCGGACGGACCTCCCGGCCCATGAACTGGCGGTAGACGCCGTGGAGTCCGCGCGGGAGCGCCCACGTGCCGCCCGGCCCGGGCCCATGGCCGGTGGCCTGCCCGATGCCGGCCGGCGGCTCCTCGGTGAGGTAGCGCACGTAGAGGTAGTTGCCCTCGCCTGCGACGGCCAGCGCCCGGGCCGGCGCCTCCTGCTCCGGCCCCACGAGCCCCGTGCCCCGTAACCGCGCGCGGGCGTACGCCAGGAGGTCGGCGGTGGGGTCCGGGGCGTCGTCCACGAGGTCCAGCACGACGGCGTCGGGCAGGGTCCGCACGGCGGCGGTGACCCGGGCGTCGTGCCGCGAGGTGAGCACGAAGCGCAGCGGGATCCGGTCCGTGCCGTCGAGGACGAGCTCGGCGATCGTCCGGCGGCCCCGGTAGGTGAGCGCTTCGTCCAGCGCGTCGACGACGGCCACCGGCCGCTCCGCCGGGGCGAGGAGTTCCAGCGGCCGGCACACCAGTTGCTCGAAGGCCTCGTCGGCGGTGGTGTGGGAGAAGGTGACCCGCACCCCGATCACGCTCGCGTCCGGATGGACCGTCCCCGCGCTGGCGGTGCCTTGGATGATGCGCAGCTCACCGGCACTCCCCGAACGCTCCTGCGCCACCCTGGCCAGGGCGTCGGCGAACCCCGGAACCGTCACGCTGAACTGCTCTGCGAGGGACTCGGCGAAGCGCACCGGATCGCAACTGCTGCGGCTGGCCGCGCGGCACCGGTACACCGCTGTGCCCGCGACCGGCGCATCGCCCCAAAGGTTCTGCACGACAGCGGACTTGCCGGTTCCGGGCCCTCCGGTGAGGAACAGACGGCCGGACCCGGTCGCGGTCCACCGCCGTACGGCGTCGGAGAGCCAGGCACGCCCGACGAACGCGGCGACGCCATCGCGCGACGACGGATCGGCAGCCATGCCCGACAGGGTACGCGGGAGTGTCCGGCGCGTCCGGCGGAACAGCACCGGGTGTGCGGCGGGCGGCAGTTGGACGACGGCTCCTGGGGTCTTCCGTTTGGATCAGGCCGGATCAGGCCGGATCAGGGAGCGGGGTCCGGTGCGTGCGGCTGCAAGGCGGAGGAGAGCGTCACTGCGGAGCATGGGCGACCGACGACAACGCGGCAGATGCGCGTGCCGGGCCCCGCGAGCCCGGCATGATCCAGACGCGAGGCCCTAGGTTCTGTCCGGCGGATCATGTGATCGCCTCCCGTGGGCCATCGTGGTGGTCGTGGGGCGGGGCGATCTTACGAACGACGAGTGGGTGCAACTTGCCCCACATCTGCCGAAGACCGGGCGCCGGGGTGGACGTTGGATTGATCACCGAACGGTAATCAACGGGATCCTGTTCCGCGTCCGCACAGGTGTCCCGTGGC
>NZ_JAAXYC010000222.1 GCF_018619185.1 Streptomyces sp. McG3 | reverse complement strand
CGCCCCACCTGGCACCACCCCGACCTGCCCGACCCGATCGGCAACCGCCGCGAAGACGGCCCCGTCCTCCTCGACGACGCCACCATCCGCCTCCTCATCCGCTGCGCCCGCCTCGGCCTGTGCGAGGCCCCACACATCACCGAATGCTGGACCTCCGGCACCAGCGAAGGCCTCCTGGAAAAATTCCGCCGCGTCCTGACCGAAGCCCGCGAAAAAGCCATCAAAGCCGACGACGCGGTGACCATCGAATACATCAAAGCCATGTACTCAAAATTCACCTCCACCATCGGAGAATCAAGCGTCAACCGCGACATCCGCCGACCTGACTGGATGCACATCATCCGCTCCCAGGCATTCGCCAACCTCTGGTATAAATCCCACCGAGCCCACAGCAACGGCCTGACCGTCGTCCGCGTCCGCGGCACCGACGAACTCCACGTAGCAGGCGACTGGCGCACCGTATTCACCGAAGGCCGTCTCACCACCCAGATGAAACAAAAAGACCAATACCCCCTGCCGAGGAAGAGCGCCCGATAGATGTCGACCGACGGATGGAAGAACTTCGGCAACTACGGCGCAGACCGCGACCCCGGAAACGTCCACGGAAAAGTCGCCCTCGCCCGCGCTCTCGAAGACGCCCTCGAACGCATGATCATCGACGGCGGAATCAAATCCCCAGTCGACACCCGCCGCGGCCTGAAAGCCCGCATGCGCTACCTCACCACCACCAAAAGCGGCCCCCAAGCCCTAGCCAACGCCGGCATCCACGCCACCCCCGCCACCATCCGCGCCTGGACCCGCGGCACCCAGCGCCCACGCCCAGCCAACCTCGAAGCGATCGACACCGCCTACTGGAACCTACGAGCCCACAACGTGCTCACCAACCCTGGCGCCCTCAAGCAACACCTCAACCGCAACGGCCGCGGCACCCGCATCGAGATCCACCCCGTCAACCAGACCACCGTCGACGAGCCACGCCGCCGCGACAACCTGAGGATCCAGCACCGGCAGGTCCGCTACATCTGGGACGACGCCGTCGACGCCCTCGTCGCCAGCGACCTGGACACCATGGAAGACCTCTGGGACGACGTCATCGCCGAGCTCGACTCCGACTGGGGCGCCTACACCTACGTCTCCTACATCGGCATCGGCGCCTGACATGACCACTGACGGTCTGCGAGGGAGTGCCAATTGGACCTCGTCGTCTGGGCGTCAGTGGCGCAGGTGCGATGCCATCGTCGTTGGTGCGGACGGGTGGTGCTCACCCGTTGTGGCATGAGTGACGAAGAGCCATGTCATTCTCATGCGACCACCAGCCTCGCCGCCTCTCCGTGCTCGTGGGGCTGCTGCTCACCGTGCTGGTCGCCACCGTGGTGGTCAGGCGACGCGGGCGTCGGCCTTGGGCGGTGGCGGTTCTGGGACGCGGGCGCCCGTCAACGCCGGGGGAGGGCCGGGCCGTTGCTGGTGGGTTTTGATCTGGTAAAGGACCGTGCCGGCGTCGGGGGTGTGGGTGATGAGGTCGATGCCGTGGTCGTCGGTGGTGCGGGCGATGACGGGGGTGTCGGGTGGGGTGGTGCCGTTGCGGTGTGCTTCCCGGCTGGCCGACCGGTACATGACGGCGAAGGCGTCCGCGAGTACCTGGACGCCCGCGGCCATGACGGTGGGAGCGTTGCGGATGCCGGGGTCTGCGGCGAGGGCTTCGATGGCCGGTCTGATGCCTGCGGCCAGCCGGTCGACGTCGTAGCGGGCGCGGTGTGCGGCGAGGCCTTCGATGGCCGGTCTGATGCCCGCGGCGAGCCGGTCGAAGTCGTAGTGGATGCCGATGTCTGGTCCGCCGTACGCCAGGGGGACCGGGTGGCTGCGGCGGATCAGCTGCGTGAGCTGCCTGCGCGGGGGTGCGGGTCGGGTGCCGCGCTGGGCGGTGACGTGCTGGTAGGCGTCGAGGTACGGGCGCTGTGCGGCCGGATGGATGCCGCACACGGTGAAGAACGTGATCAGCTGCTCGCGGCTGGCGGGCAGGGCCTTGCGGTTGACGATCCGCCAGGCGGTGGCGAGCGGCACCCGTGCCCGGCCCGGCCGGTCGAAGTCGCGCAGGGGCGGGGCGCCGGCCCGTTCGTAGGTTTCGACCAGGACGAGGCTGAAGTCGCGCGCGTCGCGGACGAGGTTGGGGGCCGGCGCCTGGAGCGCGCGGGGCTTGCCGCGCTGGGCGGTGCGGCCGAGGGCGTACAGGCGGCGGGCCTTGTCCTGGTCGGCCGGGCTGGCGCCGCAGGCGCGGACGTAGGCGTCGAGGACGGCCGGGGTGGGGGCGGCGGTGCCGGACTCGGCGCGCTGGACGGCGCTGCGGGAGATGTTGGCGGCGTGGGCCACGGCGCGCTGGGGCAGCCGTGCGGTGTGGCGCAGGGCGGTCAGGTGTTCGGCGAGGTGGGCGAAGGGGCGCTCCGCGTCGCGGGCGGGGTTATGGGTCATGACGGACCGCCTACTTGCCCGCGTCGCGCACGGCGGCCTCGGCGAGGACGGCGAGCAGACGGCGGCCGCCGCCGGCCGCGGCCAGGGTGGCCGCGCCGATCGCGCCCAGGCCGCCCAGCAGTGTGAAGACGCTCTCCAGCGGGGTGTCGGCGAGGAACAGGCCGCTGCCCAGCGCGAGGACGCACAGCAGCAGGATCAGCGCGTGCGTGGGGCCGAACCGCCCCGCCGCCGGGGCCGGTTCGGCGCTCTCCGCCGCCGCGGTGGCGGTGTGGGTGCAGGAGCAGGGCGCGGCCGGTGTGGCTGGGCGGGAGGCGAAGGTGTCGCTCATGGTGCGCAGGACTCCGTCCTGACGGGGGCCGCCGGCAGAGTGCCGGGGCCCGGGGTACTGGTCGCAAGGGTGCGCGGCCCAGGGGCAGTTGGACCCTGCCGGTGATCGGGCTGCGCGGCACAAGCCTTCCACGCACGGCGGTCGCCCCGCCCCGCACCGCGCCCCTTATAGCCGTTATGAGAAGTTCTGGCCTCGCGGGTGTTCCCCGCCTCGCAACCGAATCAGCGGCCCGGCCGGGGCGGGAACACCGGTACGTCGGCGGTGAATTGCCGGGGCGCCGCCTCCGAGGCGGCCCACCGTTTGTTCCAGCCGATTTGCGGTCTGGGCCCCTCCACCAAGACGGTGGTGGACAGCACGGCACCGGCGGCGAGTCCGCCGGTGTCCTCCTGACGGCTCCTGGTCGCAAGCCCGAACCCGTTTTGAGGACTCTGGCAGGCGCGTTGGACCCGCGCCCGCCGACACGTCGGTCCGGCACCGCCCTCGGTGCCGGACCGACGCGCATGCCCGCCACCGCACCGGCGCCCGGCCGGGGTGCCGGTACGAGGGGTGTTCTGCTACTCACCGCCCGCCCGCGAACCGGTGCTGTGCTCCTCCCCGCCCGCTGCCGGTCCGGTGAGTGAGCGTTGTTGGCCGGCTGCGCCGCGCACGAACATGTCGACATCGCCGCCGGCGTATCCCGTCTGGCCGGCATGGAGGCGGGACACGAGGGGCTGCGCCGTCCGCCGGTACCTCTCCGGGTATGCGGGGCTTCCCGGCCGCTCCCGGGGGCCGGTCGGCATTATGACCGACCGGACCCCGGACGCATCCCGCCCCGAGGCGGTTCAGCAACTGCTGGGCGGGGACGGGCAGGACGGCGCCGGAGCGACGACCGGGGTCTGCCGGCCGGCGGCTGGGACGCCAGGCCGAGCCCCACAAGGACCGCCGCGACGGCGGCACCCGCCGTGATCGCCATGTACAGGTCCCCGCGGGGCGGGATCTCGCTGCTGCGCCTCTTGGTGTCGAGGTAGACGGCGACCAAGGGTTTCTCCTGCTGCCTGTACGAGGGGGCCGGGGGACCCGGACACCGGGAGCTCCTGGGACATGGCCAGCCGCCAAGCAAGGACCGTGTTTCCAGGGCTCTCCCGTATGCGCGGGCCCGTGGACACCAACGACGCTACCGGCAGGGTCTGACAATGAGACGTCCGTGCCAAAACCCTCCTGGCCAGGCCTGTTGTCAGTGCCGTGAGCGCCACGACCGACCGCCCCGACGCGCCGACCGGCACCATCCCCTCCTCCCGCACCGGGGCCGACGGCCCCGGTCCCGCACCTCACCGACCAGGGTCCCGGCAGGGACCCGGCCCCCACCCCCACACGGCCCCCGACAGGGGGCACGCCTCACGCCGGCCAACGGCCGGCCCGGCGTTCGACGCGCCGCTCTCCGCCCGGCCGCGCCCCGGACCGCCCGCGAGGGGTCAACTGACCTTCCTAGTGCGGTGGTTGACCTGCAGTTCTGGTCGAAATCTGCGTATGGGTGATCGGCTGGAGCGGGTTGGAGGCCTTCGAGCGGACGCCGCCGGCGGCGCGAGCGTCGTACGGCGCCGACCGGGTCCGAGGGAGCGACCAGCGCAACTCGGCGTCCCGGCCCGGGGATTCGTCCGCCGTACGGCGGACGTGCTCCCGGAGCCGGGGGAAAGCGCGGGTCTCCGTACGTCGTGGAACGGGTCCGGTTCTGCTGCTCGTCCACCCGCCGCGCGCCGTACGCGCCGTGGCGAGGCTGTACGACGGTGTCGTCCGCGGCGCCCCGGCGGAGCGGACGTCGAGGTGACCCGCCGGCCGTACGGTAGGCGACCCCCACTCAGCCCCTGACGGGCCGTCGGGCGAGATCGTGCAGGTCGCAGCCGGTCGGATCGGAAAGACCGTCAACTCGCGTACTGCGCCCGTTCGGATGGGCGTACCCTTTTGTCATCGTCGCCGCCGAGGGCGGCCTGTTGTGCAGCCGGTGGACACCGCGGTATCCACCGGCAAGACCTGAGTACGCCGCCCGCACGTCACGGGGCGGGTACCCGGATCCGCCTGCGGGTCACCGAAGCGACGCCGGGTCAGCCCAGCGACGGACCGCGGTCCTCACCAGGCGGGCACGGGTGCGTTGCGCTCCGATGGCGCTCTGCTCGCGTACGCCGGTCACCGGCCGCGAGCCCGCCTCGCGCCGGCCCATTCGATTGAGGCCCTGTGAGCACCATCGACATCCCTGACGAGCACGACGACATCGACGGCATCGAGGTCATCGACATCCGCTCCGGCGACCGCTCGACGCCGTTCGAGCACCGCGTCGAGCCGGTCAGCAAGACCACCAAGGCGATCAAGTTCCTCGAGAGCGCCGGCGTCCAGATCTCCCCTGCCGCCGTCCGCCGGATCGCGTTCGGAGCGGTCGAGCCTGGACTCCTCGAAGGCGCCCGCCTGGAGCGCCACCGCGTCGAGACCGGCTGGCTGAGCGTCATCACCTACCGCGCGTACACGCTGCTGCTGTCCCCCGCGATTGAGAACGACCGGCTCCTCGACGAGGCCCACTACGCGGCCGACCCGGACACCAGCGACCACCAGCGGGTCCTGTCCATGCCCACCGCGCACGACACCGACGCCACCCTCGTCTACGCCGACGCCATGGACGACCTCCTCGCCGCCATCGACCGGGCGTCCAAGGGCGTGAGGAAGAACAACCCGCAGGAAGTCGGCCGGCGCATCGTGGAGCGGCCCCTGACGGCCGTCCCTGTCACCTTCCTCAACCCCGGACGCCACCCCGACGACGACCTGAGCCTCGTCGACGGCAACAGCCGCTGGGCGTCCTGCACCGCCGACATCAAGGTCCCGTCCAGCTCGATCCGCCCCACCAACGCCAAGGACCCCGACAGTCTGCTTCCGTCCCACCTCATGCGGCTTCCCCTCGCCGAGCGGCGGGATCTCGTCCGGGAGATCGTCAAGAACGCCCACCGCGACATCAACGCCGCCACCGGCACGAGCAGGGCCGCCTGTGCCAAGCGCGACCAGGCCGCCAGGCTCCTCAACGCGATGACCGTCCCGGTGCAGGTCATCGTCGGCTACACCGACGACAACCCGACCATGGGCATGGGACGCTTCCCCGTTGCGGTCCGCTCGCTGCTGATGCGCATGAACGTCGGGGTGAAGTCGTTCGATCCGTCCTCGAAGAACAGCGTCACCGCCGAGGAGATCGTCACCGCCCTGTTCGATGCCGGCGAGCTCGGCGACAACGCCCAGGCCGTGCGGGACGTCCTCCTCGGCCGCGCCGACGTCACCGACGCCATGAAGTCCCTCGGACTCAACTCCGCCTTCCGCGACCTGCGGTTCACGTACGTCGTTCAGCAGCTCACCCGCAAGGAGCCCCGGCTGAACGCGGTCATGGCCGCGAAGCTCGACAAGCGCCGCCTCCAGGTCACCCACCGCAGCGGCCCGATCGTCGAACTCGGCCTGCGCTCCTACTCCAGCCTCCCCAAGGAGAAGCTGGCGCCTGTGCGCACCGCGCTGGACACCGGCTGCCTGTGGCAGGCCCTCGCCGACCATGAGTGGTCCGTCGAGAACATCGACAACGACCAGGCCGTGGACGACCTCCTGGAGCGCGCCGACAACGGCGACGTCCCCGCCCGGCTGCTCCTCGGCGTGATCGCCATGGTCACCCTCGTCACCAGCGGCTACCTCCTCGCGCCAGGCGGCTCCGCCGAGCAGATCGTGGGCAACATCAAGGTCATGCGCGCTGGCGTCGGCACGGTCATCAAGACCGTCCTCGACACGAAGGAGGGCCGGCAGGTGCTCGCCGACGCGATCAAGCGGATCCGGGCCAACCTGCGCCCGCGGTGGTGGGCCGACGGCCACCTCGTCGAGCAGGACGGCTGGAAGGGCAGCGACTTCAACGCCCACCTGCGCCTCGCCGCCAACCACGGGTTCGCCCCTGAGGGCTACCAGAACGATCCCACCGCCACCGAACTGGAGGACAAGGCCCTCACGGCCTTCCAGATGTCCCTCACCGCGGCCGGCGCCGACCTCGACGACCTGATCGCCCTGCGCAAGATGAACGGCACCACCACCGAACTCTCCTGGACCGTCGTGGAGCCGTCCTTCAAGCAGCTCAGCTTCATGGGCAACGACCTCGCCCGCATCGCCGAGGGCGAGCCGCGCTGATGACCGACACCACCTGGGCCGGCGTCGTCGTCATCACCGACGAGCGGTACGCCATGCTCGCCCGGCTCGCGGGCCAGTGGCTCGTCGAACCGCAGCCCGAGCCGATCCCCATCGGCGAGGACTCCGGGTACGAGGACAAGGCCATCTACATCGCGGTCAACCGCAACGGCAACGCCTGCTACTGCGGGAAGACCGCCCCCACCCGGGCCCTGAACCGGGGGGCCGCCGCGACCAGGCTCGGCCTGCACATCAACGGCAGCACGTCGAAGCGGGACGAGTGGGTCGAGTACTGGGTGATCCCGCTGCGTGACGCCACCCCCGGCCACGTCGTCTCCGCCCTGGAAAAAACCGTGGCCGCCCGCCTCGGCATTCCGCTCGTGCACCGGACGCGCATGCCGCGCCGGCGCACCTGACCCCCGACCGGCCGAAACCACAGCCGACACCGGAAACACACATGGGCCCCCGCACCGGGAGGACGGTGCCGGGGGCCCACCCGCTCCGGGGCCAACAGCCCCGGTCCCGCACCCGAGCCGACCAGGGTCCCGAAAGGGACCCGGCCTTACCCCGCACGCGGCCCCCGACAGGGGGCACGCCCCCGCCGGCCAACGGCCGGCCTCTTCCCGATCGAAGCGCTGCTCCCCGTCCGCCCTTGCCGCGGCTGCGCACCAACCTGACCACCAGGGCACTGGGCGCCGCCTGAGGGGCTTTCACAAATTCACACACTTTCACGCACGCGCCCATGCGAGAGCGTGCGGCCGTACGGCGACGCCCGCCATGTGCTGCGCCCCGGGCGAGGCCGTACGCCGGGTGCCCACCGGGACCCGGCCGTGGTGACGAGCAGCAGCCGGCCGTGTCGTACGACCGCCTTGCCTCGGTGCGCGCCGAGGCGGGCAGGGCGGTGTCGGCGGCCGGCACGTGGGGAGGAGCGGCAGGTCGGGCGGGTGGCTATGGCGGATTCGCCATAGCCGGTCCGCCGGTGGTGGCCGGCGGGTCTACGGTGCGGGGATGAGCGACGAGGTGGCGCCGGCCGGCGCGAGCGTGCTGCCCGAGGTCGACGACGTCCTCGCGGACGCCCTGACGGCGCAGGGGGAGGCGGGCGTACGGGCGTTGGGGCTGCTGCGGGACGCCCACCGGGTCCTGGCCGGGGCGGGGTTCGTACGGCCGGCGGAGGTGGCCGCGGCGTGTGTGCGGTCCGCGGCGGACGCGCTGCTGGGCCTGCCCGGTGCCCCGGTCACGGTGGGACTGAAGCCCGCAGCGGAAGGCCTGCTGGCCGCGGTGGATGCCGTCGCGCCCCCCGCCGCCGAGGTTTCCGGGCCGGACGGGCCGGCCGGGCCGGCCGTCCCGGCAGGCGCCGCGCCCTCGGCCGGTGCGGCCTCCCCGTCCGACGGGCCGGCCGCCGAAGCCGGCACCGCCGATGCCGACGACGCGGCTGGTGGCGCGTCCGCCGGGGCGAGTGCGGCGTGGGAGCGGGTGACGGCCGCCGCGGACGTGCTGCGCGACGAGCTCAACCGCCCGGGCCGGTATCACCAGGCGCGGGCGCGGGGCATCGTCGAGCGGCTGATGGAGGTGGAGCTCGGTGCGGCGCAGGAGACGGCGCTGGATGTGTGGGGGACCGTCTACGGGGTGGCCTCGGGGATCCTGCACGGCCGTGCGGCCCACGCCGGCGAGGCCGCCGTCCTGTACGCGGACATCCTCGGCGCGGCCCGCAACCTGCTGGTGCCGCTCCCGGACCGTGCGGCCCGTGTCCTGGAGCTGGTCGCCCTCCAACACCCGGAAGCCACCGAGGCGAAGGAGCTCGCCGGCTGGGCGGACCCGCGCGCCACCGACTACTTCTTCCGCTCCGGCCCGGCCACGGCGTGGCTGAACGTGCTGCAGGAGCACGCGCCGCACCTGCTGATGCCGGACGGGGCGGCCGGCGGACGGTGGCCGGCCGCCCCGTTCCTCGACCACGTCGCCGCCGCCGACCCGGATGCCGTCCGCACCTGGCTGAGCGAGCCCGCCGACCAGGGTGCCCCCGGTGTCCTGCGGGCCCAGCAGATCGCCGCCACCGGCCGCCTCGCCCTTAACGCGCTGCTGGGCGTGGCCGTACGCCGCTGGGACGCCGTCGATGCCGCCCAGCTCCAGGCCGTGTTGGCCGGCCCCGGTGTCCGGGACGGGGGCGGCCTGGAGGTGGGGGCGACCCTGCGCCTGGCCGCGAGGTGGGCCCGCGCGGTTCCGCGCGCCGAGCGGACGGGGCAGTGGATCGGTGTGGTGGAGGAGCTGCTGACCGGCGCGGTCGAGGACGAGCACACCGGCCACCTGGCACTGCGGACCGTCGCCGAACGCGCCGCCGCCGAGACACAGACCTCCGGCGGCGCCGCCGGGGAGCCTGCGGCGGCCGGTGTGGTGGACGAGAAGGAGATGCGCGAGCTGGCCGCCCTGGAAGGCGCGTTCCGTCTACCCGATCACGACGTCGCCATGCTGGTACGGGAGTTGGCATGCACCGCCTACCCGGCCGGCCACCGCGGCCCCGCGCACCGCAACATCGGCGCCGTCCGGGTGGTCCTGGCCAAACTGCTCGCCCACGATGTCGAGTTGACCGCCGAGGAGGCCCGGCCGGTCGTCTTCCACGCCGACCTGGACCGGGTGCGCCTCGGTGACACCGCGGCGTTCGGCGGGCCGCGGCTGGCGCGCGCCGTGCTGGACGTGGCCGCGGCGGACGCGGACGCCGGCACCGGCCTGGCCCAGCGCACCCGCCAGTTCCGGCGGGTGGCCGGCCTCGATGCCCGCCTCCACACCCGCCTGATGGCCGCGCACCTCGCCCACCGTCCACCGGCCGCCGGCGCCCTGGACGGCCAGGAATGGTGGCAGGAGGGCCTCGCGCTCGTCCCGCAGGCCCTGGCCGCCGGTCCCGACCCGGAGCCGGCCCGCCTCGTCGAGCTGCTCCTCGCCGCCTGCCCGCCCGAGCACACAGCGCAGCTGGAGTCGGACGTCCGTACGGCCCTGGGCACCCCGCCGCCCGCCGCCCTGGTCGAGGAGGTGCTGCCCGCCGACGCCGACCAGGCCGACGGGAGGGCCGAGCCGCTCGTCGGCTGGCTGCGGGTGTGGGACTGGTCGCCCGTCCTGACCTCCACGGTCCTTCAGGGCTGGGAGCCGTTCCTCCAGGCGCTGCGCCGCCTGGAGCCCGCCGGCCCGTCCGACCCACGCGCCCAGGCCGTGCTGGAACAGAGCAAGACCACCACGGCCCTTCAGGCCGAGAACCTGGTGGAACTGGCGGCCGGACAAGGGCCGGTGGCCACCGCGGCCCGGATCGCCGCCGCCCCGGACGCCGGCGACGACGGGTACGCCATGGTGCTGCACCGCCTCGTCGCCGCCGACCCGGCCACCTGGACGACCGACGTGCCCGCCGTCCTGGCCGCCCTCAAGCTGCCGGAGCTCGCCGCGTTCTACCTCGCCGCGGCAGCCGTCCACGCCGACCACCCCGGCGCCTTCCCCTCCGGCGCGCTGCCGGCGGCCGTCGCCGCAGCGCTCGAGGTACGCCGCGGCCTCGGCGAGATCGCCCCCACCGTCGGCTCCGACGGCGTACGGCGCCGGCCCGCCGGGGTGTTCTTCGCCGACCAGGCGCTGTTCGACTTGTTCACCGCCGCCTGGCGCGCCGATGCCCTCGCCGGTGACCAGGACAAGGACGCCATGGCGTACCTGAAGGCACTGGTCACCCCGCTCACCCGCCCCGACGGGGCCACCGCCCCCGCCGCGGAGACCAAGGACGGCACCACCACCTCGGTCACCGCTACCCCGGCCCCGGCCGGCGGCCTGGGCGCCGCTGCTTCGGGAACCGCAGGAGAGGCGACGACGCCGACGCTGGTGGGATCGGATCCGGAAGTCCGGTCGCTGGGCTGCCTGCTGGAGTACGCCGTCCACCGGGCCCGTACCGCCGGCGAGATGCCCGAGGACGTCCTGGACACGATCGCCGGCGTCCTCGCCGCGCACGCCGGCCAGGAGGCGGTGGCCACCGCGATCGGGGTGCACCTGCCGGCCCTGCACCGGTACGCGCCCGCGTTCGCCTCCGCCCACCGCACCGCCCTCTACGGGATCGAGCCCGGCCGGCCGTCGCCGGCCGCCTCCTGGCTGCGCTGGGGAGGCCCCGACGGGCAGCTCCTCGCCGCCCTGGACCGCGCCGAGCTCCTCGCCGCGCTGCGCGAGGTGCCCGGCGCCGCCGAGCACCTCGCGCACGCCCTCCCGGCCGACCCCGCCCTCCTGGGCGAACCCGCCGCCTGGTGGACCGAGTTGGCGGCCGGCCCCGGCGACGGCGTGGCCGCGGTCTCCCGCCTGCTGGAGGCGATCGCCGCCCGCACGCCGCACACCGGCGACGACGGCCCGCTCCCGCCGGCCGAGCAGACGCGGGTGGGGGCGGCGGTGGACCTGTGGCGGGCCGCGCTCGCGGCCAGCCTGCCACAGGGGGCGCTGGCCGGTGCGGGTGCCTTCGCGGACGCGGCCGTGGAGGAGACTGTGTGGCTGGAGCTGATGCGGGCGAGCGCTGAGCACTCCCCGGTCCTGACCGACGCCGATCTCGTCGCCGACCGCGCCGCCGCCCACCCCGACCGCGCCGACGCCCTGCTGCTGGCCGCGCTGCTGGTGGCCCAGGCGCCCGGGACGTGGCGGGAGACGGCCGTACGACGCAACGCCCGCGCCCTGCTGGACGCCGCAACCGCGCTGTCCCCCGGCGAACTACCCCACGGGGTGGGGGAGTTGAGGGCGGCGCTGGTCAACGCGGGCGACGTCGGCGCCGCTGCCCGCCGGTGAGCCGCCCGGCGCCGCGCCCGGCCCACCGCGGCGCCGGCCGCAGCCGTTCACGAGTACGAGCACGAGCCTGAAGGGAGCCGACATGCTGGGAATCCGCGTCCACATCAAAGGGCCGGCCCGACAGAAGATCGGCGCCGAGCTGAAGAAGGCGTACGACAAGGGACCCTCGCCCAGGGCTGCAACAGGTCCTACGGCTTCGTCCACCGCCTGCTCACCGAGGCCGGCACCACCATGTGCTCGCGCGGCGGCCCGAACAGTCGGAGCCGGAAAGCCCGTTGACGCGTGACGCCACCCCGGATACGCCCCCGCGACGGCGTACGACGCGGGAACGCTGCTCCGGAACGGTTCCGGCCCCCGGCGACGTGATGTCACCGGGGGCCGGATCGTGGTAGCGGGGGCGGGATTTGAACCTGCGACCTCTGGGTTATGAGCCCAGCGAGCTACCGAGCTGCTCCACCCCGCGTCGGTCTGACCAGGGTAGTGGATGTCGGCGGGACCGGCGGGGTATTTCGCGCTGCGGCGCGGCGGAAGCTGCGTAGCGCGCTGCCGGCGGCGAGCGGGCATCCGGCCGGGGCAGCGGAGTTGAGGACGTCGCTGGACGGTTCTGGACGTCGCCCGGGTCTGAACGGTCGTACGACCGCGTCGGGCAGCTGCTCCCGCTCGCACGACGGTCACCGGCTCGCGGTGCCGTGAGGCCGCCCAGCGGAGGCACGCTGATGGTCTGCGGGGCAGTGTCAGTCGAACGTCGTCGTCCGAGCGTCAGTGGCGCAGGCGCGGCGATCTGGTCATTGACACTGACGGGTGGCGCTCACTCCGTTGCTGGCATGAGTGACGAAGAGCCATGTCATTCTCACGCCGACCGCCACGAGGGCCGACCAAAGAAACCCGAGCACAAGAAAAACGAGCTCCGAATTAGATCCTGATATTCTGCTTCGCGACACAACGATTCACCTCTTTGGAGAACACCATCCGGAGAGGATCAGTACAGAATACCCAACACCCCACCAGAAAGCAGATAATGTAACGCGATTGAATACACCAGAAATGTGCGCCGCTCTCGGTGAGTTACATAATCCCTCTGGGAGATTTTCTGTCACCTTTTCGGGCATCGAGTGTTTCACAAGAGGTCCAGACCACTACACCCAGCACGAAGAGTAGCCGTTACATAAATTATGTACCGGCCTGAGAGCGTTACATAATGGGTACACATCAGGTGAAGGAGAGGCGCCCGGAGGGCGCTTCAACGCAAGTCAGCTCCACCTTGTCACTAGCAGTCGAGCACCCCAAGAGATAAAACCGCAGGTCAAGAGCGTATGAGAGCACCAAAGCCAAACGATGCCGCTACTCCAATTACGTAACGGGCCAGCGAGGGCCGGCACTCGTTCCCCGCCCTAGCCAGCCTGTAACGCCGCGGAGCGGCGTTACAAACCGTCGCGGAGCGACGGTGCAACTCTCCGTCACGTAGTGACGGCGCGGCATGTCTCCGGAGGCTGTTTCTTATACACATCT
>NZ_JAAXYC010000221.1 GCF_018619185.1 Streptomyces sp. McG3 | reverse complement strand
GGCTACGGCACCCCGCCGCCGGCCGGTGGTTACCCCACCCCGCCCGCGCCGCAGCCCAACGGTTACGGCTACCCCCAGGCCCCGCAGCAGGGTTACGGCTACCCGCAGGGACCCGGACAGCCCGGGATGCCCCAGCAGGGGTACGGCTACCCGACCCAGCCGATGCAGCCGCAGTACGGGGCCCCGCAGCCGGCCGGCGACGGCGGCAAGAAGTTCTCCACCCAGATGCAGATCATCGTCGCCGCGGCCGTCGCCGTGGTGCTGATCATCGGCGGCGGGATCATCTACGCCTCCACCGGCGACGACAAGGGCGGCACGAACGAGGCCTCCTCGTCCGGCGCCACCGGCGGCGAGGGCAAGGGCGGCGAGGGCGGCCTGGCCGGCGGCGCGGAGAAGGCGCCCGCCAACACCAAGTCCAAGGTCGCCTTCCAGTTCCCGGAGCCGGTGGTCACCGACATCACCACGGTCGCGGGCTCCTGGGTCACCGACAAGGCGTACGTCAAGTCCGGCATCGCCGAGGTCACCGGCTACGACCGCGACAAGGGCACCAAGCTCTGGTCCTTCCCGCTGGCCGGAGACATCTGCACCGTGTCCCGGCACACGAGCAAGGACTACAAGGCGGCCATCGTCTTCCAGGAGACGAAGGCGACCAAGGAGAACAAGTACCCGTCGTGCAACCAGGTCGGCGTGATCGACCTGAGCGCCGGCAAGCTCCTGTGGAGCAAGAGCGTCACCTCCGCCACCGGCGGTGACCGGCCGATCCGCTTCGACGAGGTCACGCTCAGCGGGACCACCGTCGCCGCGGGCGGAACCTCCGGCGGCGCGGCCTTCAAGCTGGCCGACGGCGCCGAACTCTGGAAGCCGAAGGTCGGCGCGGACGGCTGCTACGACCGCGGCTACGCGGGAGGCGAAGCCCTCGCCGTGGTCCGCAGGTGCGGCACGTCCGACAGCCCGCAGCTCACCGTGCAGGCGCTGAACCCGACGACCGGGGCGCCGCTGTCCTCGTACCAGATGCCCGCGGGCGTCGATTACGCGAGCATCGTCTCCACCAAGCCGCTGGTGGTCGCGGCCGACGTCGGCGACACCGCAGGCGACGGCAGCAGCATCTCCGACTTCTTCTCGATCGACGCGGCCACCGGCAAGCTGATCGTCCGCATCCCCGCCGACGCGGACAAGTACGCGGCGGAATGCGGCTCCACGGACGTCGAGCAGTGCAAGCACATGGCCGTCGGCAACAACCGGCTCTACCTGCCGACCGAGAGGCACGACGGAACCAGCGAGTACGGCGACACGAACGAGATCGTCGCCTTCGATTTGACCACCGGAAAGCTCCTCGGCGGCCGGGCGGACGCGGGCGACCGCCACACCCTGACGCCGCTCCGGATGGACGGCACCAGCATCATCGCCTACAAGGAGGGCCCCTACGACAAGGGCGGCCAGGTCGTCTCCATCGACGGCGAGACCCTTGAGCAGACCCTGCTGATGGAGAACCCGAGCGACGAGACCGTCCGGGAGGCGGAGAAGCGGTTCTCCGTCGACACGGGCGAACTCCTCTACACCGACGGCCGGTTCTTCATGGCGAGCAGTTCGGTCCACAAGCCCAGCACCGTCAACCCCGACGAGAAGCGCTACCTCGTCGTCGCCTACCGCGCCGACTGATCACCGCGCTCCCCAGGGGAGCGTCCCGCAGTGCCAGGCCCCGCCGGTCGATCACCTCACCGGCGGGGCCGATCGTTTTCCGCCCGCGAAGTGATCGCGACGTGCCGGTCAACGAGCCATGAACGCAGGTCAACGAGGCCCGAATGGCGCAGAATTCGGCATTCCGGGGGGCTTCTCCCACGGAAGGGCCGCGCGGCGTCGAACAAGCGTGTAACTTGCCGGGGCAGGAGTCCGGGGGGCCGGGCGTAACAAGGGTTTTGGGGTGAGGACCGTGGGTGTGCGGCTCATGGTGGTCGACGATCACCGGCTGCTCGCCGAGGCACTCGCCTCGGCGCTGAAGCTGCGCGGGCACCGGGTGCTCGCGGCGGCGGCGCCGACGTCCGGGGCAGCGGAACTGGTCGTCAGCAGGGCCCCGGAGGTCTGCCTTTTCGGTACGGCCTCGCCCGCCGCCCCCGGAGTCTTCGACCCGATCGTACGCATCGGCCAGGAGCGCCCGCAGGTGGCGGTGGTGGTCCTCGGACCGGTCCCCAGCCCGCGCGGGATCGCCGCGGCGTTCGCCGCCGGGGCCGCGGGGTACGTCCGGCACGACGAGCGCATCGAGGGCGTCGAGCGGGCCATGCTCAAGGCGCGGGCGGGGGAGAGCGCCATCGCCCCGCTGCTGCTGCGGGGGGCCTTCGCCGAACTGCTCAACCCGGCGGCCCAGCCCGACGACGAGGGGCGGCGGCTGCTGCGGATGCTGACCCCGCGCGAGGCGGAGGTGCTGGTGCGGGTCGCCGAGGGCGAGGGCACCCGGCTGATCGCGGCCGGCATGGACATCGCCCCGAGCACCGCCCGCACCCACGTCCAGCGGGTCCTGATGAAGCTCGGCGTCGGCTCCCGCCTGGAGGCGGCCGCCCTCGCGGCCCGTACGGGACTGTTGGAGAGGGCCGCGGACAACGGCGGCACGCGGCAGGGGCCGTACATCCCCGGACAGCGCGGGTGACGTACGGCCCCTGCGGGCACGGCGGACGAGCGGTGGGGCGGGTCAGCCCGCGTCGGACTCCGGCTTCGGGCCCGGGGCCGGGTCCGCTTCCGGGGCCGCCGGGGCCTCGGCCGGGCGCAGCTTCATCCAGACCAGGAAGAACAGGCCGAGCGCCAGCATGGCGAGGCCCGTCCACAGGTTGATGTGGACGCCCTCGGCCTTCTTCAGGTCGGCGTCGGACGGGCTGATGCCGGCGATGGTGACGATCACTCCGTAGACCACGAACAGGCCGCCGATGATCCGCCGGATGTCGAAGAGACGGGCGGCGGTGGCGGACTTGCGCTCCAGCTCGGAGACTTCCTTGTGCAGGTCGGACATGGTGAGTTCCTCCGATCAGAGCGAGTAGGGGATGTAGCAGACGGCGGCGAGGACGACCGCGCCCCAGCCGAGCAGCGCGGGCTTGCGGTACCAGGCGCTGTCGGCCTCGTCGAGTGCCTCGTCGGGGTCCGGCGACTCCGTCCCGTACACCAGACCGGCCAGTTCCGCTTCGGGCTTCGGCGCGGTGAAGAGGGTGACGGCGACCATGACGACGGCTCCGGCGACGAATCCGACGATCGCGGAGACGAAGTTGGCGCCCTGGTCGGACGGGATGTCGACGATCCCGCCCTTGTAGATCCAGAAGTAGTTGACCATCGCGGCCCCGGTGCCCGCGACCAGGCCCCAGACACCGGACTTCATCGAGGCCCGCTTCCAGAACATGCCGATGATGAAGACGACGAACATCGGGACGTTGAAGAACGAGAACAGCGTCTGGAGGTAGCTCATGATGTTCGAGAAGCTGGCGGCGATGAACGCCGTGCCGATCGAGGCCAGCACACCGATCGCCGTGATCAGCCGCCCGAAGCGCAGGTAGTAGGCGTCGGGCTTGTCCTTCACCACGTACCGCTGCCAGATGTCGGTGGTGAACACCGTGTTGAACGAGGACACGTTGGCCGCCATGCCCGCCATGAACGCGGCGAGCAGACCGGTCACCGCGATGCCGAGCACGCCGTTGGGCAGCAGCTCCTGCATCAGCAGGGGTATCGCGTCGTTGTAGGTGAGGTCGGAGTCCGGGGTGCCGATCTTGGGCACGATCACGGCGGCGACCAGCCCCGGGATCATCACCGCGAAGACGATGAAGATCTTCGGGAAGGCGGCGATCAGCGGGGTGCGCTTGGCGGCGGAGAGGTTCTTCGCGGACAGGGCGCGCTGCACCTCGGCGAAGTTCGTCGTCCAGTAGCCGAAGGACAGCACGAAGCCGAGACCCAGGATGATCGTCAGCCAGTTGGCGCCCAGCGGGTTGGCGTCACCGATGCCGGTGCCGCCCCAGGCGGTCATGAAGTCCCCGCCGTGCTGCTTCGTCAGCGAGTCGCTCATCGCGTCCCAGCCGCCGACCCGCTTCAGGCCGAGGACGGTGAGGGGGATCAGCGCGGCCAGGATGACGAAGAACTGGAGCACCTCGTTGTAGATCGCCGAGGAGAGCCCGCCGATCGTGATGTAGACCAGCACGAACAGGCCCGCGACGACGATCGCGACCCACTGGGGCCAGCCGAGGAGCGCCTCCACGACGATCGACAGGGCGTAGAGGTTGACGCCCGCGATGAGGATCGCCGCGAAGGCGAAGAGCACGGAGCTGAGCAGGTGCGCGGACTTGTCGAACCGCTGGAGCAGGAACTCCGGCACGGAGCGCACCTTGGAGCGGTAGTAGAACGGCATCATCACCAGGCCGAGGAAGACCATGGCCGGGATCGCGCCGATCCAGTACCAGTGCACCACCGCGACGCCGTACTGCGCGCCGGTGGCCGCCATGCCGAGGATCTCGGTGGCGCCGAGGTTCGCCGCGACGAAGGCGAGCCCGGTCACCCAGGCGGGCAGTGACCGTCCGGAGAGGAAGAAGTCGAGGCTCGTTTTCACACTGGCACGGGCCGCGAAGCCGATGCCGAGCACGACGACGAAGTAGATCGCCAGGATGGCGTAGTCGAGCCCGTTCGTGGGGAGCCGGAGCCCTTCGGCAAGTGTGTGCATGGGGGGTACTCGCTTCGTTGCGCGAACTGAACCCGTCGGAACTTACGCCTATGTGTTCGAGAAATGAACAGTCTCGTTGGGGTTCTTTGTTCGATCGTGATCGAGTGCGGGTGAATGTCCGGGTATGCCGCCCCTGGGGTGCGGATGCTCGCGGTCATTGACGCGCGTGTTTGCTTGTGATTTGTTATGTGCGATTATGTTGGGAGGAATGGGTGGAGGACCCTGGTGAAGAAGACGGTTACGACCCTGGCCGACGGCCGTGAGCTGATCTATTACGACTCCGCGGACGACACCGTCCGCGACGCCGTCGACCACCGCCTGCTGGATCCCGTCTCGACCTCGTCCGAGATCCGCCGCGACCCGCTGCTCGGTGACGCGGTCGCCATCGCCTCGCACCGCCAGGCACGCACCTATCACCCGCCGGCCGACGCCTGTCCGCTCTGCCCCACGCGCGACGGACGCGCCGGCGAGATCCCCGACAGCGACTACGACGTCGCCGTCTTCGAGAACCGCTTCCCCTCCCTCGCCGGCGACTCCGGCCGCTGCGAGGTCGTCTGCTTCACCTCCGACCACGACGCGTCGTTCGCCGACCTCACCGAGGAACAGGCCGCCCTCGTCCTCGCCGCCTGGACCGACCGCACCGCCGGACTCGCCGCACTCGACCAGGTCACCCAGGTCTTCTGCTTCGAGAACCGGGGCGCCGAGATCGGCGTCACCCTCGGCCACCCGCACGGCCAGATCTACGGCTACCCCTTCGTCACCCCGCGCACCGAGCTGATGCTCCGCTCGGCCGCCCGCCACCGCGAGGAGACCGGCCGCAACCTCTTCGACGACGTGGTCGCCCGCGAGGAGAAGGACGGCTCGCGGGTCGTCCTCGCCACCGACCACTGGACCGCCTTCGTCCCGTACGCGGCGCACTGGCCCTACGAGGTCCACCTCCACCCCCGCCGCCGCGTCCCCGACCTGCGGGAGCTGGACGAGGAGGCGCGGACAGAGTTCCCACAGGTCTATCTGGAACTCTTGAGGCGCTTCGACCGGATCTTCGGACCCGGCGAACCGCCGACCCCGTACATCTCCGCCTGGCACCAGGCGCCGTTCGGGGTCCCCGGACGGGAGGACTTCGCCCTGCACCTGGAGCTTTTCACCATTCGCCGGACCTCCGGCAAGCTGAAGTTCCTCGCGGGGTCCGAGTCCGGCATGAGCGTGTTCATCAACGACGTGCCGCCGGAGGCCGCGGCCGAGCGACTGCGAGAGGTAGCGAGCAAGTGAGCGATTCCCCGAACGTCGGCGAGCTCCCGAAGAAGTACCTGGTCACCGGCGGCGCCGGCTACGTCGGCAGCGTCGTCGCCCAGCATCTGCTGGAGGCCGGGCACACGGTGACCGTCCTGGACGACCTCTCCACCGGCTTCCGGGCGGGCGTCCCGGCCGGAGCCGCGTTCATCGAGGGCCGCATCCAGGACGCCGCCCGCCATCTGGACCCCTCCTACGACGGCGTCCTGCACTTCGCCGCCTTCTCCCAGGTCGGCGAGTCCGTCGTCGACCCGGAGAGGTACTGGGTCAACAACGTCGGCGGCACCACCGCCCTGCTCGCCGCGATGCGCGAGCACGGCGTGCGCACCCTCGTCTTCTCCTCCACCGCCGCCACCTACGGCGAACCGGTCTCCAGCCCCATCACCGAGACCGACCCCACCGCCCCCACCAGCCCCTACGGCGCGTCGAAACTCGCCGTCGACCACATGATCAGCGGCGAGGCCACCGCCCACGGCCTGGCCGCCGTCTCGCTGCGCTACTTCAACGTGGCCGGGGCCTACGGCAGGTGCGGCGAACGCCACGCGCCCGAGTCCCACCTCATCCCGCTGGTCCTCCAAGTAGCCCTGGGACAGCGCGAGTCGATCTCCGTCTACGGCGACGACTACCCCACCCCGGACGGCACCTGCGTCCGCGACTACATCCACGTCGCCGACCTCGCCGACGCCCACCTGCTGGCCCTTCGGGCCGCCGCCCCCGGCGAGCACCTGATCTGCAACCTCGGCAACGGCAACGGCTTCTCGGTCCGCGAGGTCATCGAGACCGTCCGCAAGGTCACCGGCCACCCCGTCCCCGAGACGGCCGCCCCCCGCCGCGGCGGCGACCCGGCCGTCCTCGTCGCCTCCGCCGCCACCGCCGTCGAGCGCCTCGGCTGGCAGCCCTCCCGCGCCGACCTGGCCGGAATCATCGCCGACGCCTGGCAGTTCGCCCGCCGAGAGGACACGACCACCCCATGAGCGAGACCACCGAGCCGCCCGCGACCTCCGTGGAGCTGTCCGGGACCGACCCCGCCGCCACCTTCGCCGAGCTGTACGGGGGCGAGCCCGACGGCATCTGGGCGGCACCCGGACGAGTGAACCTGATCGGCGAGTACACCGACTTCAACGACGGCTTCGTCATGCCGCTCGCCCTCCCGCACACCGCCGTCGCGGCCGTCTCCCGCCGCGACGACGGCGTCCTGCGCCTGTACTCCTCCGACGTCCCCGGCGGCGTCGTCTCGCTGCGCGTCGACGAACTCGCCCCGCACTCCGGCCACGGCTGGGCCGCCTACCCCGCCGGGGTGCTCTGGGCGCTGCGCGAGGCCGGGCACCCGGTCACCGGGGCGGACATCGCGCTGACCTCCAGCGTGCCCACGGGCGCCGGACTCTCCTCCTCCGCCGCCCTGGAGGTCGTCACCGCGCTGGCCCTGAACGACCTCTTCCACCTGGGCCTCACCGGACCCGAACTCGCCGTCGTCGGCCGCCGCGCCGAGAACGACTTCGTCGGCGTGCCCTGCGGGATCATGGACCAGATGGCCTCGGCCTGCTGCGTCGAGGGCCACGCCCTCCACCTGGACACCCGCGACCTCTCCCTGCGCCAGGTCCCCTTCGACCTGGCCGCCCAGGGCCTGACGCTGCTGGTCGTCGACACCCGGGTCAAGCACGCGCTCGGCGACGGGGCGTACGCGGAGCGCCGGGCCGGCTGCGAGGAGGGCGCCCGGCTGCTCGGCATACCGATGCTGCGCGACCTGCGTCACGAGAACCTCGCCGCGGCCCTCACCACGCTCGCCGACGCCGGGGCGGACGAGTCCGTCGTCCGCTACGTGCGCCATGTCGTCGGCGACAACCGCCGGGTCGAGCAGGTCATCGCGCTGCTCGACGCGGGCGACGTACGCGCCGCGGGCCCCGTCCTGAACGAGGGCCACCGCTCGCTCCGCGACGATCTGCGGGTCTCCTGCCCCGAACTGGACCTGGTGGTCGAGGCGGCGAACGAGGCCGGGGCGCTCGGTGCGCGGATGACCGGCGGCGGCTTCGGCGGCTCGGCGGTCGTCCTGGTGGAGGAGACGGCGGCCGACACCGTGGCCAAGGCCGTCAGCGAGGCGTTCGCGGCGGCCGGACACACGGCCCCGGGGATCTTCGACGCCATCCCCTCGCCCGGGGCGCGCCGACTGCGCTGAGCCCGCCGCGGCGCACCGGGTTCACAGCTCCTTGACCAGGATGAACTCGGTGACACCCGGCGGGTAGTCCGTGACCCGGCCGATCTCCTCGTACCCCTGTCGACGGTAGAAGCCGGGGGCCTGGAAGTCCCAGGTCTCCAGCCGCGACCGGGTGCAGGCGCGCTCGGTGCGGGCGGTCCGTTCGGCCTCGGCGAGCAGGCGCGCGCCGAGGCCGCAGCCCCGGTGCGGGGCGTCGACCCAGAGCAGATCGACATGCAGCCAGTACGCCCAGGTCCGCCCGGTCAGCCCACCGGCCAGGGCCCCGTGCTCGTCCGACGCCCAGACCTCCAGCGGAACTTCGTGCTCGGCGGAGGTGGAGAGCAGCGCACGCAGGCCGGCCGCGGCCGCGATGTTGTCCTCGTGCAGACGCCCGCTCAGCAGAATACGACGTTCTTTGTCTACTTCTGTCTCAAGACGGAACATGAAGCACACCCTAAACACCCGGGGCAACCAGTTCGGCGAATCGCCTTCCCCCCGTGGCCCCCACCCGTACGCTGATGCTCAGCACCGGTGGGGGCCGGTGCTCATTCAGGGGAGCGAGAGAGCCGGGTACGGCGCCCGGGGGCGGGGCGGCAGGCGGTGCGAAGGCGGCGGCCGGAGCACAGCGGGCCGCACCGAGGCCTCCGGGCGCCGTACCCGCAGCTGTCCGCCCCCACCGATGGGGGTTCTGTGGCGCGTATCCGGGTTCTGGTGGTCGACGACCACCGCATCTTCGCCGAGTCGCTCGCGGCGGCCCTCGCGGCCGAGCCCGACGTGGACGTGTCCGCGGCGGGCAGCGGCCCGGCCGCGCTGCGCGCCCTGGAGCGCGCCGCCGCCGAGGGGCGCGGCTACGACGTGCTGCTGGTGGACGCCGAGTTGGGCGCCCTGACGGCCGGCGGCGCGCACGCCGTCCCCGGGCCCCGGCAGGAGGAGACGGGCGTCGTCGACGGCATCTCCCTGGTCGCCGGGGTCAGTTCGGGCCGGCCCGCCGTCCGGTCGGTGGTGCTCGCCGAGAAGGACGACCCGCGGGCCGCCGCACGGGCGCTCCAGGCGGGCGCCTCGGGCTGGGTGGCCAAGGACTGCTCGCTGCAGCGGCTGCTGGCGGTGATACGGGGCGTGCTGCGCGACGAGACGCATCTGCCGCCCGCGCTGCTCACCGGCGTACTGCGGGAGCTGACCGCCGCCCGCAAGCACCGCACCGAGAGCGAGCGGCTGGTGGAGTCGCTGACGCCCCGGGAGCGGGAGGTGCTGCGCTGCATGGTGGCGGGGCTCGGCCGCAAGGCGGTCGCCGAGCGGCTGTTCCTGTCCCCGCACACGGTGCGCACCCATATGCAGAACGTACTGGGCAAGCTGGGGGTGCACTCGACGCTGGCCGCGGTGGCGCTGGCCCGCCGGGCAGGGGTCGGCCCCGCCGAGCCGCAGGTCCTAAGTGGGAATGTTGTCGAACGGGGCAGTCAACTGGCGCAGTAGCCCGGCCAGTTCGCCGCGCTGATGGCGGGAGAGCTCGCCGAGGATGGCGCGTTCCTGGTCGAGCAGTCCGGCCAGCGACTGGTCGGCCTTGTCGCGCCCCTCGGCCGTGAGCCGGACGAGGACGCCGCGCCGGTCGCTCGGGTCGGGCAGCCGCTCGACGAGGTTCTTCTTGGTGAGCCGGTCGATGCGGTTGGTCATGGTGCCCGAGGTGACCAGGGTCTGGGTGAGGAGCTGGCCGGGGGAGAGCTGATACGGGGGGCCCGCGCGGCGCAGCGAGGTGAGCACGTCGAACTCCCACGGCTCCAGGTTGTGCTCGGAGAAGGCTATGCGGCGGGCCCGGTCGAGGTGGCGTGCCAGGCGGGAGACGCGGCTGAGCACCTCGAGTGGTTCCACGTCGAGGTCGGGGCGCTCTCGGCGCCATGCAGCGACCAGTCGGTCGACCTCGTCCTCCATGTCGATCAGTGTAGAGGGTCCCTCGACATGAAGTCTCTTGAATTCAAGTGTCTTGACATCAAGAGATTCTGGGCGTGATCCTGTTCCCCATGACCGCACCCGACCAGCCCTCCTGGGACCCGCAGCAGTACCTGCGCCACGCGGACCACCGCACCCGCCCCTTCCACGACCTCCTGGCCCGCATCGGCGACCTCCCCGGCCACCCCGCGCCCCGCATCGCCGACCTCGGCTGCGGCGCGGGCAACGTCACCGCCCTCCTCGCGGACCGCTGGCCCGGCGCCCGGATCACCGGCTACGACACCTCGCGCGAGATGCTCGCCGAAGCCGCCGCCCACGCCCGGCCGCCCCTGCTCGACTTCGCCGAGGCCGACGCCGTGACCTGGACGCCCACCGAGACGTACGGCCTGATCGTCTCCACCTCCGCACTCCAGTGGATCCCCGGCCACGCCGCACACTTCCCCCGCTGGCTCGACGCCCTCACCCCCGGCGGCACCCTCGCCTTCCAGGTCCCCGGCAACTTCACCGCCCCCAGCCACACCCTCCTGGCCGCCCTCCGCGCATCCGACCGCTGGCGCCCCCTGCTCCACGGCATCGGCGACCGCACCGCCTCCGCCCTGGACCCCACCGACTACCTCACCCGCCTCCGCGACCTGGGCTGCGCCGCCGACGTCTGGGAGACCACCTACCTCCAGACCCTGCACGGTGACGACGCGGTCCTCGACTGGGTCAAGGGCACCGCGCTGCGCCCCGTCCTCACCGCCCTGGCCGACGATCCGGCGGCCCGCGACGCCTTCCTCACCGAATACCGCGACCTGCTCCGCGACGCCTATCCGCCCGGCCCGTACGGCACGGTCTTCCCGTTCCGCCGCATCTTCGCCGTCGCCCGCAAGGAGAAGCCATGACCGCTCCGGTGGGCCTCGCCGCCGTCGACCACGTACAGCTGGCCGCCCCGCCCGGCTCCGAGGACGCCCTGCGCGCCTTCTACGCCGGCGCCCTGGGCATGACCGAGATCCCGAAACCCCCGGTGCTCGCCGCCCGCGGCGGCTGCTGGTTCGCCTCCGGCCCGGTCCAGCTCCACCTGGGCATCGAGGAGGACTTCCACCCGGCGAAGAAGGCCCACCCGGGCCTGCGCGTGACGGGGATCGTGGCGTACGCGGCCCACCTGGAGGCCCACGGCGTCGCCGTCGAGTGGGACGGGGCCCTCCCCGGCCACCGCCGCTTCTACGCGCACGACCCGGCCGGCAACCGGCTGGAGTTCCTGAGCGAACAGGTTGCGAGGATCAGTTCTTCCGGTGCCCTATCAGCCGGGGCTTCGCCTCCAGGTTCTCCAGCCCGTGCCAGCACAGATTCACCAGATGGGCGGCGACCTCGGCCTTCTTCGGCTTGCGCACGTCCAGCCACCACTGGCCCGTCAGCGCCACCATCCCCACCAGCGCCTGCGCGTACAGCGGGGCCAGCTTCGGATCGAAGCCCCGGGCCTTGAACTCCAGACCCAGGATGTCCTCCACCTGCGTGGCGATGTCACTGATCAGCGACGCGAACGTGCCCGTCGACTGCGCCACCGGCGAATCCCGCACCAGGATCCGGAAACCGTCCGTGTACGACTCGATGTAGTCCAGCAGCGCGAACGCCGCCTGCTCCAGCAGCTCGCGAGGGTGGCCCGCCGTGAGCGCCCCGTTGACCATGTCCAGCAGCTGACGCATCTCGCGGTCGACCACCACCGCGTACAGGCCCTCCTTGCCGCCGAAGTGCTCGTACACCACCGGCTTGGACACCCCGGCACGCGCCGCGATCTCCTCCACCGAAGTGCCCTCGAAACCCTTGTCGGCGAAGAGGGCGCGCCCGATGTCCAGCAGCTGCTCGCGGCGCTCCTTGCCCGTCATCCGGACCCGCCGGGCCCGGCGGGAGGGGGAGGTCCTGCTCTTCTCGCTGCTCGTGCTGCCGTCGGTCGCCACGTCGTCAATCATGCCGCGTCGGCCGGAACGGACGTGCGCCGGGAGTCGATACGCTCGGCATCCGGCCACCGCACATCCGTGGCCCAGCCCGCCATCTCGAACCAGCGGATCAGCCGGGCACTGGAGTCGATCTGCCCCCGCATCACACCGTGCCGGGCGCTCGTCGGGTCCGCGTGGTGCAGGTTGTGCCACGACTCACCGCACGACAGCACCGCCAGCCACCACACGTTCCCCGACCGGTCACGGGACTTGAAGGGCCGCTTGCCCACCGCGTGGCAGATCGAGTTGATCGACCAGGTCACATGGTGCAGCAGCGCCACCCGCACCAGCGAACCCCAGAAGAACGCCGTCGCCGCACCCCACCACGACATCGTCACCAGCCCCCCGACCAGCGGCGGAATGGCGAGCGAGACGATCGTGAAGGAGAGGAAGTGCCGCGAGATGCCCCGGATCGCCGGGTCCTTGATCAGATCGGGGGCGTACTTCTGCTGCGGCGTCTGCTCCTCGTCGAACATCCATGCGATGTGCGCCCACCACAGCCCCTTCATCAGGGCCGGCAGGCTCTCCCCGAACCGCCACGGCGAATGCGGATCACCCTCCGCGTCCGAGAACCGGTGGTGCTTGCGGTGATCGGCCACCCACCGCACCAGGGGACCCTCCACCGCCAGCGAACCCATCACGGCCAGCGCGATCCGCAACGGCCGCTTCGCCTTGAACGAACCGTGCGTGAAATACCGGTGGAAGCCGATCGTGATCCCGTGACAGCCGATGAAGTACATCGCCACCAGCAGCCCCAGGTCCAGCCAGCTCACCCCCCGGCCCCACGCCAGCGGCACCGCCGCGACCAGGGCCACGAACGGCACCACGATGAACGCCAGCAGCGCGAACTGCTCGATCGACCGCTTGTTGTCGCCGCCCAGCGTGCCGGGGGGCAACGCGGCCTCGGCCGCCCCGGGAGGCTCGGTCTCGTCGATCACATGAGGAGTGCTCGGCATGGGGGGATACCTCTGAGGGTGAGGGAGAAGACGCGGACGGCCGTGGCTACGGTTCCGTAACCTACGGCTTGGTAAGTATGGCAGTGACGGGCCCCACAACACGAGAGGCCGCTCCAGCCCGTCCCGCGCTATACCCCGCCCGCCCACTGGGTAAGGGGATAGAGGCCCGGGTGTCCCGGGCGGCGACCGCGACCCCGTCGGGGCAACGGACACGCCGCCTGCGACGACACCTATCCTGGGAGCGTCGGACAGCGCGGTCCGCACCCGCTCGTCGGGGCGTGGCGACAGCACCGCTGCCAGCCGCAGGGCCCCGGACCCCGCCACCCGTCCCCACCACC